>REBR01000055.1 GCA_007692645.1 Halomonadaceae bacterium | reverse complement strand
GTTTTTGGGGTCTTGGCCGCCCCGGTACTGGTTTATTCCCAGGAGCCCCGGCCCGAGGTAGGGGAGGCTCCCCCCCAGGAGAGTGCAGAAGTGGCGGTGTTTGCCGAACGGGGGTTGCTCACTCCCTCTGGCCGGTGGGTGCTGGAGCCGTCCCTGTCTTATGTCCACAGCAGTTCCCTGGATGTGGCCATTGAGGGCTTTACCATTATTCCCGCTATCGCGGTGGGGCTGATTGATGTGAGTGAGACGGAACGGGATACCTTCACCGCGGCTGTGGGCCTGCGCTATGGCATCAGCCGCCGGTTTGAGGCGGGCATCCGGGTGCCTTATGTCTACCGGGAACAGCAGGTGCGGCGCCGGGATATTTTGCAGGAGAGCAGCACGGAACAGCTCACGGGCTCCGATGGTTATGGTCTCGGGGATCTGGAAGCCAGTGTCCATTACCAGTTTAACGTGGCAGACAAAGGCCGGCCTTTTTTCATTGGTAACCTCAAGGTCAAAAGCCGCACCGGTAAAGACCCTTTTGACGTAGAGCGCAGGGATGTCATTGTCGACGGCGAGCGGATGGGGGACATCTTTGTCGAGCAACCCACCGGGTCCGGATTCTGGAGTATACAGCCAAGCCTCACCATGACCTATCCCTCAGACCCTGTGGTCATCTTCGGCAATATCAGCTACCTGTGGAATCTGGAGCGGGATGTGGGGGGAGGCTATGGCCGGGTTGATCCCGGCAATGTGGCGGGCTTTAACCTGGGCACTGGTATCAGTCTGAATAACCAGACCTCCATCAGTTTTGGTTATGACCACAGCATCGTTTACCGCACCCGGTTTGCCGGGGACACCGGCGTGGAAGCGGTCTTTAGCCGGCGCCAGGTGGGCAGTCTGTTGTGGGGTCTCTCCCAGCGCATCGGCCAGGGCACCAGCCTGAACCTGTCGGTGGGAATGGGGGTGACAGAGTCGGCGCCAGACCTGCAGGTCTCCCTGCGCCTGCCCATGCGCTTATGAGTGGGCAGGGGTGATGGGGTTAAAACGTTCGGGAGCTTTCGATGAAATGCCGCTCCAGTGAGCGGCCAAGATCGCTACGGGGCATACTCAGGTTATCCAGCTCAATATCCAGGGTCAGCTGATGCTGGATACTCTGTCCGTGCAGGTCGTTCTGTATGATCGTCACCCAGCCCTGGTCACTGAGGCTGCGTTGTACCTGAGCCCCCTGAAGCCCGTTTCGAATCACCACCTGTTCCATGCCGGGCATCACCGGCTTTTCTCCCAGGGGGCTCAGTTCACGGAGCACTGAGCGATGCACCAGATCGCCATTGATCACCGTGGTCTGCTCAAGACCAATCGCAACCTGTAAGCCATCACGACCAAAAAACCCGCCCCTTTGCTCGGCCAGCACCGCGTCACTGACTACCCTGGATGGGCCATAGACCTCAAAAAGCCCCTGGGCATGGGCAGGCAGCATGCTCAACAGAGCAGCCAGAGCCAGACTGGTTCCGGCAAGTCCTGGTCGAATGAATGGCATGAGTAACGTTCCGGGTAGGGTCTGGGGGGTTACCATTGCGTCGCCCCCGGCAGATTCAGCACAAATTCCGCAACGCTGTTCCGGGCCACGGCCTTATCCGTAGGGCCCTGGGCCACCGCCCCCCAGGTGGCGCGGTTGTTAAACTGCTGTTGGGCCAGATCCGGCCGGTCGCGAATAATAAACAGAATGTCGTTAACCCGGATGCGCTGGAACCCGCCCTTTGAATAGCTGCGCAACCCCAGTGCCGGATCCCCCACCAACACCTGCCCGTCCCGCAGGCCCTTAATCACCACAAAGTGGCGATACCCCTGCAGTTCAATCATGGCAATGGCCGGAACCCCCAGGGCCTTAAGTTCTGCCAGGTCAAGGCGGAAACCGTCTGCAGACAGTCCCTGATCCAGTGCCAGATAGCGCTTCATGTCCAGCATGGAAAAGCCCTGACTGCGGATCAGCCCCTGATCCCCGTTACGGAACATGCTGTCGAAGGCATCCACTTCTGTGGTCGGGCGTTGGTAGTAAACACTCAGCAAGGTGGCCAGGGCCGCTGAGCCGCAACTGTAATCGTATTGCTGCTGAACCACCGAATGAAAACGCAGGGCTTTAAGGCTCTCTACCTGCACTTCATGGCCCCCGGCCATTCCTGGCAGAGTCATGCCCTGGGCTGCGCTAACGCAACACAGCATGCCCAAAAGTGTCAGCAGGTGTTGCCCTAACAGGACACATGGCTTCATGGCACTCACCTCTATGGGTGCATCACAATGTTGACGTTGGTGGACTCCTGAATGGCCACGTTGTGCCCGGTATTCTGAATAACCGAGGAGATACCCCGTGCGCCACTAAAAGCCCCTTCTGTCACGGTATTGGTGCCATGGGTGGTGCCGAGCACCATGTTCTCCTGCAGGTCGATATGAGAGCTGTTTTCACTCAGTTGCAGGGTCGGAACAGCCCGGGCCCGCTGTTGCCCGAGCAGCTCGCTGCCCACCGCTTCAGGCAGCGCGGCCCCTAAGGTGTCTGAACCCATCATGGTGTTGCCGGACTCACCGGCGTAAGCCCCATTGCCTGCCATTACTGTCAGCAGAATCAGCAAGGGGGGTGTAAGCAGGTAAGAGAGTCTGAATGGACGAATCATCATGAATAGCCCCCTTTGTTGGGGTCTGAAAAAGCCCTGTACAGAGGCCGTTGCGGAGCCTGAGTGCAGGGCAATGGAGTGAGAGTAATCAGTTGTTGCCAAAACTGGCCGGTGCATTCACCGACACGGTTTGCTGGATGTTGGTGTTAGCCCCCGTAGACTGACCGGTCTGCAAGATACCTGCGGCTCCCTCGAAGGCGCCCTCGGTGATCAATCCCTCAGACGTGATGTAGGACTCGTCATGGAGATGGACTTCGTTGTCGGTCACAGAGCTGTTTAACTCGTTCAGGCTGACCACACCGCTGATTTTCAGGGTGGTGCTGTTATCGGAGTAGTCGTTCAGGAAGTCAGACACATGGATATCGAAGCTGTTGTCAGAGCTGTCATTGAAGGAATCATGGGCGCTGTTGTCGGAATTATTGGACAGGTCATTATCGTTCACGGAAACCGCCAGGGAGTCTTCGCTGGCGGAAGCCCCCTTGTCCCCGGCGGCGGACTCGCTATTGGTGCTGTTATTGGACAGATCGTTATCGGTGGCATACACCGATTCAGAATCGGCACTGTCCACATTGAGGTTATGGTCGTTTTCTGCAAACACGGCAGAGGCGCTCAGGCCATAGGCGAGAGCAACTGCAGTGGCAATCAGGGTCTTTTGCAATTTCATGGAAAATGCTCCGTTGGATAGTTATTCACAAGGGTTTTCATGCGTGGCTGCACGGGGCAGAGCTGCCGTGCACCACGTAAAAGCGTAATAGCAGGAACCAGGCCAGATTGGTTTTATGTTTAAAAACAGCAGTCTGAGGTTTTCAGGGCCGGTGAAAGGGGGTGGTTTGTATCAGATGAGTAACAGATTTAGCGGTAGAGATGAGGGGCGATGCCATAAGCTGCTGATAAATAGTGCTTTTCTTGAAGGTGGATATGAACCAGTTTTAAGACAGACCTGAGCGGGGACAGACCCCGTTTTTAAATGGGCGTTTTTAAATGGGGACAGACCACGTTTTTTTGAATTCCAAAAACGTGGTCTGTCCCCA
>REBR01000023.1 GCA_007692645.1 Halomonadaceae bacterium | reverse complement strand
GACGCCTGCCTGCTGTTACTGGATGAGCCCTTCACCGGGGTGGATGAAGCCACCGTGGAAACCCTTATGGCTCTGCTACAGCAACAGCAATCCCGGGGTGTGGCGGTGGTGGCAGTGGTACACGATGCCGCTCTGGTTCGCCGTTACTTTCCCACCACCTGGCGCCTGACCGGCAACCGGGCTGTTGCCGGGCCCACCCCGAGCCAGTCAGTGCTCTATGCCGTCAGCCCCCCGGCAGCTGCCAGCCACGAAACCATTGCAGGGACCCTGGCCCAATGAGCAGCGTCCCGCTACTGCCATGGCTGACGGACCCCTTTGTGGATTTTGCCTTTATGCGCCGGGCCCTGGCGGGGTGTTTTGCCATCAGCCTGAGCGCCGCCCCGGTGGGGGTATTTCTGATGCTGCGGCGCATGAGCCTCACCGGAGATGCCATGGCCCACGCCATTCTCCCCGGGGCCGCCATTGGCTTTTTACTGGCAGGCTTTTCGGTGATGGCCATGACCCTGGGGGGCATGGTGGCAGGCTGCCTGGTGGCGGCCCTTACCGGCCTCACCTCCCGCCATACCGGCACCAGTGAAGACGGTAACCTGGCGGCTTTTTACCTCACCTCACTGGCCCTGGGGGTGCTGCTGATTTCCCTGAAAGGCAGCCGTATTGATCTGCTTCATGTGTTATTCGGCGCCACCCTGGCCCTGGACGACGGGGCTTTGCTGCTGTTGGCTGGGGTCGCCGTCATCACCCTGCTGACCATGGCGCTGCTGTACCGGGCCATAGTGATGGTGTCCCTGGACAGCAGTTTTCTGCGCACCGGGGGCCCTGCCGCCAAGGTGGCCCATATGGCCCTGCTGATGCTGATTGTGCTGAACCTGGTAGCCGGCTTTCATGCCCTGGGCACCCTGATGGCGGTGGGGCTGATGATACTGCCTGCCACCATTGCCCGCTTCTGGGTAGCGTCCCTGGAACCGATGATTCTCCTGGCAGTGGGCTTGGCACTGGCGGGGTGTTTCGCCGGCCTGTTGCTGTCCTATTACACCAGCCTGGCCACCAGCCCGCTGATCATTCTCTGCCTTGGCAGCCTGTTTCTGCTCTCAGCCCTGGTGGGCCGGGAGAAGGGGCTGCTGAACACCTGGCGCCACCGGCGCACTACTTTGGCTGACACTGAACTCACCGTAAAATAAGGATCTGTCATGATAAAACCACTGGATAAGTGGCTGCTTGCTGCCCTGTTGCTGCTGTGTTCCCTGCCGGGCTTCAGTGATGAACAGGGGGACGAACCAGTGCGGGTTGTGGCCAGCTTCAGTGTGCTGGGGGACTGGGTGCAGCAGGTGGGGGGCGAGCGGGTGGCACTCACTACCCTGGTGGGAGCGGATGCAGACGCCCATATTTACCAGCCCACCCCCGGGGATGCCCGGGCCCTGAGCCAGGCACAGCTACTGGTGATCAACGGGCTGCATTTTGAGGGCTGGGTCACGCGGCTGCACACCGCCTCAGGCTTTTCCGGCCATACCCTCACCGCCACTGACGGTATCGTTCCCCTGGTGATGCACGATGACGACCACCATGGGGAGGACCCCCATGCCTGGCACAGCGTGGCCAATGCCCGGGTCTATGTGGGCAATATCCGTGATGCACTGATCACCGTGGACCCGGACCATGGTGCCCATTACCGGCAACGGGCACAGGATTACCTGGCGCAACTGGAAGCCCTTGAGGAGGAGCTGCAGGATATTGTGGCCTCCCTGCCCCCGGAGCGGCGCCAGGTGATTACCAGCCATGATGCCTTTGGTTATCTGGCCCAGGCCTATGACCTGCAGTTTTCCGCCCCCAAGGGATTATCCACGGAAGCAGAAGCCTCTGCCGCTGATATGGCGGCCATTATTCGCCAGATCCGGGAACAGCAGATTCCGGCGGTGTTCCTGGAAAGCAGTAGTGACACCCGTCTAGTGCGTCAAATTGCCAGGGAGACGGATGCCCGGATAGGCGGTACCCTTTATGCAGATGCCCTGTCCCGGGACGATGGTCCGGCGGGCACCTATCAGGCCATGATGCGCCATAACATTCATACCCTGGTGCAGGCCCTGTCACCGACACCCTGATGCCAGCAAGCGGAGACCTACTGATGGCCGGCAATAAGCACCCGGACCGGGAACATAAAGCCATGGAACAACGCCTGGTGAAAGCCCTCACCGCTGCCTGCGAGACCGCCAAGCCGAAGCTGCCCGGTTTCCAGTGGCTGACCCATGAGGTGGATTACCGGGCCTTCCCCCAAAGCCTGCGGGTGATCTGGATGTTTGACGGCCCCGCCAGCCTGGCCGCCGCCCGCCAGCAGGGGCTGGATAAGCTGATGGCGGTGCTCACCGCAGAGGCGCTGTTTCTGGCGGAGGTGCCCTTCAGCCAGGTAGAGCCCCACCTGCGCCTCGATCATGAAGGGCACCGCTGAAATGGCCAACGCCATCGACAATCCCTGCCAATCCACCTGCCAGCTCAATGGTGAGCTGTGCCATGGCTGCGGACGCCTGCGTTGCGAGATCAGACAATGGAAAGGGATGAAGCGCCCGGAGAAGATGGCGACGGTAAAACGGGCCGCACAACGGCTGAAGAAATTGAACAAGGCAGGCTGAAGCCCGCCAGCAAAAAAATCAGGGCAAAAACACCGGCAGCACCGGTTCAGCAGCCCCTATGCACTTAGCAGATGCACACTGAAGGCCCGTTGCGGGTCCTGCCAACAGTGCTGCCACAGGAAACCGGCCCGGCTAGCCAGGGCCGCAAATTCCTTTGGCCGGTACTTGTAGGAGTTTTCCGTGTGCAGGGTTTCCCCCCGGGCCAGGGTAAAACGGTGTTCACCCAGGTGAACCGTCTGGGTCCTGAGGCTGCGCAGGTGCATTTCAATCCGCTTTTCCCGCTCATTGTAAAACGCCAGATGGGCAAACTGTTCCAGGTTGAAGTCCATTCCCAGAGCCCGGTTGATGTGCCGCAACATATTCTTGTTGAAGGCTGCTGTAACGCCTCTGCTGTCATTGTAGGCGGCCTCCAGGGTGGCCCGGGATTTGTGGGTGTCTACCCCCAGCAGCAGCTGCCCCCCAGGACCCAGTAACTGGCGCAGGTTACCCAGCAGCTTCAGCGCCTCACCAGGGGGGAAATTACCAATGGTGGAACCGGGAAAGAACACGGTACGCACGGCTTCCGGCACCGCGGCAGGCAACTCCAGGGGCTGGGTAAAGTCTGCACAGACCGCATGGATGGACAGCCACGGATAGCGGGCTGCCAGGGAGTTTGCGGCACTCCACAGGTGATCTCCGGATATTTCTATGGGCACGTAGGCCCTGGGGGCGGTATTTTCCAGTAATGGCTGAATCTTGCCACAGCTGCCACTGCCGGGTTCCACCAGCACCGCCCCGGCATGGAGGTGGGGCCAGATTTCATGGCCCTGATGCTGGAAAATTTCCCGCTCTGCCCGGGGCAGGTAATACTCCGGCAGGGTGGTAATCACCTCAAACAGCCAGGAGCCGGTATCGTCATAGAACAGTTTGGCGGGCAGGGTTTTCTGCCGGGCCGATAGCCCCCGCACCACCTCCGTTTCCAGGGGTGTCGGGTAAAGGGGTAATTGGTGCAGGTGCAGGTTGGGCAGGGGCCGGTAACAGGGTGAAAGGGTCATGGGCATGTCCTTATGCTGAAAAAAAACCTATGGGATTAATC
>REBR01000089.1 GCA_007692645.1 Halomonadaceae bacterium | reverse complement strand
AGCAGACAGCTCCAGCTGAAAGCCCGCCAGAAAGAAAAACACGAACATAAACGGGTCAGCAATGCCCTTGATGGAGCGGAAAGGCCGCACATGGTGTTTCGCCACATTCGCAACCACCGCCCCCATGACAATACAGGTCAGCAGGTAAGATAGCCCCAGCCAGGATGCCAACCCGGCTGCCAGAAACACAAACCCCGCCGCTTCCAGAATGCTCGGTTCCCCCTGGGACAACCGCCCGGTCAGCCAGGCCATGGGCAACCCCAGCAGCACTCCCAGCAACACCGCCCCCCCAAGCTCAAGCAACCCTGCTGCGATCTCTGACAGCTGTACCGAGGCCCCCAGACTGATCTCCGCGGCCACCAGCAACAGCGTAAACAGAACTGCAGTCCAGACATCATCAATGGCCACAATTTGGGTCAGCACCCGGGTCAGCCTGCCCTGGGCACCGGCTTCATGGAGCACATCCAGGGTCGCCACCGGCGCGGTTGCTGGTGCAATAGCCCCCAGAATCAACGCAGCAGCCAGATCTCCGGTTGCCAGCCAGACCGTCACAGACACCACCAGGGTGGTCACCAGTGTAGCGACACTACCAATGACCAGGGCGCTGGTTCCCCGGCGTAACGCTTTCCAGTACAGGCGCTCCCCCAGCAAAAACCCTACCATTGCCAGTGCCATCAGGGTGATCAGTGAGAAATGCTCAGCCCCATTGGCCAGGGGCAGATCCAGCACCTGGGGGCCAAACAGTATGCCTACCAGCACCAGCAAGGTGCCCCTGGGCACATGCAGCCGCTCCCCGGCCCAATAGGCCGCCAGGGACAGCAACAGGATAATCCCAAGCCACAGCATTACCCCACCCTGGGCCGCAAACCCTGTTTCCATTCTTCACCCCGACATTTCTCCCACACCCAGGTACCGGCACCCCGGGCTGAAGCGGGGCGCTCCTTATCCCTTAAGTGTAACGGGATTAAAGCGGGTGGATTCTGTGCCAGATCAAAACTGTGGCAGTTGCTTTAACGCCGGTCCAGGCGCTGGCGAAACTCTTCCATTATGGTGTCGTACAACCCCTCCCCGGCCCAGGCATCTTCAATGCCATTATCAATGGAGGGGTTATCATTCACTTCGATGATAAAGACCTCGTCACCCCGTTGTTTCAGGTCCACCCCATAAAGCCCGTTACCAAAGGCACTGGCTACTTCCAGGGCCGCCCTGATCACTACCCGTGGCACTTCATGGGTGGGCAGTGTCTGGGAATCGCCACTTTGCTGCTTGGTTTCGGCGGCGGCATGGTTGTAGATCTGCCAGTGCCCCTGGGCCATAAAGTAGCGGCAGGCGTAAATGGCTTTGCCATTGAGCACGCCAATGCGCCAGTCATAATCCGTGGGTACAAAGGCCTGAGCCAGAATGATGGCGCTCTGGCGTAATAACTCCGCAGCGGTTCGTTTCAGCTCATCCCCATCTTTCACCTTGACCACCCCTACGGAAAACGACCCATCAGGAATCTTCAGCACCATGGGGAAGCCCAGCTCTGCCCCCAATTCCTTCACCATGGCCTGGTTAGCATGGGAAATCACCCGGCTTGGGGGCGCGGGCAAATGCCGCTGACGGATCAGGTCCATCAGGTAGATCTTGTTGGTACAGCGCAGAATGCTGTCCGGGTCGTCCATCACCACCATGCCCTCATGGGCCGCCTTGCGGGAGAATCGGTAGGTGTGGTGATTGACATTGGTGGTCTCACGAATAAACAGCGCATCGTATTCCGCCAGGCGGAAATAATCCCCTGCCTGAATGAAATCCACATCCATACCCTGGCGTTTGGCGGCTTTTTCAAACTTACGCAGGGCACCCTTGTCGCTGGGGGCGTGGGGCTCCGTGGGGTTCACCAGTATGGCCATGTCGTAGCGGTATTTACGCTTTGAGCGGGGAGCCCGCCAGAGCTTTTTGGAGAACCGCTCCAGGCTCTGGGCAAAGGGGGCTTCTTGCGCCTCCGTGAGTTTATTCAACCCCAGGGCTTTTACCCCCGTCAACTGCCAGTCGCTCTTGCGGGTAAATGTCACCTCCAGCACCGGCAGGGTAAACCGTTCAAACAGTTGCCGTGAAATGTCCATCAAGGCAGGGTCTTCCGACTCGCCAAAAAACACCCGCCAGCACAGCCGCTGGGCAGAGCCCGCTATGCTGTCGAGCTTGCGGTTCAGCCCTTCATCAAAAACGCCAAATATACCTGGCTGAGCGATATCGGTCATCGCCTTCACGGAGGGGATCACCTTATGCCCCCGGGCCTCTGCCAGCAGCGACACATAATAGCCACGGCTCAGGTATTTGTAGCTGTGGCAGAGGTTAATCACCCGCTGGGGCTCAAGTCCGGCCTCATCCAGATACTGCTGGGCGGTGCGCAAATCTTCCGTGGGGTAAAACGCTTTCCAGTCGGCGGTTTTGTCGACAATGAGGCTGAGCCTGGTCATGGAGATTCCTTGTGGTTCGGGCTGCACAGGGCCACTGCTGTGCTATAGTGCTGGCATCATCCGGCCGGCGCCCTGTGCCCGTCAACAGGGATCTGTAAGGACTTTATGCCATGCCCCTCCGTGCCGCCACCCCGAGTGATCTGGATGCTCTGGTCACATTGGAAAACGCCGCCTTCGACAGCGACCGCATCAGCCGGCGCAGTTTCAGCCGGTTCCTGAAACACGACCTGCATCTGCTAAGCGTCTGCACCGGCTCTGGAGAGGAGCTGTTAGGGTATGGGTTACTGTTGCGCCGCCGGGGCACCAGCCTGACCCGCCTCTATTCCCTGGCCATTGCCGGAGAAGCTCGGGGCCAGGGCATTGGCCGGCAATTACTGGAGCATCTGGAAGCAGCGGCGGAGGCCCAGATCTGCCGGTTTATCCGCCTTGAAGTGCGGGGGGACAACCGCCATGCCATTGCCCTCTATGACAGTGCCGGCTTCAGCCTCTTGGGCACATTAAAGGGGTATTACGAGGATGGCGGTGATGCCCTGCAAATGGAAAAACAGCTGCACCCGGCCCTGCCCCGCCCGGCCAATCTGCCCTACTACCCACAGACTATGCCTTTTACCTGCGGCACAGCGGCACTGATGATGGCCATGCACCAGGGGAATCCGCAACAGCCTTTGGAACGGAGCGAGGAGTTACGGCTATGGCGGGAAGCCACCACCGTTTATATGACCACAGGCCCCGGCGGCACATCCCCTCTGGGGCTGGCCCTGGCCGCTCATCGCCGGGGGTTTGAGGCCCGTGTCTGGGCCAGCCATCTCGAAGCGCCGTTCATGGATGGTGTGCGCTCCAATGAGAAGCAGGACATTATTCAGCTGGCCCATACCACCTTTTTGCTCGACTGCCAGCAGGCAGGGGTGGAACTGGCCACCAGGGACCTGACACTGAAGGACATTCCCCCCCTGCTGGCAGAAGGCTGGTCCATTCTGGTACTGATCAGCACCTGGCGCATGAACCGCAACAAGGCCCCCCACTGGGTCTGGCTGGTGGACATGGATGACCATCATGCCTACTTCAATGACCCGGACATTGATCAGGATGACCACCAGTCTGCACTGGATAACCAGTTTATGCCGGTGATGCTGGAGGAGCTGGATGCCATGACCCGTTACGGCAAACGCCGCTACCGGGCAGCGGTACTGATCCGCCGCTCACTGGCATAACTCAGGGCCCCCTGGGGCTGCCCCGGCGTATCAGGTTGACCACTGCCAACAGAATAATGGCGCCCACCAGTGCCACCACAAAACTGGTTAAGTTGAAGCCTTCCTGCATGGTTTCTCCACCAAACAGGGGCACCACCAGCCAACCGCCAATCACTGAACCCGCAATGCCCACCACCACATTCATGATAATGCCCTGCTGGCCTTCGGTTTTCATGATCAGGCTGGCGATCCAGCCAATAATGCCCCCCATAATAAGCCAAATCAGAATATTCATTGCGCTGCCTCCTGGTTGCGCTGGCAAATGGTATCCGTCGTCCGCAAGCATAAACGGATTTTACGGAGTATCTCCGTGCGTTAGAGCACTCAACCGCTGAATACACCTCCTGCACAGATGACCGCTATCACAAAGACATTCAGCCGCGATCTGACGGGCTAACGGCTGAAACAGATATTACGGTTGCTCTTGGGAACCTGATGCCGGGGTGGTGGGCCTGGTTTCCTGGGATTCCGCCGAATCCCCCATGGTGATGAAAAGTTCATGGGCCCAGGACAGTGCCTCCAGGGAAATTTTTAGCAACAAACCTATATTGGGGGCCCAGGCCAGGGTCTGGGCAGTTGAAGCCTCAGTTGCCGAGGGGGCATGGACGGGACGCAGCAATTGCAGCTCTCCCAGCAGAAACCCCGCCCCCCCGGCGAACATCAGGGTTTGCGGCGTGGCCAACTGTCGGTTCAGTTGCTGATTGATCCCGGTACGGTACAGGGCCATATTTTCCCGGCGATTCTTCAGCCGCTGGGTGGTGCTATCGATGCGCTGTTGCAGGGAGTTCCTGCCAGGCTTGAACAGTCTCACGGGTGCTCCTGGGGTTTGCTGATGGCCTCGGCATCCGCCTGCAGGCTGTTAATAGTGGCAGACATCACCAGTTTCCGACTTTGCTTGCGGATAACCGGGATCAGTAGCAACACAGCCAGTCCATTGAGCAGCACTGCCAACAAAATGGCCATGGCAGGATCCAGCAGGAACTGCTGAACCAGCACCACGACCATGGCCGCCAACAGACCTAGCCAGGCACTGAACAACAAGGCCGCTGACACTATAGTCAGGCAAATAATGCGCACCAGCGCCTCACCTGCCTGGCGGGTTTCCAGTGCCGCCAAGGTAAGGTGATCATAGGCCAAGCCACCCAGTTCCTGCTGCAGCCGTTTCGCCTCCAGCCATACACCGTTCATCAGGCTTGTTTCATTGGCATCTGGTGCAGGGGCATTATCACCCTGCTCCGGATCCTGACCAGCTGTGGTTTTATCTGACCCACGAGGCTGGCCTGCCGTTGTATGATCAGACACGGTCATAATCCACCATCATTTACCGTGAACTAAGGATTCGGCTCACCAGATAGCCACTGGCCAGGGCAATACCCAGGGAAGCCACCGGATGCTCCTGCACATAGCCTGTTACCGTGCGCATCCACTGGTCCTGGAGCTGTTTTGCCTCTTCGCCCATTTCCTGGCCCCGGTGTTTCATTTCCTGAGTCCGGTTATGTAGCTGTTCCGCAGTGCCTTTGGCACTTTCCGCAATCCTGTCCATTTTCTCATGGGCACCAGCTGCCATCCGGTCAATGGTGGCAGCTGTGGACTCATCCTGGTGTTTACTTTTCATGCCGTTCTCCTGACTCATGGGGGTGCTCCTTAGCCGGTTCATTGGGAACCGGTTGCTGGCCTTGGGCGAAGGATTCTCCCAAGTCCAAAAGCTAGATTAGGCCCACCCTCTGCAAAGGGTCTGTACGTTATCCCACACTATTGATTACTGTTTATGGCCAGGCCGGTGTAACTCTGTGCGCTACCGGGCAGACGCACCCCCAGGCCCTTGCTAGCGTGAACAGGATGCCATCCTGCCAACGTACAGCTTGCCCATGACAGAGACTTTCTTTTCGCCATTGCAACGCCGGTTATTGCGCCTGACTGTCATGCTGTCCGCAATCACCCTGTGTATTGCCCTGATTGTTTTAGGCTTCTGGGCAATGACCCGGGTACTGAGTCTGTTCTACAACCTGATCTTGCCTCTGGCAGTGGCGGGAACCCTGGCACTGATCCTGTTTCCCCTGGTGCAATGGCAGCAACGCACTTTGGGTTTGAGCCGGGTGTGGGCCATTCTGCTGCTGTTCGCGCTGATTCTGGCGCTACTCACAGGACTATTGGCATTACTGGTACCTACCATGGTCGAACAGGCCACGAGCTTTATTGCCATGGCCCCGGGCATATGGGAACAGCTACAGGAACGGTTGAGCCGCTTCCTCCCTGGCCTGACCACACTCTTCCCCAGCTCTCTGGAAGATGACGCCTTTATTCAGTTATTGCCGGAAAACGGGAACCTGGGCACTGCCGTTATGTCCTATGTGGGGTTGGTGGCTGGACTGGGCTTTGTTCCCCTGTATCTGTTTTTTGCCCTGCTTTCCGGGGAAAAACTCCGAGACCAGGGCAATGAAGTGCTGTCCGTATTCAGCCCCAGCACCCGGGACCGAGTGCTGTATTTTGTGGATGTGTTTGTGGGGTATCTGACGGCGTTTTTCCGCGGCCAACTGTTGATTGCCCTCATCATGGGCGTCCTGCTGGCCCTGGGTTTCAGCATCATCGGGCTTACTCTGGCGATACCCCTGGGTCTGATTCTTGGGCTGTTAAATATTGTCCCTTACCTGGGCACCGTAGTGGGGTTACTGCTGGTGCTGCCCATTGCCCTGTTTCAGCCTGAAGGGGGCGCTTTCCTGTTAGCCATGGCACTAGGGGTCTTTGCCGTTGTGCAGCTGATTGAAAGCTGGCTACTGACCCCCAGGATCATGGCCAACCAGTCTGGACTGCCCCCGGTGCTGGTGGTGATCTCAGTGGTGTTCTGGGGCATCGCCTTCGGTGGGGTGATCGGCATGATTCTGGCGGTGCCCCTGACGGCGTTCCTGCTGGCAGTCTGGGCACCCCTCAAGTCGAGTCTGAAACGCAGCCTGCACCCCTCCGCCAACACACCCCCATAAAGCCATACAGTCCCCTTGACTTATCTGCTGCCACTTTTCAAGGAACGATATGCCCACTATCAATCAGGCTACATATAACAGGCTGTTGGCGGCGTCACCCCAGGCATCTCTGGGGCGACTCCTGCCCTGCATGAAACCCGTTCATTTACCCCTGGGGAAGGTGATTTATGAAGCGGACCAACCCATAGAGTTTGTGTATTTTCCCACCGATTGCATTGTTTCCCTGCTCTATGTCATGGCGGATGGGGCCTCCGCGGAAATTTCCGTGGTGGGTTTTGAGGGCATTACTGGCATTGCGGTATTAATGGGAGCTAACAGTTCCACCAGTCAGGCCGTTGTTCAGAGTGCCGGTACTGCGTTTCGCCTGCCCATTGGGGAAATACGCAGGGAATTCGACCACTCCCCGGCAATGCGCGCTATCCTGTTGCGCTATATTCAGACCCTGATTACCCAGATGTCCCAGACCGCGGTGTGTAACCGGCATCACTCCATCGAGCAGCAGCTCTGCCGCTGGTTACTGCTGTCATTGGACCGTCTGCCGGGCAATGAGCTGATTATGACCCAGGAGCTGATTGCCAATATGTTGGGGGTCAGGCGGGAAGGGGTCACCGAGGCGGCGGGTAGGCTGCAGCGTCAGAGGGTGATTCGCTACCAGCGTGGGCGCATCACCATTATTGACAGGGCAAAACTGGAAGCCTTGTGTTGTGAATGTTATGCCGTTGTTAAACGCGAGGCAGACCGACTTCAGCCTTGCCCCGGGGAAAGGTGCAGAGGCGGATACAGGGAGTAATATACAGGGCGCGTTCCGCCATTGGGTTTCCCTTACTTTCAGGCGAGAGCGCCCTGTCACAGCCGATTGCCTCTGGCGAGCCATGGTCAGAAGTGATACCCGATACCCACTGTGTGGTTAAAGGCCCCGTTACGAAAGCCGTCATCGGAGTCACCACTGCTGAAGAAAAACTGGTAATCAACCCGACCAAGGATATAGGTCTTCTCCAGCACATAGTACCTCACACCCAGTTCAAGGCCGCCAAAGCCCCCGTCGTTCACAGCATCACCGTAAATAAAGCCCAGACTGGCACCGACGAAGGGGCGCAGTTGCTGTCCTACCAACTGGTCCAGTAGCTGGTAATTCAGGTAACCCCGGGTGGAGCCGTTCCAGAAATCATCGGAAATGCCTTCACCTTCTATACTGGCGTAGTTGATGCTTTGCCGCACCCCCCACACCATGTTATCCCACTGATACCAGCCCCAGTCACCCACTACGCTGAAGCTGCCGTTATTGAAGCGACGATCATTGGTTCCGCTACCAGAGATGGAAAATTCCTGGTCCCCTACTTCAGGCCCATACTGATTCCCCCCCTGGCCCTGTTCTTGCGGGGTTGTGTCCTGCTGTTGCTGGGTCTGTTGGGTTTGCCACTGTTCAGATTGTTGGTCTTGGGGGGCTTGTTGTGCCATGACTGCCATCGGCACCGAGCTCATCAGGCAAACGGTTAAGGCCGTCAGTCTTTTCATGTCCGCTCCCTCGGGTGTGATTTCGCAATTGGGTTACCTGGCGGGCATCAATGCCGGCCAGGGGAAAATACTATTAACTCCGGTGATCACAGCGGTATGTACCGCCATTCATAGGCCGTGCTCGACCGGAAAATAACACCAGTTACTCACCTTGAACTGGCAGGTTTCAGTCGAACATGCCGCCTTCTTCATTATCATACTCAGGGGCTTGCTCCAGCTCCTCCTGGGTCATATCCACATAGAGCGACACATCATCTTCACCATCACGCACCTGCTCTACCCTGTCCCAGGAAATGGCCACATCTGCGCCACCCATTCCCATAAAAGCGCCGGTACCCACCACGACAGCAGAAATTCTTCCGTCTTCATCAATGATCAGATCGCTGATGTTACCGATGTCTTCATCGGTTTGCCGATTACGCACATCATTGCCAATCAAATCATCTGCTGACAAGGAACCCTGGGGCTTACTGGTGATAAAGCCACTCTCCTGCTGCTGCCCCATGGCCTGTCGATCTTCCTCAGCAGATACCGTGGCGACGCCCATTGCCATTACCGGCACCAGAGCTACTGCCATTACCAGTGAAGTCATTTTCTTCATGAGATCTCTCCTTTAAACTCATTTTGCACAAATGCGCACTCCCCCTCTCCAGATGGTCGGGAGGTGCATCCCTGGCTTAATTGTGAGACCAAGGCTGCATAAGGGTATCGTGAACCGGAAAACTCACCCGTTCTGTTCGCCAGTACACTTAGTGAAAAGGTGGCAATATGACCTTCACAGCACTAGCTGAAATAGCTGAAACCCAGCAGCAGCTGCACCAGGGTGGCATTGGCAATATCAATGAAGAAGGCCCCCAGCAGAGGAATCACCAGGTAGGCTTTTGGGCTGGGGCCAAAACGGTTGGTCAGGGCATTCATATTGGCAATACCCACCGGGGTAGCACCCAGACCCATGCCAATAAAGCCGGCACTGATACAGGCGGCATCGTAATTGCGCCCCAGTAGCGGGAACACCAGCCACAGGGTAAACAGCGTGATCACCACCGCCTGCAGCACCATGACCAGGCCGATCATCCCAAGGGCCCCCTGCAGAGCCAGCAACGGCAGGCTGATCAGGCTCATTCCCAGGAACAGCTGCAGACTGATGTCACCAATCAGCTGTACCGGCCGATAGTCAACGGCCACACGGCACAGCTCCAGACCATTGGTCAGCACAATGCCCAAAAACATCGCCGTGAGAAACGCCGGTACCCGGATACCCAGTGTCACTACCCAGTCATACACCGCCGCCCCCAGGGCAAAGCACAAAGCCACCAGCAATACACCAGTGAGCAAACCGTTCAAGTTGATCTGGTAGATGGTTTCTTTGCCCACTTCCAGCACCGGCAGAGCCGGGTCCCGGGGGTCCGCCTGCAGCTGGTGCCGGCGGATCAGATAAGCCCCCACCGGTCCGCCTATCAGGCCGCCGGTAATCAGACCGGCGGTGGCAAAAGCCATGCCCAGGGAGCTGGCATCAACAATCGCGAAATGCTCTTCAAACAACTGACCCCAGGTAATCGCCGTACCATGCCCCCCCGCCAGGGAAATGCTCCCGCCAATAAGCCCGTATAGAGGGCGTTCTCCAGCCAGCAGCGCGATCACCACACCGGTGAGGTTCTGGAACAGCAACAACACCACCGCCAGCCCCAGCATCAACAGCAGGGCTTTACCCCCCTCCAGCATCTGCCGGAAACGGGCTGACAGGCCAATGGTGCTGAAAAAAGCAATCAGCAGCAGATCCCGCAACTGCAGATCAAAACGGATTTCCCAGCCACTGCCCAGTTCCGCCACCGCCACCAAGGCACTGATAGGCAGGCCACCGGTCACCGCCGGGGGAATATTGTAGTTATGCAGGAAGGCGACACGGCGGTTAATCTGCACCCCCAGCCACAGGGCCATGATGGCAACGGCGAGGGTCACGGGGGTATTGATTATCAGTTGCGGCACGTCTGTCATGGTCCGTCCTTGTTTTTGTTTAACCCACCACTAAAACAGCTGCCTCACCATTGCCGCAGCTGCCAGACCAGCGGCAATGGCCGGCAGGGCCCGCCCGGTTATTAGCATTACCACCAGGGTCGCCAGCAGCGCTGCCCGGGCGCCCAGATCCCCGGCAAACGCCATGGGAACCACAATGGCGATCAGCACCGAGCTGGCCATGGCGCTGATAAAACTCTCTACACGGCGATTCAGGGGCACATAAGCCATGAGCAAGGCGCCCCCCAGACGGGTAAGCAGGGTTACCAGTCCCATCACCAGGATAATCAGCACAATACCAAGGGGGGTGGTTTCAATGGCCATGGGGTGATTTCTCCAGCCAGAATAATCCCACCAGCCCACCGGCCAGAGCTCCTACAATCACATGGGTGTGGGGGGGCAGCCAGCGCCAGGCCAGCACCGCTGCCGTGCCTGCCACCGCCCATGCCAGCAGTATCCGCCGGGACCTGACTCCCCCCAGTGCCATGGCCAACAAAAAACACCCCAGCACCATATCCAGCCCCCATGCCTGGGGATTCCCCAGCCGCCCACCAAGATGGACCCCTGCCAGGGTGCCTGCTACCCAGGCCAGCCACAGGGCCAGGCCACCCCCTAGGATTGCCTCCAGATTCTCCCGCCCACCCTGATATTGTTGATAAGAGCGGGCCCAATTGGCATCGGTCAGCCATACCAGCAGGCCGTAACGGCGCCCTGGTGGCAGCCGCCGCAGCATCGGGTACAGCGCCGCGCCCATCAGGATATGCCGGGAGTTGATGGCCAGGGTAATGGCCATCAGGGGAATCAGTGCCACTTCGGCGCCCCAGAGTCCCAGGCCCGCAAACTGGGCCGCACCGGCGAACACCGTGGCACTCATCAGGGTAGCCTGCCAGGGCCCCAGACCGGTCTGCACCGCTGCCAGCCCAAAGGCAACACCAAAAATCGCCACAAACAGGGCGATTGGCAGAATCCGGACAAACTCCCGGGTTACCTGGCGGGATTCCAGCTGGTAGGGGGAGTTCTCAGCATCAACAGACATAGGGTCACAATAGGGATAAAAAAAGGGCGGACTGACGAACGCTGACCATAAACAGGGCCTGCGTCCTGTCAGACTTTATCAGAGGAAAGTCCCTGGCGGCAGATTTAGCCTGAACTCTTTGACCCAGTGACTGTCCTAAAGCACCCAAAAGACAACCCGGCTGCCGTCAGCATGGCTCTTTGTGTCAAACCTGAACCGATGATTGTCACAACTTTTCCGTTTAACCATGCACCAGGGAGGGATACCTAAATGCACTTCGGTAAAACTACAGGCCACCTGTCAATCATCCTGGCACTGGTCAGCCTGGGGAGCCCCGCCGTTGCCGGCGAGGGCTCTGGGCAGACCCAGCAACACAGCCAGTCCCTGGGCACTGTCAGCTTCCAGGCTGACTGTACCGACACGGCCCAAGGTCACTTTGACCAGGGACTGGCTCTGATGCACCACATGATGTATGAACAGGCCCGGGGCGCTTTTGAACAGGTGCTGCAGGCTGACCCTGAGTGCGCCATGGGGCACTGGGGAGTAGCCACCAGCCTGTTTCAACCCTTATGGGATACACGCCCTGAGACCAGCCAGCTTGAGCGGGGCTGGCACCATAGTGAGCAGGCCATGGAGCTGGCGGAAGCGCCACGGGAGCGAGCCCTGATTGAGGCAACCAGCGCCTTCTTTTACAACCCCACGGGGGACCTGGGTTATCACAACCGGCTGGGCACATGGGCTGATGCCATGGCCGCAGCTTTTCAGACCGCACCTGAAGATGAAGACGTAGCGGCACTCTATGCCCTGTCCCGAATGACCCTGGCCCAACAGGCCGAGACCGCTGAAAGGCACGCCTTGCTGGATGAAGCGGAGATGGTTCTGCGGCGGGTACACCTGGAGCTCCCCCGGCACCCTGGCGCCATTCACTACAGCATTCACGCCACCGATGCGGATGGCCGTGCTGAAAATGCCCTGGATAAAGTCACCGTTTACGGAGAAATCGCCCCGGAGGTTCCCCATGCCCTGCATATGCCCTCCCATATCTATGTGCGCCTGGGAGACTGGCCGCAAGTAATCGAATGGAACCAGCGCTCCGCCAGTGCCGCCGCTCAGGACATGGTCAATGGCCAGGTGTCAGCCCACTATATTCACGCTATGGATTACCTGCTCTATGCTTTTTTGCAACAGGGTGAGGATGAACAGGCCCGTGAGGTATGGCAGGTAAGCCGTGAGAACAGCCCCCACCAGGCCTCTTTTATCAGTGCTTTCCATCTTGCCGCCATGCCAGCCCGCCTGTCCGTGGAGCAGCGGCAATGGCGTGAAGCCCGTGCACTGACACCTCAGGTCCCGGACCACCAGCCGTGGGAAGAAGCCCGCTGGGCAGAAGCCATTACCTGGTTTGCCAGGGGCCTGGGTGCTTTGCATGGGGATAACATGGCCGGGGCCGAAGCCGCTGAGGAACGACTGCACCAGTTACGGGAAATGGCCCGGGACGATGGCGATGAGCATTTTGCCACCTATATAGATACAGACCGCCGGATACTGTCTGCCTGGCGTGCTTACTTCAATGATGACCCACAGCAGGCCATCAATACCATGCGTTCAGCGGTGGAACTGGAGCAAAGCATCGAGAAACACCCGGTTACCCCCGGAGCCATCATGCCTCCCAGTGAAGCACTGGGCGACCTGCTGCTGGCACAGGACCAGGCGGCAGATGCCCTGCAGGCCTACCAGAACGCGAACCGAATCTGGCCCGGCAGATACCACACCCTGCTCGGTGCGGCACGGGCTGCCCATGCCGCCGGGGAAACTGACACTGCCAGGGAATATTACCAACAGCTGCTGGATCAGGCCGGGGAGAGTCAACGACCGGAAATAGCAGAAGCAGCGGACTATGTGGGGGCCTGAACTGGTCCGGTGAAGGGTTATTGCACTGTCACCTCTTCAGCCGCAATAACCCGACCAGCATCACGGCTGGCCGAAAAAACTCCCTTCACCCGGACCCGCTGCCCCACATAATCCGCAACGGCTGAATCCGGCGTAATGGCAACCCGATTCAGGGCCTGATCTTCAATCCAGTAATGCAGCGGATCATCAAAACTACGAACAGTGCCTTCAGTCACCACCCGGCGCCCGTCATACCCCTGCTGATAATCAGCCAGCACCTGTAGCGAGAGTTGCGATTCACTGTTGTTACAGGCCACCACCAGCAATAGCGACAGCAAGATCACTGGGGCCATAGCGCAACTTCCCCGGTAACGGGGAACACCCTTGTTCCACATGGTAAATCCTCCTCCACGGTTAAACGCCGATCATGGCACGAAAAGACACTGCTATACACTTGCCGCTCTTCCCCTGGGTCATCCTGGCTAAGACCAATGATTTTGACCCTGTTGACGCCCCGGTTGAGGCGCCAGCAGAGGAATGAAGATCATGACATGGATCACGAATTGCGGAACCCATGTCCCCTGAAACTGCCAAAACCCACTGAAAAGGAAACATTTGGAAAACACTGACACAGAGGAGACATGTGCCATGAAACGGATTTATACCCTCCCCCTGTTGGCTTTTGCCCTGTTGTTGCTTCCGCCAGCGGCCAGCAGTGCCCCCCAGGCACAAAACTGGGCTGAGCCTGCATTGCACGGTTTTGTTGGCGGTGGTGTCGGCTACTACCGGGTAGAAGACGAGGATTTTCTCGATGAGGACGATGACCTGGACGATGATCGCTTTTCCTGGCGGGTATTTGCCGGGGCTGAATTCAACCGTATGTTCAGCGCCCAGGTAGATTACATCGACTTTGGCGCCTCCGACGACGGTGATGCCAGGCTCGATGTGGATGGCTGGACCATTTCTGGTGCCGCCGCCTTCCCCATCAATGAGTTTTTTGCCCCCTATGCGAAAGTCGGCCAGCTGTTTTGGGACAGTGACCGGGAGTTCGGCCCCACCACGGTTTCTGATGATGGCAACGATTTCTTCTGGGGCCTGGGGGCACGCTTTACAGTAACCCCCAACGTGGATCTGCGCCTGGAGTACGAGCGCTTTGAAATCGACAATACCGACCTGGACATGGGCTCTGCCAGCATTCAGTTTCGCTTCTGAGATCCGGCATCTGGCCTACTGATGGGGCCATCAGCCCTGAAGCTGATGGCCCCGGTTTTACCCATCCCACTGTATTACAATACCGGCGCCTGGCACCAAATTCATGATGGCACTAACATTGTCATTGCGGGCCATATCATCTGCTCCGTCACACACGTCATAGTAGTCGCGCGACAGACCCTTTAAGAATGGGAAAATTTCATGACGAGGTAGACCATGACCACCGAGTATCTTGACGTATTGATCATTGGGGCGGGCCTGTCCGGTATCGGTGCGGCTTACCATCTTCAACAACAGAGTCCCCACAAGAGTTTTGCCCTGCTGGAAGCACGGGACGCCATTGGCGGCACCTGGGATCTGTTCCGCTACCCCGGCATCCGTTCAGACTCGGATATGTATACCCTGGGTTATTCTTTTCGCCCCTGGGGGGAGCGCAAAGCCATTGCCGATGGCAACGACATCCTTAACTACGTGCGCAATACCGCTGCGGAAGCGGATATTGAGCAGAAAATTCGGTTTCATCACCGGGTCACTCACCTGAACTGGGACAGCACTACCGCCACCTGGACCGTGCAGGCACAACAGGGGGCTGAAAATGAAGCCTCCACGGTAAAAACATTCCAGTGCAAGTTCCTGATCAACTGCAGTGGCTATTACCGCTATGATCAGGGCTACACACCGGATTTCCCAGGCCGGGACGATTTTCAGGGGCAGGTCGTTCACCCCCAACACTGGCCTGAAGACCTGGATTATAGCGGCAAGAAAGTGGTGGTGATCGGCAGCGGTGCTACCGCCGTGACACTCATTCCTTCCATGACCGACAAAGCTGCCCATGTCACCATGCTGCAGCGTTCACCCACTTATATTATGGCCTTACCGGATGTGGATGCCATCGCCAGCACCCTGAACCGCCTGTTACCTGCCCAGGCTGCGTACAACACGGTGCGCTGGAAAAACATTACCTTACAGACGCTGTTTTATCAGTTCTGCCGGCGCTTCCCCAAAGCCGCCAAAAAGCTGCTGCTAAGCCAGTTGCGGCGACGGTTAGGAGCGGATTTTGATATCGCCACCCATTTCAGCCCGGATTATGACCCCTGGGATCAGCGCTTGTGTCTGGTGCCTAATGGTGACCTCTTCCGTGTACTGCGCAAAGGACAGGCTTCGGTGGTAACTGATCACATTGAGCGATTTACCGAGAAGGGTATTCTGCTGCAATCCGGCCAGGAACTGGAGGCAGACATCATTGTTACGGCTACCGGCCTGAACCTGGTGGCCATGGGGGGGGCCGAGATCACGGTGGATAACCAGCCCAGGAAACTGCCAGAAACCATGAGCTATAAGGGCATGATGCTCAGTGATGTGCCCAACATGGTAATGATTGTGGGTTACACCAATGCCTCCTGGACATTGAAAGCGGATCTTGCCAGCGAGTATGCCTGCCGGCTGATTAACCATATGGACAGTAAGGGGCTGGATTACTGCGTGCCCAGGGCCGATGCCCAGGTGGAGGAAGAACCCTTTCTCGATCTGAACGCGAATTATGTATTGAGAGCCCTGGAACATTTGCCAAAACAGGGAGCCAAGGCCCCCTGGAAGTTGTACCAGAACTATATTCTGGACCTGTTCAAGTTGCGTTTTGGCTCCATTCAGGATGATGCCATGGAATTTGGCAAGGCAGCCCCTAAACCCTAACTCCTATACCAGCTGTATACCTGGGGTCTGACCCAATACGTCGACCCCCAGTTGGAACAGCGTTATCAGTTGAATGGTGAAGGCCACCAGGGCCAGCACCAGGCCACCAAAAACAGAGATCCTCAGCACTGCCGCATACACCACAGCAGTGGTGAAAGCGCCGGCAACCAGACCGGAAAAATCCCCCAGTATCAGGGTGCACGCCAAAGCCCCCAGTGTGGCAAATACCACAGCCTGCAAACAGGTGACAAAGCCGGTGTTCATGGCCCCCAGAAGCTTGCCAGCAAACTGAACGGGAAGCACACTGAAAGCCACCAGTAGCAACCCCCAGCCCAGCCATTCTGCAGTCCATTCAATATCATTCAGTGTTAATGCTACTGCCTCCATGACCACTGTCTCCCTGGAGATAACGATGTCCTTTATAATCAAGACCGTTTAAGCCAAGCCTTGTGTCTTAATGGGTTAAGGCATAACAGTGCAATTAAGGCTCCAGGAAGAGGAAAAAGCCGACTTTCAGGGGCTTGTCACTTTTTCTTTTGGTGCAGGATGGCACAACTGTAAATGATTCCGACGCTCAACCTGGGCCCCAGTAGGGGAACTTTTCCCTGGATTAACCGTCACATTACTAATTATTCAGGTCGATCCAGCAAGCGCATCCAGCCAACAGGGGCAA
>REBR01000097.1 GCA_007692645.1 Halomonadaceae bacterium | reverse complement strand
TGGACGGTTTTGAGGGCAACGAAGGCGTGATCGTGATCGCCGCCACCAACCGCCCTGACGTACTGGACCAGGCGCTGCTGCGCCCGGGCCGTTTCGACCGGCAGGTGGTGGTCAGCCTGCCAGACATTATCGGCCGGGAGCATATCCTCAAGGTACACCTGGCCAAGGTTCCCCTGGCGGATAACGTCAACCCGAAGAACATTGCCCGGGGCACCCCCGGTTTCTCCGGCGCCGACCTGCACAACCTGGTGAACGAGGCGGCCCTGTTTGCTGCTCGTCGTGACCGGCGGGTAGTGGGCATGGAAGAGCTTGAACTGGCCAAAGACAAGATCATGATGGGCACCGAGCGCAAGTCCATGGTCATGTCCGAGAAAGAAAAGCTCAACACCGCCAACCATGAATCCGGCCATGCCATTGTGGGCCGCCTGGTGCCGGATCATGACCCGGTCTACAAGGTAAGCATTATCCCCCGTGGCCGTGCTCTGGGTGTCACCATGTTCCTGCCCGAGGAAGACCGCTACAGCCACAGCAAGCGCTTCCTGTACAGCCAGATCTGCAGCCTGTTTGGTGGCCGTATTGCTGAGGAACTGACCCTGGGTGAAGAGGGGGTCACCACTGGTGCCTCCAACGACATCAAGCGGGCAACGGAGCTTGCCCGTAACATGGTCACCAAGTGGGGTTACTCCGATAAACTGGGCCCCCTGCTGTACGATGAAGACACCGACGAGCCCTTTATGCGAGGCTATTCCGGCCAGGGTGGCCACAGCCATTCCGGTGAAACCGCCCGCATGATCGACGATGAAGTCCGTGAAATTATCGATAGCTGTTACGCCCGGGCCAAGCAGCTGCTGGTTGATAACATGGACAAGCTGAAGCTGATGGCGGACGCCCTGATGAAATACGAAACCATCGATGCCAAGCAGATTGACGACATCATGGAAGGCAAGGTGCCCCGCCCGCCCTCCGGCTGGGAAGATGGTGACGGTGGCAACGCCGGCGCCAGCGCCAAGCCCGCCGAGAGTCAGGCTGAGCCTGATCAGGACGGCCGTCGCGACAGTGACCGTGACGAAGGTCGCGACCCTGGTGTGGGTCGCCCGGCCGGAGAGCATTGATCGCTCTTTAACCTGCAGCTACCAACAAGCTCCCGGAAAGTACTTTCCGGGAGCTTTTTTTATTGGGTAAACCCATGACTGACCATAACCCGTTACTGACACTGAGCTGGCCTGCCGTTATGGGGGTGCTGAATGTCACCCCGGACTCCTTCTCTGACGGTGGCCGTTTCAATAGCCGAGAAACTGCCCGTGACCAGGGGTTGCGCATGCTGGAGGCCGGTGCCGATCTGGTGGATATTGGTGGCGAGTCGACCCGCCCCGGGGCGACCCCGGTGTCCACACAGCAGGAACTGGACCGTGTCTGCCCGGCAATAGAAGCCTTGGCAGGGCAGGTACCACTATCCCTGGACACCAGTAACCCGGCGGTTATCACCGAAGGTGCCCGCCTGGGGGTTAATCTGATCAATGATGTGCGGGCGCTGCGCCGTGAAGGCGCCCTGGGGGCGGCAGCAGCTACGGGGCTGCCGGTGTGCCTGATGCACATGCAGGGTGAGCCGGGGGACATGCAGACCAACCCCCGTTATACCGAAGTGGTTGACGAAGTGGCGGCGTTTCTTCGGGAGCGATTGGCTGCCGCTGCCGCTGCGGGTATTCCCCGGGAGCGGGTCTGGCTGGACCCGGGTTTTGGTTTTGGCAAGAGCCTGGCGCATAATCTGGCATTACTGGATCAGCTTGAGCAGATTGTGGCCCTGGGGCAGCCGGTTTTGGTGGGCTTGTCCCGTAAGTCCATGTTGGGCCATATTACCGGCCGTAAAGTGGCTGAGCGTTTGCCCGCAAGCATTGCTGCCGCCACCCTGGCCATGAGCAAAGGGGCTGCGGTAGTGCGGGTACATGATGTTGCTGCCACGGTGGATGCAGCACGGCTGGTGCGCGCTTTACAGCAGCTGAACACGACACAATAGAGTGGCTCTCAGAACTGTTACACCACAGGTGACAGGGTAGGGGGACAGTTTTTTCGGGTAACAGGATGAAATCATGACTGAGCGAAAATATTTTGGCACGGATGGCATTCGCGGTCGTGTTGGGGAGTCCCCGGTGACACCGGAGTTTATGCTCAAGCTGGGCTGGGCCGCAGGCCAGGTGTTTCGCCGGGAAGGGCAGCGCAATACCATTCTGATTGGCAAGGACACCCGCTTATCCGGTTATATGTTCGAATCTGCCCTGGAGGCCGGCCTCTCGGCGGCAGGGGTCGATGTGCGCCTGCTGGGCCCAATGCCGACACCGGCTATCGCCTACCTGACCCGCACCTTTCGGGCCGCGGCAGGTATCGTTATCAGTGCCTCCCATAACCCCCATTACGACAATGGCATCAAGTTCTTCTCCGCCAATGGCACCAAACTGGATGATAAGGTTGAAAACGAAATTGAAAGCTGGCTCGAGCGTGACCTGACCGTGGCAGCGCCAGAACGGCTGGGCAAGGCCTCCAGGGTAGAAGATGCCCCCGGGCGCTATGTGGAGTTTTGCAAAAGCACGGTGCCATCTGCGTTTCGCCTGGAAGGGTTGCACCTGGTACTGGATTGCGCCCACGGTGCCACCTATCACGTGGCCCCCAATGTGTTCCGGGAATTGGGGGCCAAAGTTACCACCATCGGGGTTGAGCCTGATGGTCTGAATATTAACCTGAATGCCGGCTCCACCCATTTACAGGGACTCAAGGGCAAGGTGCTGGAAGTGCAGGCAGATCTCGGTATTGCCTTTGATGGTGATGGCGACCGGGTGTTAATGGTGGACCACCTGGGCAATGAAGTGGATGGGGACCAGCTGCTGTTTATTATTGCCCGTCACCGGCACCAGGCCGGCAGTCTTAACGGGGGTGTGGTGGGCACCCTGATGACTAACCTCGGGGTGGAGCAGGCACTGGAGGGGTTGGGAATTCCATTCCAGCGGGCCAAGGTGGGGGACCGTTATGTGATGGAAGCCCTGATACATAACGACTGGCTGTTGGGGGGGGAAGGCTCTGGCCACCTGATCTGCCGTGACCGTACCAGTACCGGAGATGGGGTCGTATCTGCCCTGCAGGTGCTGGAAGCCATGTGGCATAACAACGAAACCATGGCCAGCCTCTGTGGTGGCATGGATAAGCTGCCCCAGACCATGATCAATGTACGGGTAGAGCAACGTTTTGATCCCCTGACCCGTGACACGGTGCGGGCAGCCGTTGCCGCTGTTGAGGAGCGCCTTGGCGCTAACGGCCGTGTGCTGCTCCGGGCTTCCGGCACCGAGCCCCTGATACGGGTAATGGTTGAGGGCCGGGACCGGGTGCTGGTTGAATCCGTGGCTGCAGAGCTGGCTGCGGTAGTAAAAGCTGAAGCCCCAGCCTGACTTGTCAGGTCTGGTCAAGTCCGGTATAGTTCCGCCTCCCTGAATTGAGGGTATCGCATGGGTCGACGTCTGATCGCCGCCAATTGGAAAATGCACGGCAACCGCGAATTTACCCGCCGGTTGCTGGCCGACCTGACCGCTGAGTTAACGCGGCCGGGTGCATGTCTTGATAATGGCGTAGAGGTTGCTATCATGCCTCCGTCATTGTTATTGGCGGATTGCCGCCGGGGGCTGGAAAAAAGCTCCCTGGCACTCCATGGCCTGACGCTCTTTCTTGGGGTGCAGAACCTGGCCCGCTGGTCCGAGGGGGCTTATACCGGGGAGATCTCTGCGGCCATGGCCGCGGATCAGGGTTGTCGTTTCGCCATCATCGGGCATTCAGAAAGACGCCAGCTGATGGGGGAGGATGACCAGGCCATTAGCGAGAAAGTCGCCCAGTGCCTGGCGTCGGGCTTAAAGCCGATACTTTGTGTCGGTGAGACCCTGCAGGAGCGTGAAGACGGCCAGGCATTCAGCCGGGTCACTGCTCAGTTGCAACAAGCACTGACACAAGTGAATCCGGACCAGTGGCAGCAGGTAGTTATCGCTTATGAGCCGGTCTGGGCCATTGGCACTGGTGTCTCTGCTTCTGCAGAAGACGCCCAGGCAGTACACAGGCATATCCGGGTTACCCTGGCAGCATTGGGGGCACCGGCGCAGGAAATGGCTGTCATCTATGGTGGCAGCGTCAAGCCGGAAACGGCAAAACAGTTATTTGCACAGCCTGACATTGATGGTGGATTAATTGGTGGCGCTTCTTTAGACGCCAACAGCTTTGCCAGCATCTGTCGGGCCTGTTGAGAGATCGTCCGTATGGATTTGGTGGAAACAGCAATTTTGGCAGTGCATGTTCTCGTCGCCGTTTCTTTGGTGGTGCTGGTGCTGCTTCAGCGTGGTAAAGGCGCTGACGCCGGTGCCGCTTTTGGTGGCGGTGCCTCACAGACTGTCTTTGGCAGCTCTGGTAGCGGTAACTTTATGACCCGCATGACCTCAGTGCTGGCATTGGTTTTCTTTATCACCAGCTTCTCACTGGCGGTGTATGCCAAGAACCGGGCAGAAATGGGCGGCGAAGCCGGCATTCCCACGGTTCAGGAAACAATTTCTACTGAAGAACGTGAACGTGCCGGTGAAAGCCCCGGTGACGACGATCAGCCGCCACCCCTGGAATAACGGGTGGGGAGCAGTGCCGCCAGCCTCCGGGGCGGTACTGTAGCAGTGAGTAATGCCGAAGTGGTGGAATAGGTAGACACGCTAGCTTGAGGGGTTAGTGGCGCAAGCCGTGCCGGTTCAAGTCCGGCCTTCGGCACCATGTAAGTATCTGGTCAGTCCTTGACCACTTTAGGCGTCGTCCGTATACTCCGGCGGCAACTGATAGTGGCTTTTGGCCAGTGTTGACGGCAACGAGCCAGCCTTAGGGGTGTCCGTAGCCGGCGGGGGTGAATACCAGCCCCGCAGTGTCTTTCTAAAGTCCCCGGTGGTGTCACCGGAGGCGTCAGAAAGTCCCGGAAGTCAGGGGCTTTCTTTGGAAAAGGGCTGGTATACAGGCCCTTTTTTTGTTTCTGCACATTTCAGAGGAGACGGCAACCACTTGTCCGCAAAGCTGCAACAACTTGACAGTATGCTACGCCCGGCAATCGAAGGGCTGGGGTTTGACTGCTGGGGTATCGATTACCGTGCCCAGGGCAAGCATTCCGTACTGCGCGTCTACATTGATCATCCCGATGGGATCACGGTAGAGAACTGCGAGCAGGTGAGCCGTCAAATCAGTGGTGTGCTGGATGTGGAAGACCCCATCAGCAATAACTACAGCCTGGAAGTGTCTTCCCCAGGCATGGATTGCCCGCTTTTTCGCCTTGAACATTACCAGGCGCTGGTGGGATCGCTGATCCAGTTAAAACTGCGTATGGCCTTTGAAGGCCGGCGCAAGTATCAAGGTATCATCAACGGTGTCCAGGATAACGACGTGCTGCTGGTGGTAGATGACCATGAACTGCAGCTGCCGTTTGACAGTATAGAGAGCGCCCAGGTGGTGCCGGTGTTTGAATGATCTGCAGTGATCGAATGTGTTGGATAAGGGCAGGGCTTGCTGATGAATAAAGAGATCTTGCTGGTTGTAGAGGCAGTATCGAACGAGAAGGGCGTCAGCAAAGACGTCATCTTCGAGGCGATCGAACTGGCTCTGGCAACCGCGGCCAAGAAGCGCTACGACGATGAAGAGGCGGACATCCGCGTTTCCATTGATCGCAAGACCGGGGAATATGACACCTTCCGCCGTTGGCTGGTGGTGGATAACGAAGCCGTGCCCGAACTGGGTACTGAGCTGACGATGCAGGAAGCTGAGGAAATCGACACCAATCTGCAGCCGGGGGATACCCACGAAGAGCAGGTTGAGTCGGTGGCTTTTGGCCGCATCGGTGCCCAGGCCGCCAAGCAGATCATCTTTCAGAAAGTCCGGGAAGCGGAACGGGCACGTATTGTAGACAGCTACCGGGAACGTGTTGGTGAGCTGGTGTCCGGTTCCGTGAAGAAAGTCACCCGGGACAACATCATTGTTGATCTGGGTGGCAACGCCGAAGCGCTGCTGCCCCGGGATCAGCTGATTCCCCGGGAAACCTTCCGCATGGGTGACCGGGTACGGTCCCTGCTGCTGGAAATCCGCGAAGATCACCGGGGTCCGCAGCTGATGCTCAGCCGCAGCAACCCGGGGATGCTGGTGGAACTTTTCCGCATTGAAGTGCCTGAGATCGCTGAAGAGCTGATTGATATCCGTGGTGCTGCCCGGGATCCGGGCTCTCGCGCCAAGATTGCCGTCAAAACCAATGATGGTCGAATTGACCCCGTTGGTGCCTGTGTCGGTATGCGTGGTTCACGGGTACAGGCAGTGTCCAACGAGCTCGGTGGTGAGCGTGTGGACATCGTCCTTTGGGACGACAACCCCGCCCAGTTGGTGATTAACGCCATGGCACCGGCGGAAGTGGCCTCCATCGTTATCGATGAAGACACCCAGACCATGGATGTAGCGGTTTCTGAAGACAACCTGGCCCAGGCCATTGGCCGTGGCGGTCAGAACGTGCGCCTGGCCAGCGAGCTCACCGGTTGGGAACTGAACGTGATGACCGAGCAGGAAGCGGATCAGCGTCAGGAACAGGAATCCACCCGTTTGGTCAATCACTTCATTCGCTTCCTGGAAGTGGACGATGAGCTGGCTGCAGTGCTGGTAGACGAAGGCTTTACCACACTGGAAGAAGTGGCTTACGTACCCATGGAAGAGATGTTGGCAATTGAAGGCTTTGATGAAGACATGGTCACCGAACTGCGCCAACGGGCCCGGGACGGCATGCTCAATGAAGCTCTGGCCGGAGATAGCAAGCCTGCCGGTAAACCTGCTGAGGATCTGCTCGGTATGGACGGCATGGATGAAGATCTTGCCAATACACTCGCAGGCATGGGCATTTGCACCATGGAAGACCTGGCGGAACAGTCCGTGGATGACCTGATGGACATCGACGAAATGAACGAAGAACGTGCGGGCCAGTTGATCATGACAGCACGCGCGCCCTGGTTTGAAGACCAGGAATAATCGGGAGAGGAGGACCAGTATGGCAGAAGTCACCGTAAAGCAACTGGCCGATGACGTAGGCGCTCCCGTTGATCGCTTGCTCCGTCAGTTTGAAGAAGCCGGTTTGAGCAAACGGGCGGAGAACGACGTTGTCACCGACGACGAGAAACAGACATTGCTGGCGTTTTTGCGTAAGAGCCCTGCCGCCGACAGCGGCGAGCCGCGCAAGATTACGCTCAAGCGCAAGACCACCACCACCCTGAAAGCCGGTGGTGGTGCTAATCGTGGCAAAACGGTCAACGTTGAAGTGCGTAAGAAACGTACTTACGTCAAGAAAGCTGAAGACGCTGGCCCGGAAGAAGCGGCCCAGGAAGCTGTGGCTGAAGAAGTTGAAACCCAGGCCCCTCAGGCAGAGGTTGCAGCCAGTGAAGGGCCTGCAGAACAGACTCCGAACGCTGAAGTAACTGCGGAAGTTCCGGCAGAAAGCCCGGCTGAAGCACCAGCAGCACCGGCAGATAAGCCAGTGGCTGCGGAAGCGCCGGAAGAAGCCCCGGAAGTGAATGTGCCGCCGCCGGAGAAAGAGAACCGCAAGGCGCACAAGAAGAAAAAGACCCGTCGCGATATGGATGACGATGAGGCCAAGCCCAAGACCAAGGGTAAAGCCGCACTGAAGACCGACAAGGTCCGGGTGGAAGACGAACTGGCCGCGCTGGATGACGACTCTACCAGTGAGCCAGACGCTGCTCCAGGCCGCAAGCCATTGCGCTCGAAGGCCCGTAAAAAGGTCCGCGAGAAGCGCCACGTATTTGAGAGGCCCACCAAACCCATGGTGCATGAAGTTGAAGTGGGTGAAACCATCACCGTTGCCGATTTGGCCCAGAAAATGGCCGTTAAGTCTGGCCAGGTGATCAAAACCCTGATGAAAATGGGTGTCATGGTCACCATCAACCAGCCCCTGGACCAGGAAACTGCCCTGCTGTTGGTGGAAGAAATGGGCCACAAGGCTAAAGCCGTTCGGGATAACGCCCTCGAGGAAGAAGTGCTTAACCGGATTACCTATTCCGATGAAGCCACTCCCCGTGCGCCGGTTATCAGTGTGATGGGTCACGTTGACCACGGTAAGACCTCGCTGCTGGATTATATCCGCAAGACCAAGGTTGCCGCTGGTGAATCCGGTGGTATTACCCAGCACATTGGTGCTTACCACGTGGAAACCGACCACGGCATGATCACGTTCCTGGATACCCCGGGCCACGCCGCCTTTACCGAAATGCGTGCCCGGGGTGCCTCCTCCACGGATATCGTTATCCTGGTGGTAGCGGCTGATGATGGCGTTATGCCCCAGACCAAGGAAGCGGTGCAGCACGCCCGCTCCGCTGGCGTACCCATCGTGGTTGCCGTTAACAAGATGGACAAGGAAGGCGCTGATCCGGACCGGGTCAAGAACGAACTGGCCGCCCTGGATGTGATCCCGGAAGAATGGGGTGGGGATACCCAGTTCATTCACGTTTCCGCCCACAGCGGTGAAGGTATCGACACGCTGCTTGAAGCCTTGTTGCTGCAGGCAGAAGTGCTGGAACTGAAAGCTGTTCCCAACGGCCCTGCACAGGGCGTGGTGGTGGAATCCAGCATGGAGAAAGGCCGCGGTGCGGTAGCTACCCTGCTGATCCAGAACGGTACCCTGAAGAAGGGTGACGTGGTGGTTGCCGGTATGTACTACGGCCGCATCCGCGCCATTACTGATGAAACCGGCAAGCAGATCAAGTCTGCCGGTCCCGCACTGCCAGTGGCTGTGCTGGGTCTCAACGGTACGCCTAACGCCGGTGATGACTTCGTCAACGTTGAAGACGAGAAGAAAGCCAAAGAGCTGGCAGAATTCCGCCAGATCAAGGAACGGGAACAGCGCCTGCATCGCCAGCAGGCCGCGAAGCTTGAAAACCTGTTCGAAAATATGGGCAAGGAAGAAGTCCGCACTCTGAACATCGTTGTTAAAACCGATGTACAGGGCTCCCTGGAGGCCATCATCAAGGCCCTGCAGGAGATCGGCAACGAAGAGGTGGCGGTGAAAATCATCTCCTCCGGCGTTGGTGGTCTGGCGGAAACCGACATCAACCTGGCTATGGCTACCAATGCCGTAGTGTTCGGCTTTAACGTGCGGGCAACACCGGCGGCGAAGAAGCTGGTTGAGCAGGAGAAAGTGGACCTGCGCTACTACAGCATCATCTACAACATGATTGATGATGTGCGGGCAGCCCTCACCGGCATGCTGGCGCCAGAATTCCGTGAAGACATCGTGGGTATTGCCGATGTCCGGGACACCTTCCGTTCACCGAAGTTTGGCCAGGTTGCTGGTTGTATGGTGACCGAGGGTACCGTGTACCGTAACAAGCCCATCCGGGTATTGCGGGACAACGTGGTTATCTTTGAAGGTCAGCTGCAGTCACTGCGCCGCTTCAAGGATGACGTACCGGAAGTGCGCAACGGCGTGGAATGCGGTATCGGTGTTAAAGGCTATGACGTCAAAGTCGGTGACCAGATCGAAGTCTTCGAACGCACAGAAGTCCAGCGTAAGCTGGAGTGATGCCCCGGGAGGCAAGCAATGGCACGTGAATTCAGCCGTTCCGACCGGGTCGGTGATCAGATGCAGCGGGAGATTTCCCGCCTGATCCAGCGGGAAGTGAAAGACCCCCGCCTGGGTATGATCACCATCAGTGAGGTGAAGGTCAGCCGTGACTACGGTTACGCTGATATCTACATCACCCTGCTGAGCGCCCAGGAACTGACAGAAGATGACGAAAAAGTGCAGGAAAGCCTGGAAGTCCTGCAGGAAGCCGCAGGCTTCATGCGGGGCCGTCTGGGCAAGCTTATGACCCTGCGGGTGATTCCCCGTCTGCGCTTTCACTTTGACAAGCTGGCCGGTGAAAGCCGCCGCATGGAATCCCTGATCCGCCGGGCCGTGGACAGTGATGAGGCCGTCAGCAACAACGACAGCGACAGCGGTGAAAACCCCGCGCCTGAGGGCGGAGACAAGGGTTGAGCCGAAAGCGCAAAGGCCGTCTGCTCGACGCTGTGCTGGTGGTGGATAAATCCCTGGGGGAAAGCTCCAACCGGGTGCTGCAACAGGCCAGGCGTCTGTATGGGGCTGCCAAGGCAGGCCATACCGGAGCACTGGACCCGTTAGCCACTGGCGTGTTGCCCATCTGTTTCGGCGAAGCCACCAAGTTCTCCCAGTATCTGCTGGAGGCGGACAAAGGCTACCTCACCACCGCTACCCTGGGGGTGAGAACCGAAACCAGCGACTGCGAAGGGGCGGTGGTCAGCACCCGGCCGGTGCCGGCGCTCAGCCGCGAATCGGTGGAAGCCGTACTGGACGGGTTTCGGGGGGACATTCAGCAGGTGCCCTCCATGTTCTCTGCCTTGAAACATCAGGGACAACCGCTGTACAAGTATGCCCGTGAGGGCAAAACCGTAGAGCGCCCGGCCCGGCCGATCACCATCTATGAGCTGGAACTGCTGGATTTCAGTGAGCAGCAACTTAAATTGCGGGTACTGTGCTCAAAAGGCACCTATATCCGTACCCTGGTGGACGACATCGGCGAGGCCCTGGGTTGTGGTGCCCATGTCAGCCAGCTACGGCGCACCCAGGCCGGTCCTTTTACCCTGGCGGATGCGGTGACACTGGAGGCGCTGGAAGGGCAAAGCAGTGAAGATTTTGCTCAGCTCGACAGCCATCTGTTACCAGCAGATCAGTTGATCAACGGGTTTCCCGTGGTGGAGTTGAGCCCTGAGCAGGCCCACTCGATATTACAGGGTCAAACCGTTAGTATAGGTGACCCAGCCACACCCGGAGAATGCCGGCTTTACAGCCAGGGGCGTTTTCTGGGTCTGGCACAGGTGCAACCGGACGCAGTGGTCAAACCCCTGCGGCTGGTCAGTACAGAGTCACAGGCTTAGGCCTCTGACCGCAAGCAATGGCAGGATGCGCTGTAAATATGCGCGGTGCATTACCACTGCCCACTATGAAGCATATTAAGAGGAAAGTGACATGGCTTTGGATGTCGAAGAGAAGGCAAAAATCGTTAAGGACTATCAGCGTGGCGCCAGCGACACCGGTTCCCCTGAAGTTCAGGTTGCACTGCTGAGTCATAACATTGACAAGCTGCAGAGCCACTTCAAAACGAACAAGCAGGATCACCACTCCCGTCGTGGTCTGATCCGCATGGTAAACACGCGGCGCAAGCTGCTTGATTACCTGAAGAAGAAAAACGCCGATCGCTATGTAGAGCTGATTGGTCGTCTGGGTCTGCGTCGTTAGAACGCGCTTCCCAGGGGGGGCAGGTGCAAACCTGCCCCTGCCTTCCTTTATTACCCCTTCCTGCCAGACCTTTTCCCAGCAGTAATCCGCCGGTGCCCGAGAGGGTGGCGACAGCACCGTTGTATGTTATAAACACGGGTGCAAGTGGACATCAAGACCAGGCAGGTGCCTGGCAGTGAGAGACTGTGGTAATGCATCACTGGAGCACTGATTCAAGGGTGGCCTGAATAGCGTAATCGACCAGGGCCTTTGCATCAGTGTTGCCCAGATGCGCCACAGAGAATAGACCATGTAAAGCATGATTAAAAAACGTTGAGGAGCAACAGTGAATCCAGTTAAAAAGACCTTCAAGATGGGTGAGTCCACCGTCACCCTGGAAACCGGCCGTATTGCCCGTCAGGCCACCGCCTCTGTGCTGGTGACCATGGACGACACCTCGGTACTGGTTGCGGTTATGGCTGCCAAAGAAGCGAAAGCCGACCAGCCGTTTTTCCCCCTGAGTGTGCATTACGTTGAGAAGACCTACTCCGTGGGTAAAATCCCCGGTGGCTTTTTTAAGCGGGAAGGACGCCTGTCAGAGAAAGAAACCCTGACCTCTCGGCTTATCGACCGGCCTATTCGCCCCCTGTTCCCCAAGGGTTTCATGAATGAGGTACAGGTTATCTGTACCGTCATGTCTTCCAACAAGAATGTAGACCCGGATGTCCCCGCCATGCTGGGTGTGTCTGCGGCCCTGGCCATCTCCGGCGTGCCCTTTGCCGGCCCCATCGGGGCGGCCCGTGTCGGCTTCACCGCTGACGGCGGCTATACCCTGAACCCCACCTACAGCGACCTGGCAACCTCCGACCTGAATATGGTCGTGGCAGGCACCAAAGACGCCGTACTGATGGTGGAGTCTGAAGCCGACTGCCTGACCGAAGACCAGATGCTGGGCGCGGTACTGTTCGCCCATCAGGAAATGCAGCCTGCTGTAGAAGCGATTGGTGAGTTCGCCAAAGATGTGGGCACCACCCCGTGGGACTGGCAGCCTGCGGCGGAAAACACCCCGCTGATCAGCGCCATCCGTGAACAGTTCACCAGTGCCATCAGCGATGCCTACACCATCAGCGACAAGATGGACCGTCAGGCCAGCCTGAAGACCCTGCGTAACCAGGTGGTAGAAACCCTGGCCGGTTGCGATGAGGCCGCCTACAGCGAAAGTGAAGTGAAGCAGTACTTCGCCAAAGTTGAGAAAGACATTGTGCGTAACCGGGTGCTCGACGGTCAGCCGCGCATCGACGGTCGTGATAACAAGACCGTGCGTCCGATTCAGGTGGAAGTGGACGTGCTGCCCAACGCCCACGGTTCCGCACTGTTTACCCGTGGCGAAACCCAGGCCCTGGTCGCCGCTACCCTGGGTACCGCCCGGGATGCACAGATCATTGATGCCCTGCACGGTGAAAGCAAAGACCCCTTCCTGTTCCACTACAACTTCCCGTCCTACTCCGTGGGCGAGACGGGTCGCGTAGGACCTCCGGGTCGCCGGGAAATCGGCCATGGCCGTCTGGCCCGTCGTGGTGTCCAGGCCGTGATGCCAAGCCAGGAAGAGTTCCCCTACACCGTGCGTGTGGTGTCTGAGATCACCGAATCCAACGGCTCAAGCTCCATGGCGTCTGTGTGTGGTAGCAGCCTGGCTATGATGGATGCCGGCGTTCCTCTGAAAGCTCCAGTGGCCGGCATTGCCATGGGTCTGGTGAAAGACGGCGAGCGCTTCGCGGTCCTCACTGACATCCTCGGTGATGAAGATCACCTGGGTGACATGGACTTTAAAGTGGCCGGTACCCCCACCGGTGTTACTGCCCTGCAGATGGACATCAAGATCGCCGGTATCACCGAAGAGATCATGGAACTGGCCCTGGAGCAGGCCCATGCGGCCCGTCACCATATCCTCGGTGAAATGGCCAAGGTGATTGGCGAGTCCCGTGCCCAGGTGGCGGACAACGCCCCCAGCATGATTACCTTCAAAGTGGCCCAGGATAAAATCCGTGACGTCATTGGTAAGGGTGGTGCAGTTATCCGTGGTCTGTGTGAAGAAACCGGAGCCTCCATCGATATCGAAGATGATGGCCAGATCCGCATCTATGCGGACACCGCCGCCGAGGCCGCTGAAGCCAAGCGCCGTATCCAGGAAATCACCGCAGAAATCGAAGTGGGCAAGATCTACGAAGGCCGCGTTGAGCGCATTGTGGACTTTGGTGCCTTCGTTAACCTGCTGCCGGGAAAAGATGGCCTGGTGCATATCTCGCAGATTTCCGAGAAGCGCATTGAGAACGTCAGTGACGAACTCAAGGAAGGTCAGATGGTGCTGGTGAAGGTACTGGACGTGGACAACCGCGGCCGGGTCAAGCTGAGCATGAAGGAAGTGGCTGAAGGCGCGAAGCCGGATGCCGTTACCGCCGAGTAATCCAAAAGCCTGTTACTAGGGCTGCTGGATAAAGAAAACCGCACAGGGTGACCTGTGCGGTTTTTTTGTGGCCGCTTATTTTGTCTGGCTTTAAGCCTGCATCCTTTCTCTATGGGTAGGAGTACTAAGTCAAAGCAATTAAAACAACTTAACCCCAAGAGTTAATCTGATGCCTCTTTACTCCCGCGTATTGCTGATTGGCGCATTGAGTGTTTCCACCATGGTAGTAGCCGAGGATGACCCGCTGGCCTTTGGCGGCCTGGATACCCTGGTGGTGAATGCCAGCCGTATGTCCCAGTCCATTGAAGACACCACGGTGCCGGTCACAGTGGTGGGGCGTGAGGAACTGGATCGGCGTCAGGCCCGGGATCTCTCTGATGTCCTGGGGGATATCCCCGGAGCCACCGCCGCTTCAGGCCCGCGGCGGGATGCCCTGATGCCCAGCATCCGGGGCCTGAGTGATGGCCGTGTGGTGGTGCGCATCAACGGTGCCCGGCAGAACTTTCAGCTGAACCACCGGGGGCAGACCTTTATTGAGCCGACCCTGCTGAGCCGGGCAGAAGTGCTGCGGGGACCGGGGTCTGCCCTGTTTGGTAGCGGTGCCATTGGCGGTGTAGTGAACTTCAGCACCCTGGATGCCCGGGATCTACTCTACAGAGAGACTGGCACCGGCGGCCAGATCAGCCTTGGTTATGGTTCCATCAACCAGGAACGGCGCCTGAGTACTACCCTTGCAGCGACAGATGACACCCTGGATATTCTCGCCAGTGTGACCCGCAGTGTGAGTGACGATTACCGGGACGGCGACGGTGACACAATTGATTTCTCTGCCTCGGATATCACCTCAGGACTGGTCACAGCAGGTTGGAACCCAGACCGGCACACCCGCCTGACCATGAACTACCTGGCTTTCGAGGATGACAGCAAGAGCCGTACCACCGCTGACCGTCCCCGGGGGGATGAGGTGAACCGCCAGACTCGCCAGCAGACCTTCACCCTGGGTTACCAGAGCAACCCTGATAATGATCTGCAGGATATGGACGTGACGGTATACCTCACTGACCTGAATCAGCGGGAAGAAAACCAGGAGAACGGCACCGTTACCCGCAATAATCTGCAGACCCTGGGTTTTGACGGTTTCAACACCAGCCGGTTCAGCACCGGCGAGGTCTATCACCAGTTAACCTATGGTCTGGAATCGTTCCGTGACCGCCAGGAAGGACGTGAAAACCGTGTAGAACGCCTGGGCTTTTCAGATGCCCGGCAGGACACCGTGGGTGTCTTTATTCAGGATCAGATGATGCTGACGGACCGCACTGACCTCACGGTGGGTGCCCGCTATGACCGTATCCGCCAGCGGGCCGACCGGGAGGGCACCGAGGGGGTCAATTACTATGCCTTCTCGCCCCAGGCGACCCTGGCCTATCAGGTGGGTGGCGGTTTCGGCGTCTTTGCCAGTTACGCGGAAGCCTTCCGGGCCCCGGGCCTGCGTGAACTGTATGTCGGCGGTCAGCACTTTCCCGGCAACGAATTTATCCCCAACCCGGACCTGAAGGCGGAAGAAGCCGCCAACAAGGAAGTGGGTATCACCTACTTCGATCGGGGTGTTCTGGCCAGCAACGACCGCCTGCGGGGGCAGTTGAGTGTGTTTCAGAACGATATCGACGATTTTGTACAACAACTGGTGCGCGGTGATGACGCCCCTCCGGGACTGGAAAACACCACCCGGTTTGAGAATGTCGCCAAAGCCAGGCTGCGGGGTGCAGAGTTTGAACTGGCCTATGAGCACCCTGACCACCGGATTAATGTAGCCGTGACCCATTTACGGGGTAATGACCGCAATGGGGATCAGCCCCTGGAAGGCATAGCCGGCGACGATATTTCAGTGAGTTATGCCCGCCTGCTCACAGACCGCAACCTGGAACTGGGTGTCAGGGGGTTGTTAGTGGCCGGTCAGGACCGGCTGCCGGAAACAACCGATCCGGACGCCCCTGAGCCCAGCGCCGGCTATGGCACCATGGATGTGTTTGCCAGCTGGTCCCCCACCGTTAGCGTGAGTACCAATCTGCGGTTGGATAACGTTTTTGACCGTACCTTCCGCCGGGGCAACGCCCTGGTGAACAGCCCGGGCCGCAATGTGCGCCTGAGTGCGGTGTACCGTTTCTAGGTCTGCCGCCATTGGTTTGGCCCCTGCCTGCCCATTAGTGGTAGTGGCAGGCTTTTTTGATTGTCAGTCTGGGAGTATTGCACCATGAAAAGCGCTATTGGTAAGCCGTTTAACAAGGGGCTTTTACTGGGTCTTCTGGGGCTGCCTGCCCTGGCCCTGGGACACTATTCCTGGGTTGCCCCTGAGTCGCTGCAGGCGGCGGTGGGTGACTCGGTGCCGGTGGTCTTTGGCTGGGGCCACCACCCGGGTGAGGGGGACACCGTCGCCGCTGATCGTATGGCATCACTGGGTCACTGGGCTCCGGACAGCACCTGGACTGGTTTGCCCCTCCATGGCAGGGAATCCCATACTAGCGGCCCATTGAATGCACCCGGCAGCCACCTGCTGGCAGCTCAGCAATCCCGTGGTTACTGGAGCCGGACCATTGAAGGGGGGCGAAGAGGCTCCCTGAAGGAATACCCCAATGCCACCAGTTGCAGTTATGGTAATAACAGCAGCAAGGCGATTGTGCAGGTAGGAGAGTCGGATAATGGCGCCGATATCGTGTCGCAGCCTCTGGGACTGCCCCTGGAGATTGTGCCCCAGGCGGTGCCTGCTGCATTGGCTGAAGACCAGGCGGTCAGGGTGCAGGTGCTGCTTCATGGTGCACCTTTGCCAGAGGCGACCGTCACGGTTTACCGGGAAGGCCATCAGGACGAAGACATGGCTGCGACTTTTACCACCGATGATGAAGGCAGGGCGGAGCTTGATCTGTCAGCAGGGTATCAATGGTTGGCCCAGGTGGAAGCTACGGTGCCTTTTCATGATCAGAGTCTGTGTCATAACCATAGCTTTAACGGCACCTTGATGTTTGCCCGTTAACCGGAGCGGGGACAGACCACGTTTTTAAATGGGGACAGACCACGTTTTTAGCACTTCAAAAA
>REBR01000068.1 GCA_007692645.1 Halomonadaceae bacterium | reverse complement strand
GGGCTGCGCCCCAGACCTGACAAGCTGCAGCCATAGTAGTGCAATCTCCGGTACACCCATTACACAATCCACTGTTCCGGTGTTTCTTCACCCGTCACCCCGTTAAATGCCCCCTGTAGTAACGATTCATTAGCACCGATAGTTGAAGTTGTTGACCGCAGGTCATATCATGACCGCCGGTCACAATCAGGCAAACTATCTCTATGAGCTACCAGGACGAGACTTTCCAGAGGCGGGAACAGTTACTGCTGGATACCGCATTAACCCTGTTCCGGGATCATGGCTGGGAATCGGTAACCGTGGCACAGGTAGCCGCCGCAGCGGGAATTGGTAAAGGCACGGTGTACCGGCACTTCTCCAGCAAAGAAAGTATCTATGCCCGTATCGTGCTGGATTTTACCGGGGTCTGCCTGCAGCGTTACCGTCAGGAACCCCTGGACGGCCAACCGTTACAGGCCATGCGGCGTATTATCCGCCTGGCGTTTGACCTGTTAAATGACAATCCCATGGAAGTACAGCTGTGCCTGCACTGTGAGCGTCCGGAATTCCAGGAACGTCTGGAACCGGGGGCCCGGCAGGCGTTCTGTGATCTGGAGCGTCAGTACCAGAGCCTGTTTAACCAGATTCTGGAAGCGGCTGTGGTGGCCGGGGAAATTGCCCCCCGTCCCATGGAACCCCTGTACTGGGGAGTAGATGCCACCTTCCAGGGGGTAATGGCCCACATTGCCGGTGGTGGCTTTGGTGCACGCCACCCGGCAGTGTCCCGTCAGAACTATTTCGACCATGTAGCCGATTTTATTATTTCCGGAATTATTGGCCCCGTCGCTTCCCTGGGAGTAGGCCGGGTGGAGAGCGAACAATGAACAAACTGCAGAACAGACTGCGTGGTTATGGCCCCCTGATAATTGCCGTGGTGGCTGCCCTATTGTTGCTGCTATGGATGACCAGTGGTGATATAAGCACCGCACAGAACGACCGGGAAGATATCTGGCAGGATCCGGAGGCGCGGCCTTCCCGGGTGCAGGTGGAAACCCTGGTGGCCCAGCTTTACCAGCCAGAGGTGGTGTTACAGGGTCAGGTGGCGCCCTGGCAGCAGGTCATGGTGCGGGCACGGGTTGCCGGAGACGTGGAAGCCCTGCCCAAGGCCCTGGGGGCCAGTGTCGCCAGGGGTGACCGGCTACTGACTCTGTCTGATGATGCCCGGGAGTCAGAACTGGCCCAGGCCCGGGCCGAACTGAATCGGTCTGAGGCGGATCTGCGGGGCGCTGAAACCCTCCGTGGCCGAGACCTGAGCTCGGAAGCGGAACTGTTACGGCTGAAAGCGGATGTGGCCCGTGCCCAAAGCGATGTGACCCGGGCCCAGCGGGCACTGGCTGATCGTGAACCCAGAGCGCCTTTTGCCGGGGTCATTGACCGCCGTGAAGTTGAGCTGGGGGATTATGTGCGCCCCGGTGACCCCCTGATGCATCTGGTGGATGTGTCCCGGCTGAAAGTGACCGCCCAGGTACCGCAACAGAAAGTCGGCCGCCTGGCCCTGGGTCAGCAGATCCGGGTGGGACTGCTCAATGGCACAGAGCTTTCCGGTGAGCTGACCTTTATTGCCAGTGCTGCAGACTCGGAAACCCGGGCTTTTCGCCTGGAAGCCACCCTGGACAACCCGGACCAACTGCGCATTGCCGGAGGCAGCGCCACCCTGCGTATTGCCCAGGAGCCCCGTCTGGCCACCCGCATTTCCCCGGCTTACCTGAGTCTGGGTGATAACGGCCGTTTAGCGGTGAAATACGTGGATAACGCAGACCAGGTGCAGGAAGCAGCCATTGAGCTGCTCAGTGCTGACAACCACGGGGCCTGGATTGACGGTCTGCCTTTGGAAACCCGCATCATCACTCAGGGGGCAGGGTTTGTGCGCCCCGGCGACACCGTTGAAGCCATTCACGGCAACGGTGACCACTGATGTTTACCCTTATCCATGCGGCCATTAATCGTAGCCGTACCAGTCTGCTGACCCTGCTGTTTCTGGTGATCGGTGGCATTGTGGCGTTCGTGGCTATCCCCAAGGAAGCCAATCCGGACATCACCATCCCCATGATCTACGTCTCCCTGAGCCTTGAAGGTATCAGCCCGGAAGACGCAGAGCGGTTGCTGGTACGCCCCATGGAGCAGGAGCTGCGCTCCCTGGAAGGGGTGCAGGAAATGCGCAGTACCGCCTCGGAAGGCCATGCCTCGGTGATGCTGGAATTCGATGCCGGTTTCAACCCGGACCTGGCCCTGCAGGATGTGCGGGAGAAGGTGGATACCGCCCGCAACAAGTTACCCTCGGAAGCTGACGAGCCCCGGGTGAATGAAATTAACGTGGCTCTGTTCCCGGTATTGTCCATTGCCCTGTCTGGACCCCTGTCTGAACAGGAGCTGATATTCCTGGCCCGTGAGCTGCAGGACCGCATTGAAGGCATCACCCAGGTGCTGGAAGTGAATATCGGCGGCGACCGTGAGGACATGCTGGAGATTGTGGTCGACCCCCAGGTACTGGACAGCTACGGCCTGGATTATAACCAGCTGGGCAACCTGGTGGCCCGGAACAATCGATTGGTCGCGGCAGGTAGCCTGGATACCGGCGCCGGGCGCATGACCATGAAAGTGCCAGGGGTGATTGAAAACCTGGAAGACGTCATGTCCATGCCCATCAAAACCGAAGGGGATACCGTGGTCACCTTTGGAGATGTGGCGACCCTGCAGCGGGGCTTTAAAGACCCTCAGGGATTTGCCCGCATTAACGGCCAGCCCGCGGTGGTGCTGGAAGTCTCCAAGCGCACCGGTGCCAATATCATTGAAACCGTGGCCCAGGCACAGGCTCTGATGGATGCCGCTGCCCAGTTTCTGCCGGAAGAGGTGAAGGTGCAGTACATCATGGACCAGTCCGAGGATGTGCGGAATATCCTCAGTGACCTGCTTAACAATGTGCTGACGGCCATTGTGCTGGTGATGATCGTCATTGTGGCCACCATGGGGGTGCGCTCGGCCCTGTTAGTGGGCCTGACCATTCCCGGGGCTTTCCTCACCGGCATACTGCTGATCTGGGGGCTGGATTACACCCTCAACATCGTGGTGCTGTTCAGCCTGATACTGGTGGCAGGAATGCTGGTGGACGGGGCCATTGTGGTGTCGGAGCTGGCGGACCGTAACCTGTCTGAGGGTCAGTCCCCGGGCACCGCCTGGGGCGCCGCTGCCAGCCGGATGGCCTGGCCGGTGATTGCCTCCACCGCCACCACCCTGGCGGTATTTCTGCCGCTGTTGTTCTGGCCGGGCACGGTGGGGGAATTCATGAAGTTCCTGCCCATCACCGTGATCCTTTGCCTGCTGGCCTCACTGGCCATGGCACTGGTGTTTTTGCCGGTAATGGGTGCTGTCAGCGGTGGGCGCCGGGTGCGTCTGCCCCAGGCACAGGGCCCCGGGGGGCGCTGGTACCGCCGCCAGCTGACCCGGGTACTGACCCGGCCCCTGTTGAGTTTGTTGGGAATGTTGCTGGTGATCGGGATTATTTATGCCGCTTACGGCAAGTTCAACCACGGCGTGGAATTCTTCCCCAGTGTGGAGCCGGACTCCGCCCAGGTCTGGGTGCGGGCCCGTGGTGACCTGTCCGTGCACGAGCGGGATGATCTGGTACGCAAGGTGGAACAGCGCCTGCAGGGCATGCAGGAAGTCAAAGCCCTGTATGCCCGCTCCATGGTCAACCCCGGCAGCCAGCTGGCACCGGATGTGGTGGGCACCCTGCAGTTCCAGTTCCAGGACTGGGATGAACGTCGCTCCGCCAGTGCCATTCTGGCGGATATGCGTGAGCGCACCGGGGATATTCCCGGCATCGTGCTGGAATTCCGTGAACAGGAGCAGGGCCCCGGCGCCGGCAAGCCCATAGAGCTCAAAATCAGCGGTAATAACGGGGATGATCTGGAGCGTTATATTGAACAGGTGCGGGAGACCATGGACAGCACCGGGGGCTTTGTGGATGTGGAGGATGACCGCAGCCTGCCGGGCATCGAGTGGCGCCTGATCGTCGACCGGGAAGCGGCATCCCGCTTTGGGGCTGATGTGCAGAGTGTCGGTAATGCGGTGCAGCTGGTCACCAATGGCCTGGTACTGGCCACCTACCGCCCTGAAGATGTGCGGGATGAAGTGGATATCCTGGTGCGCATGCCCCGCAATGATCGCAGCCTGAATCAGTTTGAGCGCCTGACCTTAAATACCGAAAGGGGTCAGATGCCTCTATCCCACTTTGTGCAGCGGGTACCGGCGGATAAAATCGGTACCCTGCACCGGGTAGATGGCCAGCGCACCCTTACCCTGCAGGCGGATATTGCCGAGGGGCAACAGGCCAGTGAACGGCTGCGGGCCCTGCAGGCCCAACTGCCGGAGCCCCCTGACGGGGTAACCCTGAGTTTTGGTGGTGAAGATGCGGACCAGCAGGAAGCGGCACAATTTCTGGTGAGTGCCTTTCTGGTGGCAATCTTCCTGATGTTCCTGATCCTGGTGACCCAGTTCAACAGCATGTACCAGGCACTGCTGGTGCTGTCTGCCATTGTGCTGTCCACCGCCGGGGTGCTGCTGGGGCTGATGCTCAACGCCCAGTCCTTTGGCATCGTCATGGTGGGCATGGGCATTATTGCCCTGGCGGGTATCGTGGTGAACAATAATATCGTATTGATTGATACCTATAACCAGATGCGCCGGGAGGGGATGGACGCCTTCAACGGCGCACTGGAGACTGGTTGCCTGCGCCTGCGCCCGGTGCTGCTCACCGCCATTACCACCATTCTGGGCCTGATGCCCATGGTGTTGGGGGTGAATGTGGACCTGCTGACACCGGAGCTGGGTATCGGCGCGCCGTCCACCCAATGGTGGACCCAGCTCTCCAGTGCCATCGCCGGTGGTCTGGCGTTTGCGACTATACTGACTCTGTTACTGACACCGGCGTTGCTGGTGCTGGGCGCCCACTGTGGCGAGTCCTGGCGCCGCTTCTGGCAGCGCCGGTTCCACTCTGAGGAAACCCAGTCATGAGCGATAGCCTGACTCAACAAAAAACCCGGCCCCCCATCGGGGCGCCCTTTACCCACACCGTGGCGGCCAACGGCCTGGAATTCTGTGTGGAGGAACGGGGCGACCCCAAGGGTGAGCCGTTGTTGCTGATCATGGGTCTGGCGGCCCAGCTGACCCTGTGGCCGGAGGCCATGCTGGAGACCTATGTAAAGGCGGGTTTCCGGGTCATCCGTTTTGATAACCGGGACATTGGCCTGTCCTCAGAGATCAAGGCCCGCCTGCAGGGCAAGCCCCTGACCGCCATGGCCCGTTACAAGCTGGGGTTGTCCGTGCCGGCGCCCTACAAAGTCTATGATATGGCGGAAGATGTGGTGGGTCTGATGGATGCCCTGGGCATTCCGGCTGCCCACATCAAAGGCGTCTCCATGGGGGGCATGATCGGTCAGGTGCTGGCATCCCGCTACCCCAGCCGGGTCAAGAGCCTGACCCTGGTGATGACCTCCAACAACAGCCGCAAGTTACCCATGCCCGCCGCCAAGGTAATCTGGGGCCTGCAGGGCAGCAACATCAAAGGCCACCATGAAGCCGCGGCGGTGGCCCGCAGCCTGGCCCTGTGGCGCAATATCCAGAGCCCCCTGTACCCCCGGGATGAACTGGAACTGGCTGAGCGTATCCGGGACGACTACCGGCGCAGCTATCGCCCGGCGGGGATTCTGCGGCAGATGCGGGGCATTCTGGCCACCGGGGATCTGTCTACCCTGACCCGTGGCATCCGGGTGCCTACAGTGATTCTCCATGGTAAGGAAGATCCCCTGGTGCGCCCGGTGGCCGCCAAGCAACTGAAAGCCCTGATTCCCGGCGCCGAACTGCACTGGATCCCCGGCATGGGTCACGATATGCCAGAACCCCTGTATCCCAGGCTGACTGAGCAGACCATCCGTCTGGCAGGGCGGGTGTAACGGCCGGGTTTAAATAGTGGTGGTCTCACCCACCGCCATCAGCTGACGTGGCTGGGGCGACGGGTCTGCTAAAAAGCGCCGGGGGGGCTCATCCATGGGTTCGGTGGTGAGGCGAATGCTGCCCCAGTGCATGGCGATGGCATTCTTCGCCTGCAGTAGCCGGGCAATCTCCAGGGCCTCTTCCGGGGTGCTGTGCACGCAGTGCATCAGCCGCCGCGGGGCATAGGCACCAATGGGCACCAGGGCCAGATCGAAAGGACCCAGGCGCTCACCGATCTCCCGGAACACCGGTCCATAAGCGGTATCACCGGCGAAATACCCCTGCCACTGCTGGTGCCCCAGGGCAAAACCGCACCACAGGGTGCGGTTCATATCCGTCAGCCCCCGGCGGGCCATATGAATAGCCGGTACCGCCGTCACCTGAATGCCCAGGCACTCCTGTTGATCATACCAGTCCAGTTCCTGCACCCTGGTGAAACCACAACGTTTGAGTAATGGCCCAAGGCCCAAAGGCACAAACACCTGGGTCTGGGGAAAGCGCCGGGCCAGAACGGTCAGTGTGGCCCGATCCAGGTGGTCATAGTGGTTATGGGACAATAGCAGGATATCCAGGGCCGGAATCTGCTCCCCGGTGAGGGCCGCAGGCACCAGGCGCTTGACCGCCGGGGAGGCGTAGTCGCTGAGAAATGGGTCCGTGAGAATATGACAGCCGTCCAGGTTAAGCAGAAAGCTGGCATGGCCCAGCCAGGTGGCCTGGCGCCGGTGCTGGCCGCCGTGAAACCCGTCCAGGGTAGCCGCCAGACCCAGGGCATGATCAGGCCCAAAAGGCGCCGGTAACCCCCGCAGCCGCAGCATGTCCCGGGCAAACCCCGCCCAGGCTGCAGCCAGCCCGGCACTGGGCCGGTGCCAGAGGGGGTTGCCCGGGGGATTACCAAACCCCCCGGGCCGGTGATGGGAGCGGGTGGGGTCATAAAACGGATTTTTTGCCAAAACGATCTCCCGTTAATTGCCTTAGCCAGACCCGGCTAGATGACCGCCGGTGCCTGTCCCTTTAATGCCCCTAAACTCTTGTCTGGTACTTAACCGCAATCGCGGCCATGGCCGCTCCCACACAGCACGCTAAACCGGAGTTTCTTGGCCCCTGTAGGACTGAATTCTACACCGGAGCCTCTTAGCCTCTGTGGGACTGAACTCTATACCAGAGCTTTTTAGCTGCTGTGGGACTGAACTCTACACCGGAGCTTGATGGCCCTTGTGGGAGCGGCTATAGCCGCGATTGCCCTCCGGGCAACTACTATGCCTGTCCCCCAAATTCAGTCAAGCCACAGCCCAGTGCCTGTCCCCTTGGTGCCTTGGTGTTAACCGCAATCGCGGCCATGGCCGCTCCCACACAGAACTCAACATCGGAGCTTGTTGGTCCCTGTGGGAGCGGCTATAGCCGCGATTCGACGGTGCCTGTCCCATTCGCACTCAGGCGCGGCGGGGTTTGATGGCGTGGAGGCCCAGTTGGGTGACGGCGCCGGCGACGGTGATCCAGGCGCTTTGGGCGGGTTTGGTTTTCTTGCCGGCGGCGAGGCGGGCCAGTTGGGTTTCGTAGAAGGTGATGTCCAGCATGAAGGCCTTGTCCAGGCCTTTAAAGCCGGTGCTGGGGCGCTTCATGGTGATGCTGGCGGCGGCGTCGGTGAGCAGGTCACGGGGCCATTCCGGGGCCACGGCCACGGGGCGGGCCAGGCCGATCAGGTCGGTGGCAGCGGTGGCCAGGGCGTCGCTCATGGCGCTGCCGGAGCGAAAACCGCCGGTGACCATCAGGGGCACGGCGCTGTGCTGACGCACGGCTTCGGCATAATCCAGAAAGTAGGCTTCACGCTTTTTGGTGGACTCTGCCACTTTGTGCCCGGTCATGGCAGGGGATTCGTAGGTGCCGCCGGAGATTTCAATCATGTCGATACCAGCGTCAGACAGGGCCTTGACCACGTCCATGGACTCTTCTTCGGTAAAGCCGTCTTTCATAAAGTCCGCGGAATTAAGCTTGATGCCGATGGGGAAGTCTTCGCCGACTTCTGCCCGGATGGCTGAATACACCGCCATGACAAAGCGGCGGCGGTTCTCTGCTGACCCGCCCCATTGGTCGTCCCGCTGGTTATGCCGGGGCGACAGGAACTGGCTGACCAGATAGCCGTGGGCGCCGTGAATTTGTACCCCGGCAAAGCCGGTTTCCCGGGCCTTGCCGGCGGCATAGGCAAATTCTTCGATAATCACCTGGATTTCGTCACCGGTGAGGGCCCGTGGCTTGGCGAACATCTTATCCAGACCCCGGCCCAGGGAGATGGCAGAGGGGGAAACCGGCTCCGGATTCAGGAACCTGGGGATCTGCTTGCCCGGGTGGTTCAGTTGCATCCACAGTCGGCTGCTGTTCACCTGGCCTTCACGGGCCCAGTGGCGAAACGCTTCCAGATCACTGTCACGGTCCAGCACCACATTCTTGGGTTCCCCCAAGGCCTGGCGGTTGATCATCACATTGCCGGTGATGGACAGGCCCAGGCCGCCCTCGGCCCAGGTGCGGTAAAGCCGCGCCAGGCCGGGAGTGGGGTTGTGGGCCTTGTCCCCCAGCTGTTCGCTCATGGCGGACTTGGCCAGGCGGTTCTTGAGAAAAGGACCACGGTTAAGGGTGAGGTCGCTGTTAAGGGTGACGTTCTGGCTCATAAAATGTGCTCCGGTAATACAGGTTGTTAGTTAGTGCTGACTTACTGTTAGGGTGACATCAGGCAGTCAAGCAGGTTATCCAGGGTGTGGCGCAGGGGGTCACCGTGGCGCTCCAGTTTCATGCGCAGAATGCCCCCCTCCCAGGTGTTCCAGAACAGGGCGCTTAAGGTGTCGGCGGGCAGGTCCCGGCGAAACTGGCCCTGTTCCTGACCGGCTGTCACCAGGCTGCTAAAGCGCAGTTGCCAGCGGTCATAGGCGTCATTCAGGGCGCTTCGGCAATCGCTGCTGGCCGCGCCGATTTCTGCCGCCAGGTTGCCCAGCAGGCAACCCTGGGCACAGTCATGGCGTTCAAACTCGGTGATCATCTGGCGGTACAGCTGGCGGATGGTTTCCCGGGGTGTCAGTGACTGGCTGGCAATGGCGGTGTCCATCAGGGTCAGCAGCCAATCCGCGTAGTGGCGAATAATCTCCGCGGTAAAGGCCTCCTTGCTGGCAAAGTAATGGTAGAAAGACCCTTTGGGTACCTGTACCTGATCCAGCACCGCCTTCAGGCCAGTGCCATGGTAGCCCCGCTGGGCCAGCAGTTCGGTGCCGGCGGCCAGCAGTGAGTCGCGTACCGGGCTCGGGTTCATGGGTGTAGTCCTGGCTGACAGAAAATGGAACTAGACCGGTCGTCTAGTTAACTGGTGAGCATGCTAACCTTGTTGCCTTTGCAGGTCAATAAGGCGAATTGACCGCTCTGGCATGCCAGAGAGTTGGGCTGTACCGCCACATCAGGGATAATGCCCCCTGAAAAAATCCCGGCCCTGCCGGAGTCTGCCCCTGATCCCTGCCGAGAGCCCTATGACACGCGCCACCACCCTGCAAGCCCGTCTCGAACGGCTGCACAGCAACAAGATTTTCGAGTTGACGGTGATTTTCATCATTATTGTGTCGGCCCTGTTAGTGGGGGCGCGCACCTATGAGGAAGTGAATCGCTTTGACCAGTTTATCCGGGTAATGGACTGGGCGATCACGGTGTTCTTTTTAATTGAGATACTGATTCGCATGGCTGCGGTGGAGCGGATAAAAGACTTTTTCCGCAACAGCTGGAATGTCTTCGACTTTACCATTGTGGCCGCCAGCCTGATTCCCATCGACGATTCGGAAATGGTGCTGATTGCCCGGCTACTGCGGATTTTCCGGGTGTTGCGGCTGGTGTCCCTGATTCCGGAATTGCGCATTCTGGTGTCGTCACTGCTGATAGCCATTCCCCGTATGGGCTATGTAGCGCTGCTGATGTTTATCATCTTTTATATTTACGCGGCGGTGGGCAGCTTCTGGTTCCATGAGGTGGACGATGCCCTGTGGGGCAATATCGCCCGGGCCATGCTCACCCTGTTTCAGGTGGCCACCTTTGAAAGCTGGGCCACGGCGGTGCTGTACCCCACCATGGAGTACCACCCCTACAGCTGGATCTATTTCCTGACATTTATCTTTTTCAACGCGTTTATCTTTCTCAATATGATGATCGGCATTGTATTGCAGGTGATGGAGAAGGAGAGCACCAAGGCGTCTTTGGAGAGTGGCGAGGGGGAGGCGGCAGAAATCCACCAGATGCACGGCCAGATGAAGGAGATACAGGAACAGCTGGCGCGCATGGAAGCCAGGCTTGGGAGGCGGGAGTAGCTGATGCTTCCAGGCCCATACTCACAGATGCCATTATCCGTGCCATACTTGGGATAGTTAGACCGCTAATAATCCCAACTGATGGACGTAGTCATGAACACTATCTTTCGCAAGGTGCTGCGCAGTAGCCGTATTCCTGCCGATCTGGCCCCGGTTACCGGCGTGGATTACCTCAGTGAAGTAGACCCGGCCCTTGCCGGCTTAAGCCAGGGTGCCATCGACGCCATGTGGCAGGCCACCCAAGGGCTGTACCGCACCGGAACCCACCCGGGCATACAACTGTGTGTGCGGCGCAAGGGCCATATCGTCATGAACCGGACCCTGGGCCATTCTCAGGGTAACGGCCCTGAAGATCGTGCGGACGGTCCACGGATCGCCATGAGTACCCAGACCCCGGTGTGTTACTTCTCCGCCTCCAAGGCGGTAACCGCCCTGCTGGTGCATATGCTGGCGGATGAAGGGGCACTGAATCTGCTGGACCCGGTGAGTTTCTACTGCCCCGAGTTTGGCAAGAAAGGCAAAGAACGCATTACCCTGCATCAGATTCTGTCTCACCGGGGGGGCATTCCCGGCCTGCCCGTGGGCACGCCCCTGGATTTTCTCTGGGATGAACAGAAGATCTGGCGGATGCTGTGTGATGCGGAGCCCATCGCCGTGGACGGGGCCAAGCTGGCGTACCACGCCATTACCGGCGGTTATGTGCTGGGAGAAGTGGTGCGCCGGGTGACCGGTAAATCCATTGAAGTATTGCTGGATGAGCGTATTCGCCAGCCCATGGCCATGGACTATTTCACCTACGGCATCGATCATGAAAAGCTGCCGGAGCTGGCCTGGAACTATGCCACCGGGCCTAAACTGCACCCCCCGCTCACCTGGGTAGTGAAGCGGGCCCTGGGGGCAGACGTTGATACGGTGGCGGAAATCTCCAATGACCCCCGCTTTCAGGAAGCGGTGATTCCCGCCGGTAACCTGGTTGGCACTGCGGAGGAAATGAGCCGCTTTTACCAGATGATGCTGGACGGTGGCCTGTACCAGGGCAAACGTATCTGCTCAGAACGGTGTGTGCAGCGGGCGGTGCAGCCTTTTGGTGCCATGCAGGTGGACCGGACCCTGATGATACCCATGCAGTTCAGTGCCGGCTTTATGCTGGGGGCAGACCCGGTGGGTCTGTGGGGGCTGAATTCTGCCAGTGGCTTTGGCCACATTGGCCTGATCAACAAGTGGTGCTGGGCGGACCCGAGCCGGGATATCTCGGTGTCACTGATCAATACCGGTATTCCCATAGTGGGGCATCATCTACCGGCACTGATGCGCTTTGTGCACACGGTCAATAGTGCCTGCCCCATCCTGCCCTCGGCTGATCAGCGTCTGCTGGCCTCATAGGCTGCCAAGCTCCAGCTGCTCGTCCAGGATGTTCAGCACCATGGACAGGGTTTCGCGAAAGTCATGGCCGGTGCGGGTGCGGGGAATAATCACCAGTTGTTCTTCGTTGATGCGCTCCAGCCGTGGCACCACCCGCTGCAACCCTTCACTGATAATCTCGTAGGGGTAATGGTGGTCCTGAACGCTCAGCTTGTTCAGCTCGGACACCTCTTTGGTGAAAATGCTGATGATGTCGTACAGGCTGTCTTTATGCTCAATGCGGGCAGCCTCCCAGTAGGCATCGTCCAGGATATCCATGAATGTCATGAATTCCCGAAGTGCATCGGCAACGGTGGCTTGGGCCATGGTGGTCTCCGGTGGTGGCTTAAGATTATTGCGCAAACCTGCCATAAACGGTAGCAGGACCGAAGCGAATTGGTAAGAGGGGACCTTATACCTCCGGGCATGAACCCCGGGGCATGAACCTCTGGACAGGCGCCGCAAAATAATCTAACTTTTGTTGTGTCGTTCCTGTCTACCAGTCAGACAAGAACAGGGAAACCAGGGATTTATGACGGCAATTGTGAAAACAGTTGTGACAACAAGGATTGGTCATTATGGATTTAATCAGGGAAGTTGAGTTCACCACGTATTCCCCCCAGAAAGAGCCACCCGCACAATTGCCGGTACTCGATGAATACCGCAGCATCAGGGATCAGCTGCACGGGCGTCTTTGCCGTGAAGTGGAGGAACTGGAATGCCGCATACGGGTGCTGAGAGCCTCCCGTTCCCGCCACAGCCAGACCATTATTCGCACCTATGAGCGCATGATTCAGCAGAAACGCCGTTTTATGCAGCAGTGGGGTATGGGGCGCTAACGCTGCCGGGCTGAGACGGTGGTTTGCTCAGCCCGGTATTAGCGGGGCGGACTAACGGGAGGTGGTTGAGTTCATACCGAAGGTAAAATTCTCCAATGGCTCCAGGTTGGGGATATCAACCAGCACGCCGCAGCTTTGCCGCTGTGTCCAGACTTCCACGGTTCCGGCACCGTAATCCGCTCTGAAAATCATGCAGGCTATGGTCATGTCTTCGCCGTCAGGCCCATTGAGGGTGTAGGGTTCGCCCCGGCCCGTCCAGAGAAAGACATCCTGGTCCAGGTGCTGGTTCAAACCGTCGGGACGGGTAACAAGAAAGCTCATTTGTGGCTCCCCTTCTTCTATGTGACAGCTGTCACCGTTGTCACCATTCTCGCAGCTGTCGCCGCCGTTACTGCCATCAACACCGTTATCACCGTTATCACTGGCATCGCCGCCATCGCCATCAGTGTCATCCATCAGATCACCAAGGCTGCGATTGAAAAACACCCGGGTTTCACGGGGGGGGTTGTAGCCGGTGGGATCAAAGCTCTTGGGGTCATACAGGGTCTGGAAGGTAACCGCCGCGTCAGTCAGGGTAATAAACCGGCTGATATTGGGGGCTATGTTACCCAATGGCTGGCGATTGTTGTTGTAGCTTACCTGTAACCGCCATTCCTGCGGCTCCCCAAGGGGCTCCCCATTGCCGTTTTCGGGGGGTTTTTCCCTCAGGCGCACCTGATTATTGAGGTAGCTGCCGCCCCGGTCCTGCTCCACACACCGGCGCATGGCGTTGCGGGCATTGTTGAAAGTCTCAATGCCACCGCTGGTGATCAGCGCTTCCATGAGGTCTGGCATGTTGCGGGTACTGGCGTAGCCGGGGAAGTCATCAGGGAACTGGTCATCAAAGCCGAGAAAGGGTTTGCTCAAAATGCCAGCCTGTTCAGCCAGGTATCGGGCCCGCACGGCTTCGCTGCTGGTGTCGTGACTATCGGGGTAAATGGCCTGAAAAAAGGTGTGCATCAGGGTGTGTTGCAGGTTGCCGGAAATGTCGGAGCCTGCACCAATGCGGAAGCTGGGAAGGGTCTCGTCCACGGAAATGGCGGGGCCGAATTTATCCACACACTGGTTGGAACTGCTGCTGAAGTCATCCCGGCAGCCGGCCAGCAATAGCAGGCAGGTGATCAACAGGGCTAACCGCCAATTGAAACCTGTTACGCAGGGGGTTGGCATTATTGTGTGTCCTTATACTGCCTGTTATTGACAGTGCAGCATAACGGGCTGACGGCCCCGTTACGCTGGCCAGGATCACAGTTTAGAGCAGGTTTTCTGCCGGGGTGCCAGCCACCACCGCTTTCCAGGTTTCATGAAGAATCAGGGCGTCATTGGCTGCCCGGTGGGTATCCACTGACAGGGACTGGATAACCCGGGCCCGGGTTGCGGCCCAGTTGTCCACCTGTGAGGGGGTCAGAATGGCGGACACGGATTCCAGCTGGAAGTCCGGCTTCATGCGGGCGGCTTTATACAGGCGGTGCAGCCAGAAGCTGTCAAAGGTCCAGGCATCGCAGTACACCGTTTGGGGCAGCAGTTCGTTCAGGTCTCTGGCTACCCGGGTCAGGTCCTGGCCCTCATCAAGCAGTTGCTGGCGTTCAATGCCGTGAATGCGCTGGGCGCTTTCAGACCATTCCCGCCAGAGAATATGGGGTTCTATCAGCCAGCTGGCGAGATCCCCGCCAGGCAGGCAGACTCCCACTTCTATGGGGTAGCTGGCGACCAGATCGAGACTGGAGGCTTCAAAGTCGATAAAGGCCGGTGGGGTTAACTTTGTCATGGTGAACGCATCGGTTTTAAGGCTGCTGGCATCCAGGGTGTATTAACAGTGTAGTCGTACTGTAAAGGAATGCTGCAATGCTGCCACAAAAGTGATGGCAAATCTGTTACCAGAGCGTTCATTAACCTTCCTTTGCAGCAATAAAGCGCCTTTCCCACGGCAGGGGCGCCACTGTTACAATAACCATCTTTTATTCTGGCTTACAGAGATTCCGCAATGAGCAATCCCCTGGTGGTGATTTACTCCGGTGGCATGGACTCCTTCACCCTGCTCCATGAAGCCCTGCAAACCGGCAGGCCGGTGCATGCCCTGTCCTTTCATTATGGTCAGCGTCACGCCCGGGAGCTGCATTGCGCAGAGGCGGTGTGCCTGTCCCTGGGGGTGCCCCACCAGGTGGCGGATATCCGTGCCATTACCCCGTTACTGCAAGGTTCTGCCCTCACCGGAGATCTGGCGGTGCCGGAAGGCGGCTACCAGAGCGCCACCATGCAGGACACGGTGGTGCCTAACCGGAATATGGTGTTGCTGTCTTTAGCCATCGGCCATGCCGTTACCCTGAAGGCGGATGCGGTGTGGTATGGCGCCCATGGGGGCGACCATGCCATTTACCCGGATTGCCGACCGGCATTTGTTGCTGCCATGGACGCGGTCAGCCGGGTAGCCAATTATGACCCGGTGGCAGTAGAGGCTCCCTACCTGCACCTGAGCAAGCAGCAGATTCTCGCCAAGGGCCTTGCCATGGGTCTGGATTACCAGCACACCTGGACCTGTTATAACGGTCGTGACAAAGCCTGTGGCCGCTGCAGTGCCTGCCATGAAAGGCTGCAGGCGTTTGCCGGTGAAGGGGTCAGTGATCCGCTGCCTTACGAGGAGCAGGTCTGATGTACAAGGTCAAAGAGGTGTTTTACACCCTGCAGGGGGAAGGAGCCCAGGCGGGGCGCCCGGCGGTGTTCTGCCGGTTCGCCAAGTGCAACCTGTGGAATGGCCGTGAGGCGGACCGGGCCAACGCGGTCTGTCAGTTCTGTGACACGGATTTTGTGGGTACCGACGGTGAGGGGGGCGGGAGCTTTGCCACCCCGGAGGCCCTGGCGGATCACGTGGCGGCGTTCTGGCCTGATCTGCAGCAGGGCGCACCTTTTGTGGTGTGTACCGGTGGCGAGCCCCTGCTGCAGCTTGATGAGCCTCTGCTGGCGGCACTCCATGACCGGGGCCTCACCGTGGCGGTGGAAACCAATGGCACCCTGCCAGCCCCTGCCGGGATTGACTGGCTGTGTGTGAGCCCGAAAGCGGACGCCAAGGTGGTGCTGAGCACCTGTGATGAGCTGAAGCTGGTGTATCCCCAGCCCCTGGCCATGCCGGAACGCTTTGCCCACATTCAGGCCCGGCATTACTTTCTCTCCCCCATGGCGTCCCATCAGGTGATTGCCGGGGACGACCCCTTTCGCAGCAGCAATACCCGGGCTGCCATTGCCTATTGCATGGCCCACCCCCGTTGGCGGCTGACGGTGCAGATGCATAAGCTGGTGGGTATTGCCTAAACAAAAAAAAGCCGGCCCGGGAACTCCCGGGCCGGCTTCGCTGTCAAGCAACTAACGGCAAATTACTTGCCGCTGGCGCGATCCAGCATGCGCTTGGCGCGCTCATTGGCTTCTTCAGCTTCACTATGAGCTGCAGTTGCCTTGGCCAGAGCTTCTTCAGCTTTGGCATAAGCGCTGTCGGCGCGGCTGTGGGCTGAATCAGCGCGGCTCTGGGCACGATCAGCAGCTTGCTGTGCGGACTCAGAGGTGCTCAGTGCTTCTTCAACGCCGTCCATGTCACCGTTGCTTGCACAACCAGTAGCCATAACAGCCATAGCAAAACCTGCGATGGTCAGTTTCTTCATATTATTCCCCTTCATATAGGTGTACATGGTGTCTTCAGTATCCGTGCGGTAACAACAAGTGTTGCAGACCTAAAGAAGCTGGTTACTGAACCAGAAAGACATGGGCGTTCAGAAGAAGCCCAATTTCCGAGGGTAGTGTATGCAATGCCAGCCCCTAGTAAAAGTTTTACAGGAATTTTTAAAGGACTTTTTTCCTGAAGATCCGGTAATTTGCTTTTAACCTTATTACCGGCAGGTAAAGTCAGGGGCGAATTTCGATGGGAGTGCCGTTGCGAACCAGTTGCCAGATTTCGTCCATTTCCTCGTTGGTCACCGCAATGCAGCCCTCTGTCCAGTCGAGCCCCGCGTAAGCAAATGCCCACTCATCGGCGTCATTGGGCAAGCCATGAATCATGATGGAGCCACCGGGGTCCTGGCCCCAGGCACTGGCTTTGCGCCGGTCTTCCTGGTTGGGGTAGGAAATACGGATGGATTTGTAAAAATCGCTGTTGGCATTCCGTGCATCCAGGGTATAGACGCCTTCCGGGGTGCGCTGGTCACCGGAAAACAGCTTATGGCCCTTGGGGTTACGCCCCAGAGAAATGCGGTATTGGCGCACCGGCTCCCCGTCTTGCAGCAGCATCATGCGCCGTGCGCCCTTCTT
>REBR01000156.1 GCA_007692645.1 Halomonadaceae bacterium | reverse complement strand
GAACAACAGCTGGGGGCCCTCTTTAGCAGCCCTGCTCTGCTGCGGTTGCCAGGGCCAAACCAGCACCCAGCACAGCACCAGCAGCAGCGTAACCCGGCGCCATAACATGGGCAGGGGAAAGTTGCTCAGCAGCATGGCTGCTGCCAGTAACAGCAGTACCCCCAGGGGCAGCTCCGGCAAATCCAGACTGCGCTCACCCAGCCAGACCAGGCCTGACCAGAGCGAATCCAACAACAGAGAGAGGCCTGGTTCAACCCATGCGGCGCTTCGTGGCGAGAACATCACCAGGGGCAGGCTGAGCAACAGCAAGGGCATCAAGACCAGGGACATGAGGGGAATCGCAATGATGTTCGCCAGTAGCGCCATGGCCGTGCCAGGGCGGTCAAAAACCGCCAGCATTGGCCACAGGCCAATCATCACAGCCAGCTGCGCTACCAGCAAAGCCCACCACCAGGCCGGCTGCCGCAACCGGTTGGCAAACACCAGCAACAGGCAGCCTACGGCGGCAAATGACAACCAGAACCCCATATCCAGCGGTGCCAGAGGGTCAACCAGCAATACCAGCACCAGTGCCAGCAGCCAGCCATCCATTGGCCGTAAACGCCGGCCAGCGGCGACGGCCACACTGGCCACAGACACCATCACCAGTGCCCGCCGGGTAGGCACCGTAAAGCCTGCCAGCAGGGCATAAAACCCACTCCCCGCCAACACCAGAAACACAATCAGCCAGGCTCTGCCAGGCCCCCCCTGCCCCCTGGTGCGGATTAACAGCCAGTGGCTTAGCCAGGCAATCATCATGGCCACCATGCCCAGGTGTAGCCCGGAAATCGCCACCAGATGGTTCGTGCCCGTGGCTTGCAGCGTCTGCCAATGGCTGTTATCCAGCCCGGCGCGACTGCCAAGGGCCAGGGCCTCAACCAGTCCGGGCTGAGCCATGGCCGGCAAGTGCTGACGTAGCCGTTGGATCAAAGACAATCGCCAGCTGTGATAGCGGCAATGCAGAGAACAGGCGCCACCGGGCTCCGGGTGCCAGTCCTCAAGGGTGCCTTGTGCCACAACTCCCTGGCGCAGATAGGAGGCCTCCCCCCACCATTGCCCCGGGTTTGCCGGCACCCTTGTGGGATGTAACTGGGTTGTGAAGCGGTGGGGACCTGCGGGGAAAGCGTCTGGCCCCTGATCCGCCAGAATGCCTCGCAGACGAGGCACTGGCGCGGCTTGCGGGCTCCAACCCACCCCGTCACTGGGGCAAAGCGTCACCACCAGCCCCCGACCATCTCGCCACTGGGGCGGAGCACAGGGGTAAGCCACCAGGCTGACCGTAGTGTCTGGCAACGGGGCATTGAATACGGCCACCGCCCGCTCCAGTTGCCAACTTACCAGGCCAAGCAGAATCAACACCATTGCCAACGGGGGAAACCACCGCCTTCTGCTGGACCCATTGCCTGCACATATCCCGGGAGACTTGCCGGAAAACACCGGTAATGTCACGCTGAGAAGCAGAACTGCTATGATCCAGAATAGCCAGTATGGTGGTATATAGGCGACGCAATACAGTATGATTACGCCCCCCGTAAATGCGAGCATCCCTGCGCGCATAGAAGGGTCCCCCTTAGGATATCACTGCCTCTGTGAATGCACGGGCACGAAAAGTATTCATGGAATTCGAGTCAGGCCATTAAACCCTGATCAGTTGACTTCACGGGCCATGACAGCCTATGTCCAAGCGGTTTTTAAAGCGCTATATCCCGACCCCGGAGAAGATCCGCAGCATCCGCTCGTTGCACTTTCTCGGCACAGTGCTGCATGAACCGAATCTCTGGCACATTAACCGCCATGCGGTTTCCCGGGCTTTTCTGATCGGCATTTTCTGGTGTCTGATCCCCATGCCTTTTCAGATGATTCCGGCGGCCATTGTGGCCATCTGGTTCAATGCCAATCTGCCACTGACCCTGGCAGTGGTCTGGATCAGCAACCCCATAACTATGGGTCCCATGGCATATGGCACCTATGTGGTGGGTACCTGGGTCATGGGTAGACCCGCAGCTTCAATCCGGGAGTTCAAGCTGGATTGGGGCTGGTTTGGGGAGCGCATGATTGATGTGGGTATTCCGCTGTATGTGGGCTCCCTGCTCACAGCGGTGATGATTTCCTGCGCCAGCTACCTGTTGGTGCAGTTTCTCTGGCGTCGGAAAGTGCGCAGCGACTGGCACAAACGCCAGGATGAGCGTAACAACAAACTCTGACTCATCCCGTTAACCCAAGGATGCCAGCCCGTCAGCCCCCTGAAACGGATTCCAGCTGCAACCCGCCATGATCCAGCCGGTACACCCGCCCCAGACGGGCCGCCAGGGCCCGGTCATGGGTCACTACCAGGAACGTGATATTAAGCTGCTGGCAAAGCTCCAGGATCAGCTCCTGAACCTGCTCCCCGGTGGTATCATCCAGATTACCTGTGGGTTCATCCATCAACACGCAACGGGGCTCGTTCACCAGGGCCCGGGCAATAGCGACCCGCTGCCGCTCCCCCCCGGATAACTCACCGGGCTTGTGACTAATGCGCTGGGCCAGCCCCACCCGTTGCAACAGGTGCTCTGCCTTGCTCAAAGCCTGCTTGACTGCCATTCCCCCCAGTACACAAGGCATTGCCACATTTTGCAGGGCAGTAAACTCCGGCAGCAGGTGGTGGAACTGATAAACAAAGCCCAGGTTACGGTTACGGAAACGGCAACGATTGCCCTCACGCATTTTCTGCATGTTTTCACCGGCAATAATGACCTCCCCGGCACTGGGCTTGTCCAGCCCACCCAGCATATTCAACAGGGTGGTTTTCCCGGAACCCGAGGTGCCGACAATGGCGGCGGTCTCGCCGGTGTGTATGCGCAGTGAGATGTCCGCAAACACCGTCAGGCGGTTGCCTCCTTCCTGGTAGGTTTTTGCCAGGTTGCGACAGTCAATCAATACGGACTCAGTCATAACGCAGTGCCTCCGCCGGTTCTACCCGGGATGCCCGCCAGGCGGGATAAAGGGTTGCCAGCAGACTCATGATGAATCCTGCACCACTGATCACCGCCACATCACTCCACAGCACATGTGACGGCAGATAGCTGATGAAATACACGTCGGCACTCAGAAACTGGTGGCTGAGCACATTCTCTACCCACCCGATCACATCGCTGATGTTTAACGCCAGTAAAACCCCCAGCAACGTGCCCAGTACGGTGCCGGTAAAGCCGATGATTGACCCCTGCACCACAAAGATGGCCATTATCAGGCGAGGCGTTGCCCCCATGGTGCGCAGGATGGCGATATCCGCCTTTTTATCAGTAACCACCATGACCAGAGCGGACACGATGTTGAAGGCGGCCACCGCGACGATAAACATCAACAGCAAACCAATCATGGTTTTTTCCATGCGGATCGCTTCAAACAGGTTGCCGTGGGTACGGGTCCAGTCATTGGTGCGATGGACCCCGGGTAACTCCTGAGACAACCGGTAAGCCACCTGTGGGGCCTGGAACAGGTCATGCAATTTAAGCCGTACACCCTGCATGCTGTCGCCCATGCGCAGGACCCGGGCGGCATCTTCTGCATGGACTACGGTGTAATTGCCATCCAGCTCAGCCCCCACACTAAAGGTGCCCACCACGGTAAAGCGCTTCAGTCTGGGCATGACACCTGCTGGTGTCACCGAGGCTTCCGGTAAAACCACCGTGACCTTGTCATCCAGCCCCACTCCCAGGGAGCGGGCCAGACTATCGCCAATAATAATGCCAAATTCCCGGGACTTCAGATCATCCAGGGAGCCCCGGGTCATGAAATCCTGAATAATGGAGACATCCGGCTCATGCTCGGGCAGCACCCCATTGAGCATAATACCCCGCACATTCCCCCGTCCGGTCATCATCCCCTGGGCTTGTACAAAGGGCGCCACGCCAACTACCCGGGGGTCGTTAAGGGCAATCTTTGCCACGCTCTGCCAGTCAGCCATGCCACCTTCTGCCTCAACAGTAGCATGGGGCACCATGCCCAGAATGCGCTCCTTTAATTCCCGGTCGAAGCCGTTCATCACCGACAACACGGTAATCAGCACCATGACACCCAGAATCAGCCCCATCATGGAGATCAGCGAGATAAAGGAAATAAAGTGATTACGGCGTTTTGCCGCGGTGTAACGAAGACCGATAAACAGCGAAAGCGGTCTGAACATGGGTGAGGTTTCCCGCCAGGTAAAAAGTGAAACTGCACTGCAGAGCCTGCAGCACAGAAAAAGACTGTTAGACTGTTAAAAACGCAGCCGAGTGAGTCCAGCATGTCGCCCAGTGACGTTTCAGAACGCCGCCGCTATTACCGCATTCAGGACCAGATCGGTCTCGAGTACCGTGTCATAACCGCTGATACTGCACCGCCCTTGGCAGCCGCCTGTTTTGACGGCAGTGCCACAGCGGGGCTGCAACAGGAGTTGCGTCGGGCCGATCTGGAAATCCGTACCCGGCTTAATGTCCTGACAGAGTCTGACCGTAACCTGGCCCATCTACTGAAGCTGATGAACCAGAAACTGGACACTGCGGCGCGCATTATGACCTTTCAGCAAAAACCCTTGCAAGATGATCAGTGGCTACAGGTGACTCTGAGCGAAGGCGGCATGGCTTTTCATTGCCCGGATGTCAGTTGGCAACCGGGGGAATTACTGGCTCTGCGCATGACCCTGGCCCCTGAATTGAACCAGGTGGCGGTGTTCGCTGAAGTGGTGGAGATTGAAACCGGTAGTAAAGCGCAAAAACCCTTTATGCACCTGGAATTTCGCCACCTTGAAGATGATTGCCGGCAACAAATAGCTCGCCATGTATTACAATTGCAGGCACGAATGCGACAACAGCAACAGGATAATAATGAGAATGGCACCGGGTAAAACGCCATAACGGCCTTTAGACGCAGCTGTCGCGACGGTCTATAGTAATACCAATAATTAATTCGTCATTAGGGAAGCTGTCACCCATGAAATCGGCCCAGCATTGCCTCAACCCCAGCCCCCCCCCTGCCGGTAACGGTTTTTCCATCGTTTCCGGTTTGTTAGTCGCCGCCGCATTTGCTTTAATGCTGGCGCCACATGCCATGGCAGAAGAACGCCGCCAACCACTGGCCATCAAGCAGATACAATATGCTGATATGGACATGCCCCGCCGGGGACACACCATGAGCCGGGTGGAAAGTGAGTTTGGGGCACCCGAGCAACGTCGCGGGCCAGTGGGTGAGCCACCTATCAGTCAGTGGCAATACCCGGAATTCAAAGTGGTTTTTGAGGGCCGCTACGTGATCCACAGCGTGGTAGAACCTCAACACAGCGAATAACCAGGCCTCGTTTTGACGGTGCAACCGGTGACACTGCCCGTGGTATGACTCCGTTTTAGTCAGATCGTCACCCAGAAGGACAAGGCCCCAGTGACCACCACACCCCGACTGCTTGCTGAATGGGAGCCTCAGGGCGCCGTCATGCTGGCCTGGCCCCATCACGGCACCGACTGGTTCAGCCGCCTGCCCCAGACCCTGCCGGTATTTGAGGCGATTGCCCTGGCCATTCTGCATCAACAACACCTCATTATCAGTTCTGAAGATGTCTCTCAGGTGCAAAATCTGCAGCGGCATTTTGACCGCCTCTGTCAGGAGCAATCCCTGCCGGGACGGGCACTGTGCCTGCCAGCCCCCTCCAATGACACCTGGGCCCGGGACTTCGGCCCACTGGCGGTGCAACAGGGGAGCCGGGTGCGGTTGCTGGATTTCACCTTCAATGGCTGGGGCGGCAAATACCCCAGCGAAAAAGACAATGCGGTGAACAGCCACCTGGCCTGGCAGCAGGCCTTTGGCCGCCATCGTCTGAAAAAAGTGGACTGGGTGCTGGAGGGTGGCTCGGTGGAAACCGATGGCCAGGGCACCCTGCTCACCACCCGCCATTGCCTGCTGGACCCGGCCCGTAACGGCTCCCAGAACCAGGTTCAGGTTGAGCAGATGCTACGCCAGCAACTGGGCTTTGAGCATTTTCTGTGGCTGGACCACGGTAATCTGGAGGGGGATGATACTGACGGCCACATCGATACCCTGGCCCGCTTCTGCAGCCCTGGCTGTATTGCCTATGTGCGCTGTGACGACCCCAGTGACAGCCATTACCAGGACTTTCAGGCCATGGAGGCGCAGCTTAAGACATTCCGCCAGGCCAACAGTGAGCCTTATCATCTGGTGCCCCTGCCCTGGCCTGAGGCCATTTTCAGTGACGATGGGGAGCGGCTGCCCGCCACCTATGCCAATTTCCTGATCATCAATGGCGCTGTGCTGGTGCCGGTCTATGGAGTGCCCCAGGATCAACAGGCCCTGGATGCCCTGGCCGGTTGCTTTCCCGGGCGTACCCTGGTGCCGGTAAACTGTCGCAGCATTATTGCCCAGCACGGCAGCCTGCACTGCCTCACCATGCAATTACCGCAAGGAGTCTGGGGTCATGACTGACATCACGGTAGCCGCTGTACAACAGCCCTGTGGCAAAGATAAAGCCGCCAACCTGGCCGCCACCGAACAACTGATCCACCAGGCCAGTGACCAGGGGGCTGAGCTGGTGGTATTACAGGAACTGCACACCACCCCCTATTTCTGCCAGACCCAGGACACCGCCGTATTTGATCTGGCGGAATCCCTGCAGGGGCCTACCCGCCAACGCCTGGCCGCTCTGGCAAAGGAGCTGAAGCTGGTGATTGTGGGCTCCATTTTTGAGCGCCGCATGGCTGGGGTGTTTCACAACACGGCCCTGGTACTGGATGCAGATGGCAGCCTGGCGGGGCTGTATCGGAAAATGCATATTCCCGATGACCCCGGTTTTTACGAAAAATTCTACTTCACCCCCGGAGATGCCTTAACCGACCAACCCCTGGGTGGATTTTCCCCCATCGATACCGCTGTCGGCCGGCTTGGGGTGCTGGTGTGCTGGGATCAGTGGTACCCGGAAGCCGCTCGTCTGATGGCCCTCGCCGGTGCCCAGATTCTGATTTACCCCACAGCCATCGGCTGGGACCCTGCAGACCCGGACAGTGAAAAGCAGCGCCAGCAGGATGCCTGGATTACCGTGCAAAGGGGTCACGCCATCGCCAACAACCTGCCCCTGATCGCTGCTAACCGTATCGGCCATGAAGCCTCACCGGATCCCACAGCCGGAGGCATTGATTTCTGGGGCAACAGCTTTATTTGTGGCCCCCAGGGGGAAATGCTGGTGCAGGCCAATGACCGGGACCCGGGGGCCATACTCGCCCGGATCAATCCTGATCGCACCGATCAACTGCGCCGTATATGGCCTTACCTGCGGGATCGCCGCATTGACGCCTATCAGGATCTGATTCGCCGGGTCAGGGATAACCACTCCTGATACCCCCTTGATCAGCCCCCTCACCAAGGAGCCACATTAAGTGACTGCCGGAATTGAACGTGCCGCCGCCAGACTGGACGCCATTCTCCTGGGTAAGACCCGTCAGGTCCGCCTGTCCCTGTGCTGTCTGCTCGCCGGCGGTCACCTGCTGATCGAAGACATCCCCGGAATGGGAAAAACCACCCTGTCCCACGCCCTGGCTGGGGTACTGGGGCTGAGCTATAACCGCATTCAGTTCACCAGCGACCTGCTGCCCGCGGATGTACTGGGATTTTCCACCTATGACCGGGAAGCGGGCAGCATGCTGTTTCACCCGGGGCCGATTTTCTCCCAGATCATTCTGGCGGACGAGATCAACCGCGCCTCTCCCCGTACCCAGAGTGCCCTGCTGGAGGCCATGGAAGAGCGCCAGGTGTCCATTGAAGGGGAAACCCGGCCACTGCCCTCCCCCTTCTTTGTTATCGCCACCCAGAACCCCCTGGATCAGGGAGGCACCTTCCCCCTGCCGGAATCCCAGCTGGACCGCTTTCTGATGTGTCTGCAGCTGGGCTACCCCCACGCCAGTGCTGAGCGGGAACTTCTGCTGGGGGTCGACCGGCGCCAAATGACCGCAGAGCTGCAGCCGGAACTCAATCATGAAGAATTAATGCAACTGCAGCAGGCGGTTCAGGAGGTCACGGTTTCCAGCAACCTGCTGGATTACCTGCAGCGCATACTGACCTTTAGCCGTGAACTCCCCGGCGTGCGCTATGGCCTGTCTCCCCGGGCCGGACTGGGGCTGTTGCGGGCCGCCCGGGCCTGGGCCCTGATGGAAGGCCGGGATTATGTACTACCGGAAGACCTGCAGCTGGTGTTGCCCAATGTGGTGGAGCACCGTCTGGTCAGGGATAACCGTGACAGCGGTCTGGCGGTGGCGCGACAGATTCTGGACCAGGTGCCGGTCATTCAGTAATAGCAGAGTCATGTTAAACTGCCGCCGTTATACTATCCCCCTGAACCGGGGTCCGGTGGCAGGGTTTTAACCGGAATTTTGATGACCATTTTTTATTACTATTTTTTATTACTACAGCCACGAGAACTCACATGAGCGAAAGCAATCACCACTCCCTGATTATCCTGGGCTCAGGCCCTGCCGGTTACACTGCCGCGGTCTATGCCGCCCGGGCCAACCTCAGCCCTACCCTGATCACCGGTATCGCCGTGGGCGGGCAGTTGACCACCACTACCGACGTGGATAACTGGCCCGGTGATGTGGAAGGCCTCCAGGGACCCGCGTTGATGGACCGCATGAAAGCCCATGCGGAGCGATTCAACACGCAGATTGTCTATGACCATATCAATGGGGCAGAACTGCGCCAGCGCCCCTTCCGCCTCACCGGCGACAGCGGTGAATACACCTGCGATGCGCTGATTATCGCCACCGGTGCCACCGCCATGTACCTGGGGCTGGAATCTGAAGAAAAATTCATGGGCCAGGGGGTCAGCGCTTGCGCCACCTGTGACGGCTTCTTTTACAAGCAACAGCAAGTAGCGGTAATTGGTGGCGGTAACACCGCTGTGGAAGAAGCCCTGTACCTGTCCAATATTGCAGAAAAGGTCACTCTGGTGCACCGCCGTGACAGCCTGCGGGCGGAAAAAATCCTGCAGGACAAACTGTTCGATAAGGTGGCTAACGGTAATATGGAAGTGATCTGGGATCATACCCTGGATGAAGTGCTGGGGGATGGCACTGGCGTCACCGGGGCCCGTTTGCGCCATATGACCACTGGGAAAACCCAGGATCTGGCGCTGGCCGGGGTCTTTATCGCCATCGGCCACAAGCCTAATACCGACCTGTTTGAAGGTCAGCTTGAGATGGAAAATGGCTATATCCGCATTCAGAGCGGACTCAATGGCATGGCCACCCAGACCAGCATTCCCGGGGTTTTTGCGGCGGGGGATGTGGCTGATCATGTGTATCGCCAGGCCATTACCTCTGCGGGTTTCGGCTGCATGGCAGCCCTGGATGCGGAAAAGTTTCTCGACGGAACCGCCGAGTAAAGGACACCCATGACGGCGCTACCCTGGCTCAATGCAAAGGAGCTCTGGTTTCCCCAGCCGGATACTGCCCTGAGTGACCCTGACGGGTTACTGGCGGTGGGGAGCGACCTGTCCCCTGAGCGCTTGCAACTGGCCTATCGCATGGGCATTTTTCCCTGGTTTGCGGAAGATCAGCCGATACTGTGGTGGTCACCGGACCCCCGCTGTGTACTGATACCGGGGCAAGAGCATATCTCCCGCAGTCTGCGCCGCCGCCTTAATCAGAACAGTTTTCAGCTGACCATGAACCAGGCCTTCAAGGATGTCATTCACTTGTGTGGGGCCACCCGCAGCGAGGGCACCTGGATTACCCGGGATATGGCCGCAGCCTACGGGCGGCTGCATGACATGGGCCTGGCCCATTCCTGCGAAGCCTGGAACAGTGACGGCAAACTGGTAGGAGGGCTCTATGGTGTAGCCCTGGGACGCTGCTTTTTTGGCGAGTCCATGTTCAGCCGTGAGACCGATGCCTCCAAAGTGGTTTTTGTCCACCTGTCACGGCAGCTGGCCCAATGGGGCTATCAACTGTTTGACTGCCAGGTGGACAACCCACACCTGCGGACATTGGGCGCCAGTTTGATTTCCCGGCAGCGTTTTTTGGCTATACTCAAGGAAAATGTCCAGGCCACTGCCCCTCAGGCAGACTGGCAGTTGACCTGGCGCTGGCCCCATGGAGCCCCGTCATGAGCAGCCTCAGGACACTGATCTTCTTCGCCACGCCAGAGCATCCCTGCAGTTATCTGGATAACCGCCAGGCCACCACCATGTTTGTGGACCCCAGAGCGGCGGTTGATAAACACCTCTACTCGCAACTCACAGAACTGGGTTTTCGCCGCAGTGGCAGCCATTACTACCGGCCCCATTGCCATGGCTGTGACGCCTGTATTCCTGTGCGCATACCGGTGCAACAATTCCGGCCCAAACGCTCACAGCGCCGGGTCTGGCGCAGCAACAGTGATGTGGAGTTTCATGTCACCCCGGTGCAATACCGGGAAGAGTGCTACCAGCTGTACCAGCGCTATATCCACCAGCGCCACCAGGATGGCGACATGTTCCCCCCTTCCCGGGAACAGTTCACTTCCTTTCTGATCGAAGGCACACCTCAGGGGTTTTTTCTGGAAATGCGGGTTGGTCATCGGCTGATCGCCATGTCTGCCGTAGATACCCTGGATGACGGCCTTTCTGCCATTTACACCCTGTTTGACCCGGCAGAAGATGCACGCAGCCTTGGCACCCTGGCGATACTCTGGCAAATCGAGGAAACAAGGCGCCGGGGCCTGTCCCATCTTTACTTGGGGTATTGGATCCGGCAGTGCCGAAAAATGAACTACAAGGCCCGCTACCGCCCCCTGCAGCAGCTAACCAATGGGGAATGGCGCCTGCTAGAGAATGATTGATGACACCGGAACAACCAGAAACCCATGGCTCCTTTGGTAAAACCGTTGGTCTTTTTTGCCTATCTGCTCCATTTCAGGCAAAATTGCGCGCATCTTTTAGTGCAGTGACATCACTGTCACCTTCTCTTAAGCCCGAATGACCGTTTGCTCATGCAGACCACTTACATTGATTGGGAGTTTTTACTGAATGGCAAAATCTGATGCTGTTGAAATGGAAGGGGTTATTGTGGATACCCTGCCAAACACCATGTTCCGTGTTGAACTGGAAAATGGCCATACGGTGACCGCCCACATCTCCGGCAAAATGCGGAAAAACTATATCCGCATCCTCACCGGTGACAAGGTCAAGGTGGAACTCACCCCCTATGATCTGAGCAAAGGCCGCATTACCTACCGCTACCGCTAGGTAAGTCGGCAGCACCCTCTATTCTGGTGCCTGCCCTGCTTCCAAAAAAAACCCGCCGCGGTCAACAACAACCGCGGCGGGTTTTTTCGTGCCAGGGCCCTGGTCAGATAGCCTCGGCCTCTTCTTCCTCGAACTCAAAATGCAGTTCGTCATCTTTCAGAGTAATGGAAACTTCTCCACCCTTGCTGGCCAGGCGACCAAACAGGATTTCCTCTGCCAGACCCTTCTTGATCTTCTCCTGAATCAAACGGGCCATAGGCCGGGCGCCCATATGTTCGTCGTAACCGTGCTGGGCAAGCCACAGCTTGGCTTCGTCGTCCACATGCAATACCACCTGCTTCTCATCCAGCTGCGCCTGGAGTTCCGTAAGGAATTTGTCCACCACATAGGTGATGGTCTCAGGCTTGAGTCCAGAGAACTGAATAATGCCATCCAGGCGGTTACGGAATTCCGGCGTAAAGGTCTTGTTGATGATCTCCATGCCATCAGTGCTGTGATCCTGGGAAGAAAACCCAATAGAGCGACGGGTCAGCATTTCAGCCCCGGCGTTAGTGGTCATAACCAGAATCACGTGGCGGAAATCAGCCTTGCGACCATTATTGTCCGTCAGGGTACCGTGATCCATCACCTGCAACAGCAGATTAAAGACATCTGGATGGGCTTTCTCAATCTCGTCCAGTAGCAGCACGCAGTGTGGATGCTTGTTGACGTTTTCCGTCAGCAGCCCACCCTGGTCATAGCCTACGTACCCTGGAGGGGCACCGATCAGACGAGAGACGGTGTGGGACTCCATATACTCAGACATATCAAAGCGTACCAGCTCAATCCCCAGAAGCTTGGCCAGTTGCTTGGTCACCTCGGTTTTACCCACCCCGGTGGGGCCGGCGAACAAGAAGGCGCCTTCCGGCTTCTCCGGGGCCTTGAGTCCGGCCCGGGCCAGCTTGATGGCAGTCGACAGGGAGCCAATGGCCTCGTCCTGACCGAAAACCACCATTTTCAGATCCCGCTCAATGTTGCGCAGCACATCTTTGTCGGAACTGGAGACGCTTTTTGGCGGAATCCGGGCAATGGCCGCGACGATTTCCTCAATGGCGGTTTCGTTAATCACCTTACGCCGCTTGGAGGCCGGCAGCAGCTGCTGCCGGGCACCTGCCTCGTCAATCACATCAATGGCTTTGTCCGGCAGCTGCCGGTCAGTGATATAGCGACCGGCCAGCTCTGCAGCAACCCGCAGAGCCTTGTCGGTGTACTTGATATCGTGGTGCTTCTCAAAATAAGGCTTAAGCCCTTTAAGAATCAGATAGGTGTCTTCAACGCTTGGCTCATTCACGTCAATTTTCTGGAAACGCCGGGCCAGTGCACTGTCTTTCTCAAAAATGCCGCGGAATTCCTGAAAAGTCGTGGAGCCGATACAACGCATCTGCCCTGAGCTGAGCATGGGTTTCAGCAGATTCGAGGCATCCATCACACCACCGGATGCAGAACCGGCGCCGATAATGGTATGAATTTCGTCAATGAACAGGATGGCGTGAGGGCGTTTCTTCAGTTCTGCCAGCAGTGCCTTAAGGCGCTTTTCAAAATCCCCCCGGTACTTGGTGCCAGCCAGCAGCGCCCCAAGGTCCAGAGAAAATACTTCAGCGTCGCTGATAACATCCGGCACCTGGCCATCCACGATCTTCTTGGCCAGACCTTCTGCGATGGCGGTTTTTCCCACGCCAGCCTCACCCACCAGCAACGGGTTATTCTTGCGCCGGCGCACCAGAATCTGCACCACCCGTTCAACCTCGTGCTCACGACCAATCAGCGGGTCAATGTGACCATGACGAGCCTGCTCATTCAGATTGGTGGCGTAGCTTTCCAGGGGGCTGGAAGCCTGATTCTCTTCCCCGTTCTCTTCCTGAATCTGCTCAGCATCGCTGTTATCTGCCTCTTCCGGACCAGAAACCTTGGAAATGCCGTGTGAGATAAAGTTGACCACATCAATACGGGCAATATTCTGCTTTTTCATGCAGAACACGGCCTGGCTTTCCTGTTCACTGAAAATGGCCACCAGCACATTGGCGCCGGTCACCTCTTTCTTGCCGGAAGACTGCACATGAAAGACAGCCCGCTGCAACACACGCTGAAAGCCCAGGGTCGGCTGGGTCTCACGCTCGCTGTCGTTGGTGGGAATCAAGGGTGTGGTGGAATCCACAAACTCATTCAGTTCGTCCCGCAGCTGCTCCAGGTCAGCACCACAGGCACGTAACACCCGCACTGCCGACTCGTTATCCAGCAGCGACAGCAGCAGGTGCTCAACGGTCATGAACTCATGACGTTTATCCCGGGCATTCTTGAACGCTTCATTCAGCGTTAATTCGAGGTCTTTGCTCAGCATGGGGTCACCCCGATCTCTATTCGGCTCGTTCAATCTCACATAGCAGCGGGTGGTCACACTCAGAAGAGTACTGATTCACCTGTGCCGCTTTCGTTTCCGCTATATCCCGAGTGTAGACGCCACAGACGGCTTTGCCTTCTGTGTGTACCGCTAACATGACCTGTGTCGCTTTTTCTTCAGTCATTGCGAAAAACAGCATCAGCACTTCAACCACAAAGTCCATGGGTGTGAAGTCGTCATTCATCATCAGGACCTTGTACAGGGACGGGCGCTTCAGCGCAGGCTTTTCCGGCGCTGTGGCAATTTCATGATCACGGTCTCTGCCGGGATCATTCCCCTGCCCCTGACTCAATACTAGTAGACTGTCGTCATCTTTTACGAATATTTCTGGATTAATCATCATTTATTACCGGCTTCATCGACATCGCCACGGTTCAGAAAGAGTCCGGGGCGCTATGTCCTACTATAAGATGGTTACCACGGGCTTGACTATCAAGGAGGGTGCTCCAGTAATGGCATAATTATTACCCGTTCACGAATTTGTATAATAACGCCCATCATGGGCCCGGAACCACCGCTTTGACCCTTGACTCGATCGGACTATTGATCAAAAGTACCAGCAAGCAACGCCAAATTTTACAGCTTTTAACAGATGGCAAGCCAATACAGGTTTCCATTGCTTCCGTTAAAGGCCACTTGCCATAGAAACTGCCAGTTGCCCGGGTGAGCATGAAGTCCACTCACTGGCAGTACAGTGCACAGCACGACACAAGGGAGTGGATGATGTCGCAAGGTAAAGTGAAGTGGTTCAATAATGCAAAGGGTTACGGTTTTATCATTGAAGATGGTGACAGTGAAGATCTGTTTGCCCACTTCTCAGCCATCCGCATGGAAGGCTACAAGACCCTTAAAGCAGGGGAAAGGGTAAGCTTCGACAAGGAACCCAGCAGCAAAGGGATCCATGCCGTTAATATTGTCCCCCTGGATCGCCCTGTAAACCGGCCTGACAGCAGCAGTACTGGTGCCGATACCGGTGAACCTCAACAGAAGGAACCCCGACAACCTGAAGAGAGGAGCAATGCGGCTACGGGCGCCCAGGCTGGAAACAGCCGGGCGCCGGAAGGGGGTATCAGTCAATTGCATTCTGTCATGTCCAACTGAGTCTGTGGCTGAGCGGTTAACAGCCCGGGCACTGCGCCATATGCCTTACTGACATTTCATTTCCGTGGAGTGGGGTAAGGTATGTTCTGGCGGATGACTGAGGGCCCTGAACTGGGCCAATTCCTGAGTGAGGTGCTTTACTGCGGGTCCATATTACGTATGACGGCATCGCCGAATTCAGAACACTTCAGTAAGGTGGCATCCGGCATCAGCCGTTCGAAGTCATAGGTTACTGTCTTGGCAGCGATAGCTCCTGACATTCCGGCAATAACCAGGTCTGCAGCTTCTGTCCAGCCCAGATGACGCAACATCATTTCCGCAGACAGAATCAGCGATCCTGGGTTGACCTTGTCCTGACCGGCATACTTGGGAGCAGTACCGTGGGTGGCTTCAAACATGGCCACAGACCCCCCCAGATTGGCCCCTGGAGCAATGCCGATACCACCCACTTCTGCAGCCAGGGCATCAGAAATGTAATCGCCATTCAGATTCAGTGTGGCAATAACGCTGTATTCGTCCGGACGCATGAGAATCTGCTGTAAAAAGGCATCTGCAATCACATCTTTGATCACAATGGAGCGTCCGGTAACCGGATTTGTCAGGGTATGCCAGGGACCGCCGTTCAGTAGCACCGCCCCATAACGCTCCCGGGCCAGTTCGTAGCCCCAATCACAAAAGGCGCCCTCGGTAAATTTCATGATATTGCCCTTATGTACCAGGGTCACGGAAGGTTTGTCATGATCAATAGCATGCTGTAAGGCACGGCGAACCAGGCGCTGCGTACCTTCCCTGGAGACAGGCTTGATACCAATGCCGCAGGTATCCGGAAAACGAATATTCGTGACACCCATTTCCTGACGTAAAAACGCAATCAGCTTTTTCGCTTCTTTGGAATCCGCCTGCCATTCAATACCCGCATAAATATCTTCAGAATTCTCCCGAAATATCACCATATCTGTGAGTTCAGGATGGCTCACCGGGCTGGGCACCCCGGGGAAATAGCGCACCGGGCGAACGCAGGCATAAAGATCCAGTTCCTGGCGCAAAGCCACATTCAAAGAACGAAAACCTTTGCCTACCGGGGTTGTCAGCGGGCCCTTGATGCCCACGGAAAACTCCCGCATTGCCTCCAGGGTTTCTGCCGGCAGCCAGTGGTCAGTGCCATAGAGCTTGCTGGCCTTCTCACCGCAGTAGATTTCCATCCAGACGATTGAACGCTTGCTGCCATAGGCTTTCTGAATGGCCGCATCCACCACTTTCCCCATGACCGGGGTAATGTCACTGCCGATGCCATCCCCTTCGATAAAAGGAATAATGGGATGATTGGGCACCTTCAGGGACAAATCTGCACTGACAATGATTTTATCCCCGTCTTTGGGTACTGTGATTTTCTCATAGCCCATGAAAGTCTCCCCGGTTCCTGTTATGGCAAGCGAACACTGGCACCATCTCGGTTAAACTGTGCTCCATGGTAAATATTTTTGCTTTTTTTGGGTAGTTTCAACACCGCAATTCCAGGCTTTCAGCACACCAGACTTTTTGACAGGACTGTCGTTCATGGCCCGACTTTTTCTCCTTCACAAGCCCTGCAACGTGCTCTGTCAGTTCAGTGACGGGCAAGGCCGAAAAACCCTGGCAGACTTTTTGCCAGTTCCGGGGGTCTATCCTGCTGGCCGTCTTGACCGGGACTCTGAAGGACTGGTGTTACTCACGGACCAGGGTGCCCTGCAACACCGGATTGCCAGCCCTGATCAGAAAATGGAGAAAACCTATCAGGTACAGGTTGAGGGTGAGGTAGCCCAGACTGCCCTAGACGACCTGAGCCGGGGTGTTATGCTGCAGGACGGCATGACTGCCCCGGCCAGGGTAAGACGCATTGCGCCCCCGGACCTGCCCCCACGGGAGCCACCTATCCGCTACCGCCCCAGCATCCCTACCTGCTGGCTGGAACTGGTGCTGACGGAGGGGCGAAATCGCCAGGTGCGCCGTATGACTGCAGCTGTGGGGCATCCGACGTTACGACTTATCCGTACCCGTATCGGGCCTTGGCAACTGATGTCTCTCGCTCCCGGGGAGTGGCGCCAGCAAGACATACACCTGCCCACGTCTTCCCGCCGGCCAGGCAACACCAAGGCGGGACACAAGCAGCGAAAACAGCGAGGAA
>REBR01000024.1 GCA_007692645.1 Halomonadaceae bacterium | reverse complement strand
CCCCCCCCCCCCCCCCCCGCGGGGAGTGGGAAAGGCCTGAGAAAGGCGGTTATGAGTGCATAAACAATCTTTGTGGGCTGTAAGGGTTGGTAGCCCGGAAAACACGCCGCGCGCCAATGGCGATGGGGCAATGTCGCTAGAACTCATTTAAAGCACTTGCATTAAAAGAAATAGTGAGACAGTCTTGTCCCGTGTCCAAGAACTAGGGACAGGCGAGTTATGAGCGGAATAAAAAGTCAAGACTTAGGGTTGTTGTTAAAGCTGGTATCACTCCAAAAGCAGGAAATGGCTGGGCGAGCAGATAGGGCGCGATTGGCATGGCCCGATGATTGGCAGGATTGGGAGGATGATGAATACGATGCTCCCAAAAGCTTTGCCAGTGAGATTCGCGAATCCGATTCATTCCCTTTAACCACCCACACCATGCGAAACCTGGAGGCCGAAACCGGCATCGGGAAAACGCAAATTAGCACTGGGCTGAGGCGTTGTTATGGGGTGGGTCTGGCGAAAAAAGATCGCAAAACAGAGGTGCCCAGAGCGAATGCTAAAAGTTTGCTCGAGTTCATCGTCTACGGCGCGAAATATGTCTTCCCCGCCAAGCCTGGCCAGCTCGTGCGCGGCATAGGTACCGCATTCGCCGCCCCGGTATTGGAAAACCGCCTTTTCAGTGCTGGCGAGTTTTCGCCCGTATGGCGAGATGCCCGGGGTAACAAGAAGGGCCTCGAGGTGGAGCCCCTGTTCAAGACAGTGGGTTATGCCGTGCGCAAAGACCCCGAACTTTATGCGCTGCTGGCGCTGGTTGACGCTATACGGATAGGAAACCCCCGAGAGGCAAATCTGGCTGCTGACCTTCTCAAGAAACAGCTGGAAGTGAATGTATGAGCATATCAACGCTGCACAGAATCATGGTGGCCCAAGTAGCGGAGGCTCTTGGGCCCGATTTGCGCGAGAAAATGGCGTTTGTTGGTGGCTGTACCACGGGATTGTTGTTAACCGATGAGTTTGCACTCGAACAGGTTCGCCACACGGATGATGTGGACCTGATCGTGCACGTCATTGGGAATCAGGGTTTTCATGCTCTGGAAAGGGAATTGCGTAAAAGGGGCTTCACAGCCATGCCACCCGACCCAAACGAGACCGCACCAGTCTGTGCAATGCGGCTTGGCGAAATGCGTGTGGACTTTATGCCAGACGATGAAACGGTGCTGGGCTTCAGTAACCGCTGGTATGCGGAGGCACTTGCAAGCGCGACACCTTATGACTTGTCAGACGACCTCACGATCAAGCTTGTGAGTCCCTCTTATTTCCTGGCGACAAAGCTGGAGGCTTTTAAAGGGCGCGGCAAAGGCGATGCACTTGCCAGCCATGATATTGAAGACTTGATCACTTTGATTGACGGGCGGGACTCGTTGGTCGAGGAAGTGAATGAAGCCTCCAAGGAGCTTCGTGAATACCTGGCTCATGAGTTCAAAACATTGCAGGACGACCAGAATTTCGAATATGCCGTCAGCAGCCAGACCCAGGGAGACCGGGATAGAGAGGCTCTCCTCTTTGAAAGGATAGAGAGCCTGGTCCGGGGAGTTGGGTAATGCGGATCGACTGGTACAGCCAGAAAGGACAGTCTCGTGAACGAAATTGCGATGCAGCTTCTTACTGTGAAACCAGCCACGGGCTAGCCATCGGTCTTGTAGACGCTTCTGAGAGGCAGGCCAGTCAGCAATTCGCCCATCATTGGGCAAAAACCATTGTCTCAGCGGCTGTAAGCTCAGGATTTGATCTGGGCGGAGCGCTCATTACGGCAGCGCTCAAAGAGGCTCAGGCCGGTTTGCGTGAGACCTTTCTTCACCAAATCGCCAGTTACAGTCTCGTCGTTATCAATCGAAAAAGCGGGGCCGGAGCGGTTCTTTCTGTTGGCGACTGTCTTGTTGGCGTGAGCGGCACTAACAAGCCATCGAAATCAGGCACCAATTGGCTCAACACGCCTCATACCGCTGAAGCACAACTGCAATCGCATGGGCTAGCAGACGCAGTGCTGCCAGGTGCGCAGCACCTGCTTACGCGAAGCATTAATGCCCGTCGCTTCCATGAGCCTGACATTCATTCTTTTCGCATCTGTAATGGCTATAAGTTGATTCTCGCCACTGACGGCTATTGGCGAGAATATGGGGGAGATGCTGCCGTCGACCTAAAGCAGCTGCAGGATGATGCGAGCTATTTGGCGCTGACTTGGGGGGAGTCGCCATTGGAGCTTGAGCAAAATAGCGATATGGCAAATTTACTCCCATTAGACATATAAGCTCGTCACTTAATCTCAAGATGGGGCTTAATCAAAAGCCCCCTAAGCCCTGGATCAGTTCAGATAATCGCGAGCTCATGAATACGTTTAACGGTATTCATTTAGAAGCCCCCAACTCCTCCACAAACTTCAGCTGGAAAGTCTTACCACTGGCGGAGTCATGGAGCTCCATAAACATTCCCTCGACTTCATAGTCTTGCTCCAGCACCCAGGCCGCATCACTGTCCTGCGCCTCCAGCACCACACTGACCGCATCCTCTCCCCAGACAATATCGCTGATAGATACCATGAACAGATCCACCGGCGTGTGTAACGTACCGCCGCCCTGATCCAGTGAAACGGCTACCAGATTACTGTCCTCATCCACCCAGAGCCCACTCACGGAGTGAACTGCAGACGCATTCATCTCCTCCAGGTCTGCCTCTGAAAGCCAGGGATCGGTAAAACTGACCGTGCCCATGAAAATGAAGAACGCCACCAGGGGAAACGCCACAACACCAACAGGGTGAGACAGAAATCCCGGCATGATCGGCCACATCTTCTCACCGTATTGCACATGCTTGTAATAGTCATAGCCGGCGAGAGTGCCGCAGAGAAAACCCAGGGGAAGGCCGGCAACGGAATTCGGCACGGTAATATCGAAGGCGTACTCCACCAGCTCCAGCACAACGGCGAACAGGAACATCAGACCGATCAATACCACCCCTTTCTGCCACATGGTCTTGGCGAAGTAATAAAACGGCCCAAAAAAGATCGGCAGAACCATCAAGCTGGCCTGGCTGCGTTCCTTGCGGGGCAGTGCCTTGAACGCCTCTGAGCTGCCGTCGCTGAAAAAGCTGCCCTCCCGGGTGGCGAACTGATCGAAAATGGCGAAACGGTGTTGCCACTTTTTACTCAGTTTGGCGCGGGTGGGGTTGGGGGTATCGGTGGTGAGGTCTTCCATGGGTGTTCATCCTTGAGATCAGTGTTCCTGAGTTAATGCCAGGCCGGGGGAGGCAGTCATTGCCGGTGGGCCGTTTGGGCGGGGGTATTTTACGGGGGAATGGGGGGAGGGGCTACTGAACGGCTCCCCCACTGCCTGATCGGGCCTATCAGGTAAGCAACTCTTCATATAATAAGCCTGGGCATGAAAGTGCTGGCATGTGTGGCAGAATTTGCTAGGTTCTTAAGGTGCGCCCTACTGGGACACCAGCCGGAGCAGGACCGTTCCAGGCCAACACCCGCAGACACGGAGAGTCACCAACGGAGTAGTTCTTCGTCATGGTTGACGTTTATAGCCAGCATGCCAGGCGTTTCTTTGATCAGTATCAGCAGCTGAAATTCGATGACGTTCACGCCCAGTGGCTGCCACACCTCCTCAACACCCCTGGCTTTATCCAAGGACCTTAAATGGATTTTGAGATTTCCCCTCCCAGCGCTGCCGCCATGCTCGAGTCTCTCAGGGCATATGGCTATTCACTCAATTCAGCTATTGCAGACCTGATAGACAATTCTATTACGGCGAAGGCAAA
>REBR01000025.1 GCA_007692645.1 Halomonadaceae bacterium | reverse complement strand
GACAGACCGGTGGCCTTGATCAGTTGTGCCAGGGCCCGGTTCACCAGTGCACCTACCAGCAAGGTGGCCAGAAATAGGATGGCAAAGGCAACAATGAGTCGCACCATGGGTGTTTCTATGGTGCCGGCCAGTAAGGCCTGCATATTGGGGTGAAAAGTCCGGGCGATGATAAATGCCCCCACCCAGATCACCAGGGACATGGCCTCTTTGACAAACCCCCGCCATAGGCTGATCAGGGTCGAGAGGCCAATAATGCTGATAATGACCCAGTCAATCCAGATCAGGGCGTCCATGAGATGGCCTTTGGTCGCTTCAGGAAAAGCGCAATTTTAGCAGGAAATCTAATCGTTATCACCGGCGGCAATAATCAAGGTGCTCAATTGCAGGTCGCTGTCCAGACCTGACTTGGCAGACTCTGCATCGCTGCGGTTGGCAAAGGGGCCAGCAAACACCCGGTTAAGGGTATTGTCACCGCGCTGGAACTGCTCCACATAGGCCTGAATGCCTTTGGCCCGCACACGGTCCCGCAGGGCCCGGGCATTGTCTGCGCTGCCAAAGCTGCCCAGCTGGACCAGGTAGCTGCCAGATAATGCCGCTGAATCCGGTGCATCCGGCTGGCTGGCGGCGGGAGTTGAGGTGACCGTTGGTGCCGGGTCTGGAGTGGAGCTGCCGGAGTCGTCATCCCCGGGGGAAGCCGGACCTGAATCCCTTACGGATTGTTGCGAGGAAGGCGCAGTATCACGGGGTTCTGGCGCCTCCACCGGTTGCCGTTCACGGTCTTCCGGTGGCGTTTGCGGTCGCTCTATACGGACCTGGGGGAAATCCGGCTGATCCGGAATATCAATGGATTCCCGGGTGCGCTCCTGATGGGGTTCATCGAACATCATGGGTAGAAAGATAACTGCCAGACAGACGATAACGACTGCCCCGATAATGCGTTGTTTGAATCCGTCCAAGATAGCCCCCGTGACCCTGATGTGCGATCTGATGAAAGTGAGACGGAGTTTAACCCGCTGCAAGGGGCCCGTACCAGCCAAACACGGGTGAATATCGGCTTTACGCCATGGTGAATATTACCGCTGTGTCAGACTAGGGCTTTCCCACCAGTGCCCCTTTGGGTTAACAGACACTGCCGGGCGGCGGCCACGGTCAGGAATGAGCCGAAAACCAACACCAGGCCTTTTGTTCCGGCCCTGGCCACGGCCTGCTCCAGGGCCTCAGCAACACTAAGGCAGGGTGTGGTGGTTGCTGGAGACAATACCCTGGTAATGGTGGTCTGAAGCGACTCGCCGCTGCGCCCCCGAGAACCTTCCAGGGGGGCAAGATACCAGTGGCTGACAGTCTCTTTCAGTGCCAGAGCAACCCCTGCGGCATCTTTATCTGCCAGGGCCCCATAAACGGCAACCACCGGCTGTGACGGGTATCGACGGGCCAGCTCTGCCGATAGCCAGGCAGCACCGTGGGGATTATGGCCCACATCGGCAATAATTGTCGGGTTTTTGCCAAGCTGTTCGAATCGCCCCGGTAATGCCGGGCAATGGCTAAGATGCTCCAGCAACGGCTGATCTGGCAGCTGCCCCAGCAGGCACAATGCCTGTAATGCCACCACCAGGGCCGTAGCCGGGGGTTGATTCCCTGGCCAGGTCAGGGCTAATGACTTACCTGCCGGGGAATGCAGATCCAGTTCCATGGGGTCAGTGTCAGATTCCCGGGCAAAATCGATACCCCAGCGGCATAACTGCACTTTCTGGGCGGCTACCTGTTGCAGCACGGAGCGTGGCGGATTGGTTTCACCATAAATGGCGGCAATGCCGGGGCGCAGAATACCGGCTTTCTCATAGCCGATGCTTTCCAGGTCGTCCCCCAGCCAGTCGGTATGGTCAAGGCCGATACTGGTAATGATGGCCAGTGCCGGATCCAGGATATTGACCGCATCGAGACGGCCCCCAAGCCCCACTTCCAGTACCAGGTCCTGAACCTGGTCCCGGTGAAAGAGCCACAGGGCAGCCAGGGTGGCCACTTCGAAGTAGGTCAGGGAAATACTGCCCCGGGCCTGCTCTACCTGTGTAAAGGCGCAGATCAGGTCCTGATCAGTGGCTTCAGTGCCGTTGAGCAGGACCCGTTCATTAAAACGGTCGATATGGGGAGACAGGTAGGCGCCGGAGGTGCGCCCCTGGAACTGCAGCATGCGCTGCAGCCAGCGAACGGTACTGCCCTTGCCGTTGGTGCCGGCCACGGTGATAACCCGTGGCCGCCAGTTCATGGGCAGTAACCGGCGAAACACCAGCAGCACCCGGTCCAGGCCCATGTCGATGGGACTGTGGTGCTGCTGTTCCAGGTAGCCAAGCCAGTCGTTCAGCGTGGCGCCGGCTTCAGGAGACCGGTTCATCAGGTACCTCGATCGGCATCGGTGCCGGATCCAGGACCGGAGGTGCCAGTTGCTGGAACTTGGCCAACAGGCGCGCCAGGGTGTCGCGCATATCAAGACGATGAACGATCATGTCTACGGCCCCATGTTCCAGCAGAAATTCACTGCGCTGGAAGCCTTCGGGGAGTTTTTCCCGCACTGTTTGCTCAATCACCCGGGGGCCGGCAAAGCCGATCAGGGCATTGGGCTCAGCGATGTTCAGATCACCCAGCATGCCCAGACTGGCGGAAACACCACCAAACACCGGATCTGTCAGAACCGAGATGTAGGGAATACCCTCTGCTTTGAGTTTCTCCAGTGCCGCCGCAGTCTTGGCCATTTGCATCAGGGATAAGATCGCTTCCTGCATACGCGCACCGCCACTGGTGGCAAAACACACCAGGGGAATCTTCTGCTCCCGGCAGCGGTCTACCGCACGAACAAACTTCTCACCCACTACGGCACCCATGGAGCCACCGAGAAAGCTGAATTCAAAGGCCGCCACGACCACTGGCACACCCTGCACAGACCCCTGCATGACCACCATGGCATCTTTTTCGCCAGTGCTTTTCTGGGCATGGCTTATGCGGTCTTTGTAGCGTTTGGTGTCTTTGAATTTCAGCCGGTCATAGGGCTCAAGTTCAGCGGCCAGCTCTTCCCTACCCTCGGCATCGAGAAAGGTTTCCAGCCGGCGCCTGGCGGTAATACGCAGGTGATGATCGCACTTGGGGCAGACATCGAGATTTTTATCCAATTCCGGACGGTAAAGAAAACCGCCGCATTTGGGGCATTTCTTCCAGAGCCCTTCTGGCACCGTGGATTTTTGGTGGGCATTGGAGCGGTTCATGCCCGGCATTATTTTGTCCAGCCAGCTGCTCATGCTGTAGTCTCCTTTTGCTGGCGAATGGTGTCAGGTAACTGCATCAATACCCGGCTCAGGGTTTTAGTGCATCTAACTGTTCTCTCATGGGCGTGACCAGTTCCCGCAGGGCCTGATGCAAGGGTTCGCCCCCTTGCGGGTGTTCACCCAGCAGGTTAACAATAACGCTGCCCACGATTACGCCATCAGACACCGCACCGACACTGGCAGCGGTGGCTGCATCACGAATGCCAAAACCGACGCCTACGGGCAAGGCGGTCAGGGCATGAATATGATTGACCCGGTCTGCCACTGCACCGGTGTCAATGGCAGCGGAACCGGTAACGCCCTTGAGGGATACATAGTAGACGTAGCCACTGCAATGGTCACTGATCTGGCGAATACGGTTATCGGTGGTGGTGGGGGAAATCAGGAAAATGGCATCCATTCCCACTTCCCTGAGCCAGGGCACGATCAGGTCTGCTTCCTCTGGGGGCAGGTCTACGGTTAACAGCCCATCAACACCGGCTTCGGCGGCACTTTTGATAAAGG
>REBR01000036.1 GCA_007692645.1 Halomonadaceae bacterium | reverse complement strand
GTTTACCCCGCACCTGCTGCTGCTGGGGGCTTTGCTGGCCCTGGCGGCAACCCTGGCGCCACTTGCCACGGCGGCAGCACTGCGCATCAGCGTCAGTAATGGCTGAAGCTGCCAGTAAAGGATGATGATGCAACGCAACAGACACACGATGTTGATACGGAGAAATGCCTGATGTGGCAATGGTTTCACAAGCTGGGCTCCCCCAAATGGTTTTTTGACTTTGCCACCCGGCTGATGCCCTGGCTGGCCTGGTCCACCCTGGTACTGTTGGCCGTGGGTCTGGTGTGGGGGTTGTTATTTGCCCCACCGGATTATCAGCAGGGCAACAGTTACCGCATAATCTTCATCCATGTGCCGGTGGCTTACCTGGCCCAGTCGATTTATGTGGCCATGGCAGTGGCCGGTGCCGTGGGTCTGGTGTGGCGCATGAAAATGGCGGATACCTTTATTGCAGCCATCGCTCCGGTGGGGGCTGCATTGACGTTTCTGGCCCTGTTTACCGGTGCAGTCTGGGGCAAGCCCACCTGGGGCACCTGGTGGGTCTGGGACGCCCGGCTCACCTCCATGCTGTTATTGTTATTCCTGTATTTCGGCGTGATGGCACTGCGGGCCGCCATTGAAGACCGTGAGGCCGCTGCACGGTCGGTGGCGGTACTGACTCTGATCGGAGTGGTGAATATACCGATCATCAAATATTCCGTGGACTGGTGGAACACCCTGCACCAGCCAGCCTCTATTAAGCTGACGTCGGCCCCGGCCATGCCCCCGGAGATGTTTCTGCCGCTGCTGGTGATGATTCTGGGGTTTCATCTGCTGGTAGGCTGGCTTGCCCTGGCGCGAATGCGCAATGAAATACTTGAACGTGAACGACGTACCCGCTGGGTGCAACGCTGGATCGCCCAACAGGCAGGAGAATAGCCATGCAATTTGATTCCCTGGCCGCCTTTATCGCCATGGGCACCCATGGCCCCTATGTCTGGACCTGCTATGGGGTTACCGCACTGATTATGGGCCTGTGCGTGCTGGCACCCCGTTGGCGTCTGCGCCGGATACTGGACCGGGAGCGTCGCCAGCAGCGTCGCCAGCAGGCAGCCCGGTAGTAAAGTCTTTGTTTGACCTGGAGTAAGCTGAATGAACCCGAAGCGCAAAAAACGCCTGCTACTGGTAGGGGGTCTGGTGTGTGGCCTGTCTCTGGCAGTGGGGTTGTCCCTGATGGCTCTGAGGGACAATATCAATCTGTTTTATACCCCCTCTGACATTGCCGCCGGCCTGGCCCCGGAAGAACGTAACATCCGTGCCGGGGGACTGGTGGAAGATGGCAGCGTCAAGCGTGACCCGGCCTCTCTGCGGGTGGATTTCATGATCACGGACATGGAAAGCACGGTGCCGGTGGTTTATGAAGGTATCCTGCCGGACCTGTTCCGTGAAGGGCAGGGGGTTGTGGCCCTGGGCACTATGGTGGAGGGTGTTTTCCATGCCCGCCAGGTACTGGCCCGCCACGACGAAGAATATATGCCCCCGGAAGTGGCAGACGCTCTGGAGCGGGCAGAACGCTTACGGGCTGTCAGGGAAAGCGGTGACGGCGAGCAGCAAGACGGTGCCGGCAGTTATCGCTCCAGTAGCGACAATGGTAGCGGTTATAACAGTGCTTACAGCAGTGGCTATGGTGATAGCGACAGCACTGATGATGGCGACGAGTACAAGGGGAGTGCTGAATGATTCCAGAATTGGGTAATTTTGCACTGATTCTCGCCCTGGTATTGTCCCTGCTACTGGCAATTATTCCATTGGTTGGCGCCACTCTTCAGCATGACGGACTAATGAGCTTTGACCGTCCCCTGGCCTGTGGGATTTTTGTGCTGGTAGCCCTCAGCTACGGCTGCCTGACCTGGGCGTTCATGACGGATGACTTTTCCGTCGCCTATGTAACCAATCACAGTAACAGCCTGCTACCCTGGTATTTCAAGTTCAGTGCCGTATGGGGCGGCCACGAGGGGTCCCTGTTGTTATGGGTGCTGACCCTGGCGGGCTGGACCCTGGCAGTGGCCCTGTTCAGCCGTAATCTGCCCGCGGATATGCGGGCCCGGGTCCTCAGTGTGCTGGGCATGGTGGCCATTGGCTTTATGCTCTTCACCCTGGCCACCTCCAATCCTTTTGACCGTCTGTTACCGAATTCCCCCCTGGACGGTAATGACCTGAATCCGCTGTTGCAGGATTTTGGACTGATTGTGCACCCACCCATGCTGTACATGGGCTATGTGGGCTTTTCCGTGACCTTTGCCTTTGCTATCGCCGCCTTGATGAGTGGCCGCCTGGATGCGGTCTGGGCCCGCTGGTCACGGCCCTGGACCACCGTAGCCTGGTCTTTCCTGACCATCGGTATCGCCCTGGGTAGCTGGTGGGCCTATTACGAGCTTGGCTGGGGTGGCTGGTGGTTCTGGGATCCGGTAGAGAATGCCTCTTTTATGCCGTGGCTGGTGGGGACTGCGTTGATGCACTCCCTGGCGGTGACAGAGAAGCGTGGCATCTTTAAAAGCTGGACCGTGCTCCTGGCCATCATCACCTTCTCTCTGAGTTTGCTGGGTACTTTCCTGGTGCGCTCAGGGGTGCTGACGTCAGTGCATGCCTTTGCCTCTGACCCCACCCGGGGCCAGTTTATTCTGGCGATGCTGGCGATCACCGTGGCAGGCTCACTCCTGCTATATGCCCTCAGGGCCCCGGCGGTGAGCAGCCGGGCCAGTTATAACCTGCTGTCCCGGGAAACCTTCCTGCTGCTGAACAATGTGTTTCTGGTAGTGGCTACCCTGGCGGTATTGTTGGGCACCCTGTATCCGCTGATTCTGGACTTCTTCGGTGGTGGCAAGATTTCCGTTGGGGAGCCCTACTTCAACTTCACCTTTGTGCCCCTGACCCTGGTGCTGGGGATGATTCTGGGTATCGGTATTTTCAGCCGCTGGAAGCGAACCGCTGCAGAGACCCTGATCAGTAAGGTGCTGTTGCCGGCAATCATCAGCGTGCTGGCCGCCACCGTGCTGCCTCTGGCTCTGGGCTTTGAACTGGAACTGATGACGGTGCTGGGCCTGCTGGTGGCCGCCTGGATAACCTCCATGACGTTCCGGGATATGTGGGAGCGCAGTGCCAGCCGCCAGGGCCGCTGGCAGGGCCTGCGTCGCCAGTCCCGCAGTTACATGGGCATGGTGCTGGGCCATCTGGGCCTGGCCCTGGCCATTGCCGGGGCCACCATGGTGTCTATGCAGGGGGTAGAGCGGGATATTCGTATGTCACCGGGTGATACCGCGGAAGTGGCGGGTTTTGAGTGGACCTTTGTGGGTATGCGAGAGCGCCAGGGGCCCAACTTCATTGCTGACCAGGGCCGCTTCGATATCAGCCGTAACGGCAAGCCAGTCACATCCGTCTTCCCGGAGAAACGCCAGTACGTGGTACAGGGCAGTATCATGACCAATGCCGGTATCAGCCCCGGGCTGTTCCGGGATCTGTTTGTGGCTCTGGGGGAACCGGTGGATGGGGCCCAGGCCTGGGCAGTACGGATTCAGTATAAACCCCTGATCCGGTGGATCTGGCTGGGGTCCATTTTCATGGCCGTGGGCGGTATTCTGGCAGTGAGTGATAAACGTTACCGGGTGCGCCAGACGATCCGTGGCAAGGCGTCCAGCAAAGCCACAGACAGCAGTGGCAGCGGCACCCTGCAGGAGGCCAACTGATGCGCAGATTCTGGCTGTTTATGCCACTGGTGCTGGTGCTGGTACTGGGGGTGGTGTTGCACGCCGGCATTGGCAAGGATCCCACCAAGCTGGAAAGTGCGCGCCTT
>REBR01000026.1 GCA_007692645.1 Halomonadaceae bacterium | reverse complement strand
GGGACAGCACCGTGCTGCCAACTTTGGCGCCACAGCCACCGCAGCGCATGGCTACCGCAGAAATAGCCTGAGCGGCTTCCTCCTGATTCAGGTTGACCTCACTGGGGACACTGCCGGCCTTATCATCGGTCATGGGGGGCAGGTCATTGAATTTGTCCATAAAGCGCTGGTCGATCCAGTTCTTCCAGCGCCATACCCAGGCCCCGGCAAATCCGATGTTACCCCGGGAGGCGATGGCAAAGCGGTTACCGGTGCTGATCAATGCCAGCCAGTTTTTCTGGGCACGGTAGGGTTTCAGGGGCTGACCTTTCACCGCCCGGCGCAGGTTTTCTGCCAATGGCGGGCCCTGGCGCACGGCAAAGACGCCGGCTTTCTCCCGGGGCTGGTCCACCATGGTGGCAATATCCCCGGCGGCGAAAATGGCCGGGTCGGTAAGGCTCTGCAGCTGGTTGTTGACCTTGATGCAGCCGCTGGCATCCAGCTCCAGGCCGGTGTCCTCAAGCCACTTGGCGCCACCGGCCTGGGTGACCCAGAGGATCTCATCCATGGGGTGTTCAGTGCCGTCTGCCAGGTGCAGGGTATGGTCGCTGACCCGTTCCACCCGGCTGTTGTTGTTCACCTGTACACCGCGCTGGGCCAATACCCGGGCGAAGTGGCTGCGCACGGTGTCATTGTGGGTGGGCAGAATCTGTGAGGCGGCATTGAAAATGTGAAAGCCAAGACCAGAGGTGTCCCGTTGGCGAGAGCGCAGTTCATTCTGCAGCCGGTACTGCATGGCCAGCAGCAGCTCCACACCACCGGCGCCACCGCCGACAATGGCCACATTCAGTGGGCCCTGATGGTCGCTCATGCGCGCCAGCAGGCGGGTCCAGTGATCATTGAAGCCAGTGATCGGCTTGACCGGTACCGCATGCTCGGCGGCGCCACTGACCTGACTGATCTGGGGGGAGGAGCCGATATTGATGGAGAGCTGATCGTATGGCACCGGTGGCCGGTTGCGGCACAGCACTTTGCCGGCCCGGCGATCCAGCCCCACGGCCTCATCCCGGTAAAAGCGGGCGCCGGCAAACTCTGCCAGACGGCTCAGATCAATGTGCACATCATCGTAGGCATAGTGGCCCGCCACATACCCTGGCAGCATGCCAGAGTAGGGAGTATGGGTATCCCGGCAAATCAGTGTCAGCCGCACACCGGGTGTGGGGTTCATGGCAAAGCGCTTAAGCACCCCAACATGGCTGTGTCCGCCGCCTATCAGGACAATGTCCCGCAGTACAGGCTGTGCCGGTTGTTCCATGGGTAACCTCTGTGTGTGATAAAGAACAGGCCTGAACCAAGTGTACGCCGCCGAAGAACAAACGTATTCCTGACTGGGCCAGCGGGTGATTGATCATAGCATTCACCTGAGGGGTGGGGTGGCCACCGTCGCATTCGGGCCATTTTAAAGCACTTTTAGCCAGCTCTGTTAAAGGCACCACGGATTTGCCCTACTTTGCCGTGGTACACCTGTCAGCCCAAGAATAACGGGCTGGAGGCAGGGCAATGAGAAGGTCAGGAACAGGAAATTCCCCGGGGTTGGCCAATGCAGCAGCAAAGCCTGCCGGCAGACACGGGCTTCGGTTACTTGGCCTGCTACTGGGGGGGCTGTGCTGGCTGCCGGGTATGGTCATGGCTGGGAGCTTTTACCTGGGGGTACAGGGGGGCGTCAGCATCCACCGTAACACCACCTTCAACCAGGGGGAAAATAATGAAACCCGGGTCATTGCCAACTACCGGGACAGCGGTGAAACCGCCTCGGTGGTGTTTGGCCGTGCCGGGCCTGAGCGGGGTAATTTCCGCGGGAGGGTAGAGCTGGAGCTGGGTCACCAGAGTTCCGATGTCAGTACCATGACCTTTGACGATACCGACCAGGCAGCCCCCGTTGAGGATGACAGCGACCTGGATTTCAGTGATGGCGATTCATCCAGTGATGACCAGGAGGAGCGGGAAGAAGGGGAGCGTTTTACCGTGACCAACGCCTTGGGGGAAACCTCTGCGACCTTTGCTTTTGTCAGTGCCTATGGGGATTTTAATCTCTGGCGCCGGGTCGATGGCATTCTGGGGCTGGGCCTGGGCGTGGGGGAGATTGAGTTCTCCGGCCACCGGGCAGGGGCTGAGGGGCTGGTGATGAATCACAAGGCCACGGCTATTGGCTATCACCTGGCAATCGGCCTGGGCTGGCGGGTCACCTCTTTCCTGGATCTGGAAGCGACTTACCGGCAGCGATCCTGGGAAGATGTGCGCTTGCGGGCACAGGACGGTAGCTCCAGCCGGGTACGGGTTCCCTCCCATAATATGCAGTTGGGGTTGCGACTGCTGTTTTAAGCATGTGGTTGCTTGCTAGCGAGGGTTGAAAAGCATGCTAAGCTGATCCTCTTCAAGGTGAATAATAAAGTGGTAGGGGTAGGCATATGCAGTGGTTTAAAGCGTTTATCGCCGGTTTTGTTGCAACTCTTGTGTTCCATCAGGGCATGTTTGGTCTGTTGTATCTGGCGGGCGTGATTCCTGTGCCTCCCTTCAATCTGACCCAGGTGCCGCCGCTGGGCGTTCCCCAGGTGGTTTCCCTGGCCTTTTTCGGTGGGCTTTGGGGTATTGCCCTGTGGGCGCTTATCCGGGACCGGACCCGGGTTGCCTACTGGGGGGGCGCGGTTCTTTTTGGTGCTCTGGCCCCCACTGCCGTGGCCATGCTGGTGGTGTTCCCCCTCAAGGGCCAGAATGTGGAAATGGCTACCTGGATTGGCGGTTTAATCCTGAATGCCTCCTGGGGTCTGGGTGTGGCTGTGGTGATGTCACTGTTAGGGGGTAAGGGCAAAACCATCAACGATTTCTGAGGTTATTGCCCAAAATGCAGCAACAAAAAAGCAGCCCTTGGGCTGCTTTTTTGTTGCCGGTTAATCGGCGGGAGGTTGTTCCGGAGCTTCCGGTATGGGTTCATTGCTGGTATCCCAGCCCACCAGTGCAAGAGTGGCGATGACCCCGATCAACAGCCCAACCCAGGGCTGGAAGAAAGCCAGGGAGGCGCCGATGAGCAACACGGTGCCACGTTCGGTATTTTCCTTGGGGATCGACATGGCAATGTAGGCACAGGCAAAGCCAGTGAGCACCAGGGTCAGTGACAGGGCAATACCCAGCAGGGGTTTAAGCCCGGTGAGCACCGGCAACAGGAAGAAGATAATCGGCAGCCCCATCATGTAGTAGGACGCCAGCCCGTCATGGAGGCTACGCATGGCTTTGGGCCCCTGTTTCCAGCGCTGCACAATCACCACATGGACCCCAGCCCACACCGACCCCTGGGTGGGGAAGAAGGGGGCCAGTAACCCCATGATTGCGTTACGGATCGACAGGGAGTAGTGGGAGCGGGTGGGGTTAACATCGATCTTTTCATCTTTGCGGGAGTGGAGGCCGTCACGGATGATTTCGTTACCGGTAACCAGATCGCCGAACAGAATGATGTAACTGATCAGAGCCAGGGGGATTGCCGCCAGGAACATGTCCATACTGGGCCAGCCAATCATAAAGGGTGAGACCTTGGCAAAAGCGTCAGCCACCGGGGGCACCAGAATGCCCCACTGGATGTCGTACTGCACTTCACCCACCAGTGGACCCACAATAGCCGCTACCAGAAAGCCCGGTAACAGGCCAAGACTGGCCAGTTTCATCATCTTGCCATTGTGCCGCTTAAGCCGGTCCAGAGGCTTGGAAAACATCAGGATCAGGCAGATGGCGCAGGCCAGGGTAGTAGCGATGGGCTGCTGCAGCAGCCGGTCTTCTGCATCATCCACAAAGACCCGCTTGAGGGCGG
>REBR01000123.1 GCA_007692645.1 Halomonadaceae bacterium | reverse complement strand
CCCCAGGTAGACCCCCGGGGCATCCCCGCGGGGGTGCGTATCCAGCCCCCAATGGGCCATGGTCGCCACCAGGGTCCGCTCCAACAGGCTGACCAGATCCCGCACCCCAAGGCCGCGACGCTGCAAATTCACCAGGGTATACACCATGATCTGACCCGGACCGTGGTAAGTCACCTGGCCGCCCCGGTCTACCTGAACCACCGGAATATCCCCGGGGGCCAGCAGATGCTCTGCTTTGCCCGCCTGCCCCTGAGTAAACACCCGTTCATGCTCCAGCAGCCATAGCTCGTCGGGCTGCTGGTCATCGCGGGCGTCAGTAAATGTTTTCATCTGCTGCCAGATGGGGCCATAGGGCTGCCGCCCCAGTTGCCGGATAACCACCTGATCACCAACGCCTGAAGTCATAAATCAAGGCTCATAGCACCATCCGTACATGATCGCTGGCTTTAAGATCCAGAAACAGCGCCTGCAACTGCGCTTCACTGGTCAGGGGCAAGACCAGACGCAAGGACATAAAACGACCGTTACGGCTTGGCTGACGACGCAGGCTTTCGGGCCTGAAATCAGCCACATGCTGTTGCACCAGCTGCAATACCTGGGATTCAAAATCCGGCTCAGCATCACCGATGATCTTGACCGGGTAGTCACAGGGAAATTCTATAAGGGGGGGAGTCTGTTCAGTCATGGGGATAGTCTACCATGACCATCGGCCCTTGGGGATGACCCCAGGGACCGCGGATTACACCCGGCAAGCTCACTGCAGTGAATCAGAGCCTGTCAGGTATATTCGGATTATTTGCTGACAGGAGGCCAGAGAGTTCAGGCTCCTGACCTGGTGCGGTTCTAACTAAAGAGCTGGGCAAAAAACAGCTTGAGCCCATCCCACAAGCGCTTGAACAAACCGCCCTGCTCTACCGTCTGCAGCGCCAGCAACGGGCGCTCCGCCAACACTTCACCGTTCAGACTGATCGTCAGGGTGCCGTATTCCTGGCCTTCTTTAAGGGGTGCTTCCAGCACTGAATCCACATCCACCACGGACTGCAACTGGTTGCGGCTGCCAGTAGGAATACTTACATGCAGGGCATCCTGCAGACCCAGATCAACCATGGGAGTCTTGCCTTTCCAGACCCGGGAGTCCATGACCTTGTCCCCCGCGGAAAACAGCTGGTGAGTTTCAAAATAGCGGAACCCGTAGTTGAGCAGTTGTTGCACTTCCCGTGCCCTGGCCTCATCACTGGAGGCACCCATGACCACAGCCACCAGACGCCGGCCGTCACGCTTGGCGGATGCCACCAGGCAGTAACCGGCATCACTGGTGTGGCCGGTTTTCAGGCCATCAACGGTTTCATCACGCCACAACAGACGGTTACGGTTAGGTTGGCGAATGTCGTTGTAGGTAAAATAACGCTCTTTGTACATTTCATAGCTTTCCGGGAAATCCTGAACCTTTGCCACAGCCAGCAAGGCCATGTCATAGGCGGTGGAATACATCTCCGGGTCCGGCAGCCCAGTGGCGTTGGTAAACTGGCTATTGTGCATCCCTAACTGTTGCGCCTGCTGGTTCATGACTTCCGCAAACGAACCTTCGCCACCGGAAATATGTTCCGCCAGGGCGACACTGGCATCGTTACCCGACTGAATGACCACACCACGCATCAGGTCCTGCACCCGCACCCGGGACCCTTCCTGCACAAACATGCGGGAACCGCCGGTGCGCCAAGCGGTTTCACTGATGCGGATCTCATCATCCAGGGTCATGCGCCCTTCGCCCATTTCCCGGTCTGCAATATAGGCAGTCATCATTTTCGTCAGGCTGGCAGGAGCCAGGCGCTCATCCCGGTTACGCTCAACCAGAACACGGCCACTGCTGGCGTCCATCAGCACATAGGACTTTGAAGACAGGTCCGGGGGGGATGGGATCAGTGACTGTTGCGCCGAGGCACCGGGAGCCAGCATCAGGACAACAAGTAATGAGAAAATCAGGGGGTATCTAGCCATGGCGTTCGGCACATCCATTTTGGGTCATTTAAGTTATTCGTTGCCAGCATTGTTTGCGGGACGACTGATTATCAGTGGCTGGCCAAGTTGGGCATCCACAATCCGGGCCTGCTCAGACTCCGCTTCACCGCTATTCGCCATGGGCCCCACCCGAACCCGGTGCAAGGTGCCATCACTATTAGCGACAATCTGTACCGGCGACTGCACCAGGCTCTCTAGCTGTTGCTTCAGGGTCTCAGCCGCCGCTACCTGGCCAAAGGCCCCCACCTGCACAAACAGCTGTTGGCTGTTGCCTGACGGGTCAGGGGCCTCAGAATGGGTGTTGCTGCGGTTAATGTCCACTGATTCCAATGCCACTGGTTCCGCTCCGGCGGCTGTGGATCTGGGGCTATTATCCGGCTCGGTGGCCAAAGCTTCAACCTCTACCCGGGCCGTTCCCTGCCCCTGAAAGCCAAGCATTTTCGCTGCCGCATAGGAAAGGTCGATCATCCGATCCCCGTGAAAGGGGCCCCGGTCATTCACCCGCACTATGGTGCTTTTACCGTTATCCAGATTGGTGACACGGGCGTAGGTGGGCAGGGGCAAGCTTTTGTGCGCTGCCGTCAGGGTGTACATGTCGTAGATTTCGCCATTGGAGGTCTTATGGCCATGGAATTTGGCCCCGTACCAGCTGGCGATGCCCTCTTCCCGGTAACCCACAGCGGAGTCCATAACTTCATAGGTTTCTCCCCAGACGGTATAAGGGGAAAAATTGCCACCCCGGCTGCGGGGCTCATAACGGGGTTGCGGCACCACCAGGGTACTGATATCAAAATCATCCCGGTCCCCGGCAGTGTCCTGATCCATGGTGTAGCGGGAATCGGAACGCCGCTCATCTGGTGCCGGTGCCGGAGAACCGGCACAGCCGGCCAAGAGCAATAGGGCAAGCCAACAACCAACAGACTTCAACGGCAAAACCATCAGTCCCGCCCCTCAGCTGGCTCACCATCCATCAGGGCCAGAGACAACTGGTAAACCGCCATGGCATAAAGGTCACTGTGGTTATAGCGGGTAATTGAGCGGAAGTTCTGGTACACCAGCCAATGTTCAGTGCCCTCTTTACCTTCCAGGGTCAGGAGACGGGCGGCATCGCTGTCTTTACGGCCCTCAGGCACGGCCAGGCCTTTGCCACGAAAATCTGCCACGGTATGTACCAGACCCAGGCCATTGTGGCTGAGGTTGGCAATTATATCTGCAGAAGGCTCTACCGGATCTGCCACTGCACCATCGGGCTGCCAGCGATGGGCTTTAAAATAATTGGCCACACTGCCAATGGCGTCCACTGGGTTATGGATAATATCCGCCACCCCGTCGCCATCAAAATCGATGGCGTAATACCGGTAACTGCTGGAAATAAACTGGCCATAGCCCATGGCGCCGGCATAAGAGCCTTTCAGCTCCAGGGGGTCAAAGCCCTGCTCCCGGCTCAACAGCAGAAACTCCCCCAACTCCTTGCGGAAGAAGGTACTGCGGGGGGGATAATCAAAGGCCAGGGTCGCCAGTGCGTCGATAACCCGGTGGCTGCCTTTGTTACGACCGTAAGAGGTCTCAACGCCGATAATGGCGGTAATCACCTCTGCGGCCACACCCAGCTCCTGCTCAGCCCGGGCCAGGTCGTCGGCGTACTGCTCCATAAACTCCCGGCCCTGGCGGATACGGGCTTCAGTCATGAAAATACGGCGGTAATCCTTCCAGGTGAGGACCCGCTCTGCAGGGGAACTGATGGATTTGATAATGCCATCCTGTCGCTGGGCGTCCCCCAGCCAACGGCGCACCTGGTCACGGTCAAATCCATGCTCTGCCGCCATTTCATCCACAAAGGCCGCCGCCTTATCATGCTGGCTGTAATCCGCCTGCACTGCCGATGCCATTGCCAGCATCAGGCCCAATCCTGCTGCCCTGATTCCCTTGCCTGAAGCCATGATGTCTCCTGCTACCGCCACTGGCCCATGGCCCGTGCCTGTTGTTGTAAGATGTTAAAGGGGGTGTAAAACGCTGCAAGATTAGCATGGGCGGGGCAGTGGCTCCACGCAACCGGGTGTGATATGAAGCAAACGTAATCCTTACCCCTGCACTGGCCGGTCAGGCCTCCGTAAGCATGCGCCGGTGGGTATGCACAGCCATCAGGATGCCAAAACCGGCCATCAGCGTCAGCATCGAGGTACCGCCATAACTGACCAGAGGCAGAGGAACCCCCACCACCGGCAAAATACCGCTGACCATACCTATATTTACAAAGACATAGGTAAAAAATGTCAGGGTAAGCCCGCCGGCCAGCAGCCGGGCAAAGGAGTCCTGGCCATTGGCAGCAATAAACAGGCAGCGCAGTACAATCAGGGCATACAGGGTCAGCAGGATGACCATACCAATAAAGCCAAACTCTTCTGCCAGTACGGCCACGATAAAGTCTGTGTGGCTCTCCGGCAGAAAGTCCAGACTGGACTGGGTCCCCTGGTTCCAGCCTTTGCCACTGAGTCCACCGGAGCCGATAGCGGTCTTGGACTGGGTGATATTCCACCCTGCCCCCAGGGGATCACTGCTAGGGTCCAGCAGGGTCATGATGCGCTGTTTCTGATAATCCCGCAGGGCAAACAACCAGACCCCCGGGGCCACCAATAGCCCCAGCCCCATAAAGCTGCCAATCAACTTCCAGCTCAGCCCCGCCAGAAACAATACAAAGAGACCGGAACTGCCTACCAGCACCGCGGTGCCAAGGTCCGGCTGGCGGGCAATCAGGGCTACGGGAACCGCCAGCATCACAAAAGCCACCCCCAGGGTGCCCAGGCGCGGCGGTAACATACGGTTGGCCAGATACCAGGCCACCATCATGGGTACCGCCAGCTTCATAAACTCCGAGGGCTGAAAACGGGGCAGACCCGGCAGATCCAGCCAGCGCTGGGCGCCCTTGGAACCGACACCGATAAACAATACCGCAAACAACCCCATCAGCCCCGCGGTATAAAGCCAGGGGGACCAGCGGCGGTAAACCGCCGGGTCAATCTGGGCAAAACCCAGCATTAACAGAAAGGCCACCGCAAAGCGGGTTGCCTGCAATTTTACCGCCACAACACCATTATCACTGGCGCTGTAGAGCACGGCCATACCAAAGCCCACCAGCAGCAACAATAACAGCAGCAACCAGGGGTCCAGGTGCAAACGGGTCATTAGCCCACTTCGGCGTTGGAAGTAACCCGGATCCATAGGAATCTGACGAACAAAATCACGGCTCACAAGGCCCCTCCTGCGCCAGTAACGGGTTCACCGGTCAGCACCTCTGGGAAGCCGTTAATCCAGGCATCCATCACCTGCCGCGCCACTGGGGCGGCAGTAGCACCACCACTGCCACCATTTTCCACCAGCACCGCAACCGCTATCTTGGGATCATCTGCCGGGGCGAAAGCGACAAACAGGGCGTGGTCCCGCATACGCTCCTTGATCTCTTCTTCGTCATATTCCTCTCCCGCCAGACTGAAAACCTGGGAGGTGCCGGTTTTTCCGGCTATGCGGTAATCCAGCCCTCGAGCAATACTGCGGGCAGTGCCGCGCCGGCCGTGGACTACGTCTTCCATGGAATCAACAATGTATTCCCACTGCTCCCGGGTACCGAAGGTCACCCCCAGAATATCCGTATCCGCCATCAGGGTTTCCCCGTGGGGTGCATCATTAACGCTTTTCAGATGCCGTGGCGAGCGCCATGTGCCGCGATTGGCGGTGGTGGCGGTCACCGCTGCCAGTTGCAGTGGCGTTGACAGAAAGTATCCCTGACCAATGCTCATGTTGACAGAATCTCCCGGAAACCAAGACTCTCCCCGGACACTCCGCTTCCACTCCCGGCTGGGCAGAATCCCCGGGCGCTCGTCCCGAACATCCAGGGAGGTGACCCGGCCAAAACCAAACTGGGCAAGGTGCTGGGACATCTGGTCAATGCCCATATCATGGCCCATTTTATAGAAGAAGGTGTCATTGGAGCGGACAATGGAGTCATGCAGATTCACCCGGCCCATGCCCCCCCGGTCCCAGTTACGGAACCGTTGGGTACTGTTGGGTAGCTGATACCAGCCACGGTCAAAAATGGTGGTATTCATCTCCACCGTACCGGTAGCCAGTCCCACCAGCCCGAGCATCGGCTTGATCACCGAACCGGGGGGATACTGGCCACGGGTGGCACGGTTAAACAGGGGCACATCCAGTGAGTCCCGCAACAGGCCATAACTTTCGTGGTCAATGCCGGTGACAAACTGGTTGGCGTCAAAGCTGGGGGTGCTGACCTGTGCCAGAATGGCGCCGGTGGACGGCTCAATCGCCACCACGGCGCCACGGCGCGACCCCATGGCCGCATGGGCCACCTGTTGCAAGCGGATATCCAGATTTAACTGCAGGTGTTGCCCCGGCTGTGAGCCCTTTTCTTCGAGCACCCGCATCACCCGGCCCCTGGCATTGGTTTCCACATTCTGGTAACCCACATTGCCATGCAGCAGGTCTTCATACTCCCGCTCGATGCCACTTTTGCCGGTGTAGTGGGTACCGGCATAGCGTACCCGATCCAGGCGGGCAACATCCTGCTGATTAATACGGCCCACATAACCCAGCACATGGGAGGTAAGCTCACCGTAGGGGTAAGAGCGAACCAGCTGGGCATCCACCTCAACCCCCGGTAAACGGTGCCGGTTAACCGCCAGGCGGGCCATTTCCCCCTCATCCAGATGAAACCGCACGGGTACCGTTTCAAAGGGCCGGCGACGTTCTCGCAACCGCCGTTCAAAGCGCTCTATATCCTGGGGGTTGAGACGGACAATTTCCTGCAACTGTGCCAGCAGCGCCGGCATGTCGCTGACCCGCTCCGGCAACACCGTAAGGCTGAATACCGGGCGATTCTCTGCCAGCAACTGGCCATTACGGTCGTAAATCAGGCCCCGGGTTGGGGGTACCGGCTGCACCTGGACCCGGTTGCGATCCGATAGCGTGGTATAGGTCTGGGTTTCCACAATCTGCAACTGGTAAAGCCGCGCCCCCAGTATCAGGAAAATGGCAAATACCATCATCACCGCCACCATGACCCGGCTCTGAAACAGGCGCTTCTCCTGCAGCGTGTCCTTGAGTGTGCCCCAGTCCATCATCAGCCGGCCCGGTGGTAAGGGTGGTTGGTAATCACAGTCCAGGCCCGGTAAAGCTGTTCTGCCAGCAGAATACGTACCAGGGGATGGGGCAAGGTCAGAGGCGAAAGGGACCATTGCTGGTCAGCGCGCTGACGACAGGCATCGGAAAGGCCATCGGGCCCCCCCACCAGGAAAGACAGATCGTTACCTTGCATTTGCCAGTCCTGCATCTGCATTGCCAGCTGTTCTGTCGACCAGGCCTTGCCCGTCACTTCCAGGGCAATCACCCGGTCGGTGGGGCGCACTGCGGCCAGGAGCTGCTGGCCTTCACTGGCAATAGCCCGGGCAATATCGGGATTACGCCCTGGCCGTTTGGCCAGGGCGATTTCGTTCAATTCCAGGGGCATTTCCCGGGGCATGCGCTGACGATAACTGTCTACACCCTGGGTCACCCAACCCGGCATACGCTGCCCGGCACACAACAAACGTAACCGCATGAATTATTCGGGACCTACCATTTCCAGTCCTGGGGCATCGCGCCAGAAGCGTTCCAGATCATAAAACTCCCGGGCAGCAGGCAGCATCACATGGAGAATCACGTCCCCCAGATCTACCAGTACCCAGTCGCTGCCGTTGCCCCCTTCCACCTTGGGTGGCGCATTGCCTTGACTCTTGGCAGACACCACCACGTGTTCGGCAATAGAGTAGATATGCCGCTTGGAGGTGCCAGAGGCGATAATCATGTAATCCGCCACGCTGGTGCGATCACGCACATCCAGCACTACGATGTCTTCACCTTTGCGGTCGCTAACCGCGGTACTGATCAGCTCTTTCAGTGCATCTGCCTGCATAACGTCTATGGACCCTTACAATGGAAAATTACTGGTCAGGAACAGTATCGGCCAGGGGTGATTCAGTGGCCCCCTGCCGGTACAGACCCTGCTGTTGAATATAGTCGCGCACTGCATCCGGTAACAGATAGCGTATAGATCGACCTGCCGCCACCCGCTCACGGATGGCGGTGGCGGAGATGGCCAGCAACGGCGGCCGGGCCAGTAGCATATAGCCAGCAGGCCGGGTTTCGAGTTGCCGGATATCATCCGTTTCGTGGGCCCGTAACCATTGCCCGGCTTCGCTGCGGCTATCCAGTGGGTGCTCCGGGCGCTCCACTACAATCACGTGGCCTTGGCGCAGAATGCTGTGGGCTTCATGCCAGTCTGGCAGGCCCATAAACGCATCCATACCCAGAACCAGCGCCACGGCCTGCTGCTGGCCGAGATCCTGCCGCAGGGCCCGTAATGTCTCTGCGGTATAGGAGGTGGTAGCAAGACGCAGCTCCCGGTCATCCACCTGCAAACCCGGCTCATTCGCCACTGCCAGGCGCAGCATATGCAGGCGCTGGTCAGGGCTGGCTCCTGGCTGTTGCCGGTGCGGCGGCACATTGCTGGGCATCAGGTGGACGACTGCGGCCCCCAGTTGCTCGCGTAATTCCACCGCCACCCGTAAATGGCCGTTATGCACCGGATCAAAGGTGCCACCCATAATGATGTGGAGCATAACAGAGGCTCCTAGGTCCGGATATGTCCGTTACCAAATACCACATACTTTTCCGACGTCAGACCGGCCAGACCCACCGGTCCCCGGGCGTGGAGCTTGTCTGTGGAAATGCCGATTTCTGCCCCCAGGCCGTATTCGAAGCCGTCGGCAAAGCGGGTAGAGGCGTTGGCCATGACCGAACTGGAATCCACCTCGCTGATAAAACGCCGCACCCGGCTGTAATTTTCCGTAATTATGCTGTCGGTATGCTGTGAACTGTAGCGATTGATATGCTCAATGGCCTCATCCAGCCCATCCACCACACGGATGGACAGGATCGGGGCCAGGTACTCTGTCTGCCAGTCTTCTTCCGTGGCCGGCAGGGCCTGGGGTAACACTTCCCGGCTACGGGCACAGCCACGCAACTCTACCCCGGCCTCAGTCAGGGCCGCGGCGATAACCGGCAGCAGGGTGGCCGCCACCGGGGCGTCCACCAGCAGGGTTTCCAGGGTATTGCAGGTACCGTACCGGTGGGTCTTGGAGTTCAGGGTCACCGCCAGCGCTTTATCCGGATCCGCATCCCGGTCAATGTACACATGGCAGATGCCATCCAGATGCTTGATCACCGGCACCTTGGCGTCCCGGCTGATACGCTCAATCAGGCCCTTACCGCCCCGGGGGACAATAACATCCACATACTGCGGCATGGTGATCAGCTCCCCCACTGCCGCCCGCTCGGTGGTGCTGATGACCTGCACCCCATCTGCCGGCAGACCGGCCTGCTCCAGACCCAGGGCAACACACCCGGCGATGGCCTGGTTGCTGTGAAAGGACTCTGAACCGCCCCGCAGGATGCAGGCATTGCCGGACTTAAGACACAGGCTGGCGGCATCCACCGTCACATTGGGCCGGGATTCATAAATAATGCCAATCACCCCCAAAGGCACCCGCATGCGTCCCACCTGAATACCGGAGGGGCGGTAACTCATGCCGGTAATCTCCCCAATCGGGTCAGCTAGAGCGGCCACCTGTCGCAGCCCTTCAATCATGCTGTCAATGCGGACCGGGGTCAGGGCCAGCCGATCCAGCATGGCCTCTTCCATGCCCGCTGCCCGGGCCGCCTCCAGATCCTTTGCGTTGGCACTGACCAGAGACTCACGAGCCTGATCCAGGGCATCGGCAATCGCCTTCAGTGCCCGGTCACGGTCACCGGTAGTGGCCCGGGCCATAACCCTGGCGGCAGCCCTGGCACGCTGGCCTACCTCGGTGATGTATGCGTGAATATCCATGCAACTCCTGTTTTTCCTGATTATGCTGGAGGGCCAAAACGGCTTGACCGCTGATGACCTGCTCTATTTCGTCTATTATACCCTGCAGACGCCAGAATCCGAACCAGCAGGCCCTGATCCATGATCAGCGCCCACTTAAGGATACCCATTGGACAAAGAACAACCGTTACCCCGCGCTTACCGGCATCTGTCACTGTATGCCGCCCTGCTGATTGCCGCCTTTGCCCTGCTGTCCGGGCTTCAAGGGCAGTGGCTGCCAGCTCTGGTGGCTCTGGTGCTAATGTTGATTGCCGGCGCCCACTACCGGCTTACCCGGGATCATGAACTGGTGCGCGGCCGCCCCCTGGTAAGATTGGCGACACTGCTGATGCTGGTGATGTCCTGGGCGGTGTTGAGTGGCCATCTGACGGTCATGCTCGCCTGGCTGTTTGTATTGCCACTGCTGGTTTCCATGGTCTGGAGTCTGACTCCCGCGGCGGTGCTTAGCACCGTGTTTATGGTGATGATAGGGATAATGAGTAACCAGGGGGCCCTGGGTGCGGAACGGCATCAGTTACTACCCATGCTGGGACTCACTATTGTACTGACCGGGCTGTTTGTCTTTTTGCGGGAGTACAAAACGGCGCAACTGGCTCCACTGCGACGCACCGATGCCCTTACCCTGGCTTCCACCCAGGATACCCTGAAGCATGACCTGGACAAGGAGATCTCCCGCAGTGAACGGGAGGGTACCGCACTGTCGGTGGTGTCCCTGGCCATGGATGTTCCGGACGCTGATCAGCCCACGCTGCCCAGAGCAGACCGGGAGGCCATGATTCACCGTATCGGCCGGCTGCTGCATCAGCGTCTCAGAGACTTCGACAGTTATTACCGGCTGGAGGGTGCCGGCTTCTTCCTGTTGCTGCCGGTCACGGATACTGCCAGCGCTGCCAACCTCACTGAAACCCTGCGCCAGGAGGCCTGCAAACTGATGCAAAGCCATGATCTGCCCCTGACACTGAGCGCTGGCATCGCCGGTCTCAATGTGGGAGACGACAGTGACAGCCTGCGGCAGAAAACCCGGGACGCCCTGGCCAGGGCCAGGCGCCGGGGCGGCAACCAGGTAGAGTCCTATTCTGAGGCGTCCCCATGACTGAAACCCACCTGCGCACCCGCACCCACGGCCTTGGCTATGGTGCCGGAATGCTGGCATTTCTCCTCACCGCCACCCTCAATCTTAGCTACGGCTTTTACGGGCTGTTTTTCAATGCCCTGATAGTCACCCTGTTACTGGCAGCCGGGTTGGGTTACACCCTGGTGATGCGTCGCCAGCAACTCAAAGCCATTGCCCATCAGTACCTGCTTGCCGGGGCCGGCGTCGTGGCGCTGCTGGCAGCCAGCCAGCACAGTGATATGGCCCTGTTGTGGTTATTCCCACTGGTGCTACTGAACCTGCTGGTTCTACCCCTGAAGCGGGGGCTGATACTGTGCAGCCTGTTGGTCATTCTTACCGCAGTGCTGTTCCATGGCCGCTGGAATTACCCCCTGGCAGCGACCTTGATCGGCCTGATGCTGCTTATCCTGGCTGCAGCACTGTTTGCCTATCGCTATCATTACAATGCTCACTCGGTGGATACTCTGACGCTGATTGACAGCGACACCGGTGCTGGCAACCTGCGTTATTTCCAGGACACCCTGACCCGGGAAATCAGCCGCTCCCAGGTGACCGGCCATGCCCTGTCTCTGGTGTGTCTGGCGGTGGATTATTACCAGGAAATGCTGGATCTGCACGGCAACGTGAATATGCAACCGGTGCTGCGACAGCTCAGTGAAAAGCTGCAGCAGGCCCTGCGCGCCGGGGACAGCCACTATTACGGCGGCGAAGGCAGCTTCTATCTGTTGCTGCCATACACCCCGGAAGAAGGGGTAAGGGTCATGGTGGAACGCTTACGACGCCAAATGGCGGAAGAACGGTGGCCGGTGGTAGATAGTCTGACCACAAGCCTTGGTTGCACCACCCGGGGCGATGATGAAAGCGACCCGGTAGCCCTGGAAACCCGCAGCCGGGAAGCCCTCAAAGCTGCCCAGAGCAGCGGCCACAACCGGGCCTGGTATCAATAGCCAGGTATCGGCACCTCAGCCCATGCTTTCCATCCAATGGGCTATCTGTGCCAGACGCTGGAGGGGGTCGGTACAGGCCACCAGGCGCTGCTTTTGCTCGCTCTCCAGAGGCAACAACTCCGTCAGCCGCCAACCAAGATCCCTGGCATCCTGGTAATCAATGGTCATCTCCAGGGACTGCACCGCCGGGTGTTGCACCAGAGCACGTAATACGTTCTCAAGCTCAATGTAATGAGCAGGTGTTGCTGCCCACTCCTCTGGCGGTAACTCTTCCAGCTCACCCCAGTGCAGTCCGGTGGTTTCCTGCCAATGACGCAGTACCTGGACCTTACGGTCCCCGGCTACAGTAATCCCCAGAAGGCCATTACTCAGGGGGGAAAAATCCACTACCTTCACCAGGGTTCCCACTGAGTGGAACCTGACATCTGCCTGGGTATCAGGCTGCCGCTCCTGCATCAGCAGGATCACAAAACCTTCTTCCTCGCGCATGCAACGGGAGAGCATATCCAGGTAGCGCCGCTCGAACAGCTGCAGCGGCAGCCTTCCCCCCGGCAATACAATGGAACCCAGTGGGAAAAGTGCTCTTTTCATGGCTGCTCCACATGGCGGCCATGGACCATGGTCCAGTAACCCAGCATATTCACCGCCCGCACCTCCTGCACCTCCAGCCCCACATTATCCAGCACTGGCTGCAGCGGGAAATCTGGCTGGAAGCCCAGGCCACTGGCGTAGCGGGCCAGGCCCGCCTCAATCCGGCGGATTAAAGGATTCTCTTTACTAAAATGATTAACAAAAATTACCTCAGCACCAGGTTTACAGACCCGACGGATTTCCGCGAGCACCTGGTAAGGGTCCGGCACAACGGACAACACATACAACACAATGATCTTATCGAAAGTCTGGTCAGGAAAGTCCAGCTTCTGAGCGTCCATACAATGCAGGGTGACATTGCTCAGGGCATCGTCTTTGACCCGCTTGCGGGCCTTATCCAGCATCGGCTTTGACAGGTCAATCCCGGTAACCGTCACATCCGCTGGATAATCCGGCAGGGACAGACCCGTGCCCACCCCCACTTCCAGCACCTGATCACCGGTTTGCCAGTTCATGGCGTCCAGGGCAGCCTGACGGCCAGGATGGAAAATCTTGCCAAACACCCAGTCGTAAACCGGGGCATAGCGCTTATAGGCATTCAAAATGGTTTCGTTGTTCAATGGACTCATCTCCCTTGGACACAAACCTCACCGTAGCAAGCCCAACGGCCGGGGTCACGCAATGAAATCAACTGCAGAGACTGCTCCGGCGCAGCATTTTGCGCTAGCATGGTCTTTTAGCCACCTGCAATGCCAGCGGAGTCCCCCATGAACCCCCATGATTTTAACCAGGACACGGCATTGCAGGCGGCCCGGGTGCTGGCTGCGGTATTGTCCCGGCGTCAGCACCGCAAGGTAATCATGGGGCAAACCGTACTGGTGCCCGGCCAACTGGGTGAAGCCCTGCGCCTGCCCGGCATCATCCATGCTCTGCAAAGCCGTAGCGGTACTCGCAGAAATGAGGCTGTAGAACGCTTTACCGCCATCTGGCTGAGCCTCTCAGAACGCTCCCGGGAACAGGTTCGGGAACGCCTGGGTTGGTACGACCCACGGCAAATGGAGTGGGACGATCCCCGCTCTAACCGTCTACCGGACGTGCCAGAGTCCTGAAAACTCACCCGCCCTGGCAACACCACCTCAATCACAGGCGCCAGCAAGTCAGCAAGCGCTAACACACTTTATGCAAATACAGTCACAGCCTGATGACTGAGCGCCAACAACTGGCCATCACGGCTCCAGATACCAGCCTGTGTCTGGCCATAGCCCTCCCGGGCCTGATCGATACTGGCTTCGTAAAGCAGCCAATCATCCGATGCCAGCCGGGGTTCCGGCTCTACAATCTGTAAGGTCCAGCTCAGGGAGCTGGCAGGGGCCGGTTTTTTCAGTTGCGGCAACACTGCCGGTGGCCAGGCGTCGGCCAGGGCAATCAGATGAGACTCCGTCATGGCCCGGGGTGCTTCCTTGAAGCGCATCCAGCCCCCCATTTCCCGGCTTTCAGAACCGGTGAATGGGAAACCACCCAGGCCGAAGTGCATGGCAATATGCTGGGTGAACGCCGGCGTTACCCCTTCAATCCAGGGCAGTGCCGGGGCTTTCTCCGGGGCGGGGGCGGTGGGCGCTGCCCTGCCCGGCACCTGCACCACAGACTCACGGCCATGGCCGTAGCTGCCCAAAGCCACCAGCACGGTTTCACCGTGCTGGGTAATACGGCTTTCAATCTGGGTCACGGATTTACCCTGGCGCAGCACTTCTGCCCGAATCTGTACCTTCTCACCGGGAGCTGCCGGGCCCACAAAGGCCACGCTCAGGGAGCGCAGTGGCCGATGGTCGGAAAGGCAGGCTCGCATGGCCTGGTTGGCCAGGGCGCCAAGCAGTCCACCAAAGGTGGCCCTGCCCTGACCCCAATCTTCCGGCAGCACAACCTCTCCAGCGGTGGCCGCTTCCAGCAACTGATCAAAATGCATGGCAATTCTCTTTATGGTTAGGATGATGCCGGACGGCGGTCATACACCACCAGGCTGTAATCATGGGGGTTCTTTTCCGTGCCCTGAAAATCCTCCCTGCTGACTTCCTGCCACTGATCCCAGTCAAGCTCCGGGAACCAGGCATCGCCGGTAATCTCTGCATGAACTTCGGTCATATAGAGACGGTCAGTTTGCCCCAGCAGGCTCTCATACACATGACCACCACCGATGATCATGATGTCATCCACCCCGTCGATCTCCCCTTGAGCCCGGGCCTGCCTTAAGCCCTGCTCAATATCCGTCACCGCCGTCACCCCGGGGGCAGACCAGTCCGGGTTACGGGTCAGTACAATATTCAGCCGACCTGGCAGGGGCCTGCCAATGGAGTCAAAGGTTTTGCGGCCCATGATCAGGGGTTTGCCCATGGTGGTGCGCTTGAAATGGGGCAGATCCTCCGGCAGATACCAGGGCAGCTTGTTATTACGGCCGATAACCCGGTTGCGGGCCATGGCCACGACCATTGCCAGACGCATGGCGCCTCCTTACTCAATGAAAAATGTCTGTGGTTAACGACCGGTCAAACCGCAATCGGTGCCTTGATACCGGGAGCCGGATCATATCCCTGAATCTCAAAATCCTCCAGGGCATAGTCAAACAGGCTCTCCGGGCGGCGTGCCAGGGTCAGCTGGGGTAATGGCCCCGGGGTACGGGACAGCTGCCGGTGGACGATGTCGTCGGTCATATGGTTGTGGTAGAGATGCACATCCCCAAAGGTATGTACGAAGTCCCCCACTTCCAGATCCGCCTGCTGAGCCAGCATATGCACCAGCAGGCTGTAAGAGGCGATATTGAACGGCACCCCCAGAAACAGATCGGCACTGCGCTGGTACAGCTGGCAGGACAGGCGGCCATTGGCCACATAGAACTGGAACAGGCAGTGACAGGGAGCCAGGGCCATACGACCGGCGCGCACATTGTCCTGGGGACTGAGTGATTCATCCGGCAACTCCGCCGGGTTCCAGGCGCTCACCAGCAGCCGCCGGGAATGGGGCTTGCTGCGGATCTGGGCCAGTACCTCGCTGATCTGGTCGATGGTGCTGCCATCGGGACAGGCCCAGCTTCGCCACTGCTTGCCGTAAATAGGCCCCAGATCCCCGTTTTCCAGGGCCCACTCATTCCAGATAGACACCTGACGCTCCTGCAGCCAGCGGTTGTCCGTGGAGCCCTGCAGAAACCACAGCAACTCCTGAATAATGCTGCGCAGGTGCACTTTCTTGGTGGTCAGCAGCGGGAATCCCTGGGAAAGATCAAACCGCAGCTGCCGGCCGAACAGGGAACGGGTGCCAACACCGGTGCGGTCCCCCCGGTCGGTGCCGTTATCCATGACATCGCGCATCAGCGCCAGATAGCTTTCCATTGTTCAGGCTCCAGTAGCGTTGGTTTGGCGCTGGTAGGCCCAGACCATCAGCCCGGCCCCCGCCAGTATCATGGGCACAGATAACAACTGCCCCATGGTCAGCCATTCCATGGCCACGAATCCCAGGTGGGCATCCGGCTCCCGGAAGAACTCCACCACCACCCGGGTCAAGCCGTAGCCCACCAGGAATAGCCCGGAGACCGCCATCATGGGGCGGGGTTTCGAGGAGAACCACCACAACAGGGTAAACAGTATCACCCCCTCCAGGGCAAACTGGTAAAGCTGGGAAGGGTGGCGCGCCAGGGCATCCGGGGCGTTTGGAAACACCATACCCCAGGCTACCTCAGTGGGCCGGCCCCACAGCTCGCCGTTGATGAAATTACCCAGTCGCCCCATACCCAGGCCCAGTGGCACCAGAGGAGCCACAAAGTCCGCCACCTGAAAGAAGCGCAGCCCCAGGCTGCGGGCATACAGCAACATGGCCACCAGCACCCCGATCAGGCCACCGTGGAAGGCCATGCCCCCTTCCCAGATACGCAACAACCACAGGGGGTCCTGCAGAAACCGGTCGAAATGGTAAAAAATCACGAAACCGAAACGGCCCCCGAGAATCACCCCCAGTGCCACATAGAACAGCAGATCACCCAGTTGTTGTTCACTCAGGGGGGAACCGGGACGGCGGGCCCGCAGACGACCCAGCCACCAGCCGCCAAGAAAGGCCACCACGTAGGTCAGGCCGTACCAGTGGATTTCCATGGGGCCGATACCAATGGCCACCGGGTCGAAATCAGGATGTTGCAGCATAGGTCAACTCACTCGGGGGCCCTCAGGCCGCCAGCAGAAAACGGAGTCCCACACCCAGCAGCAGCAGGGCGAACAGGCGCTTTAGCAGCTTCTCCGGCAACCGGTGGGCCAGTCTGGCCCCCAGTATGGCAAAAGGCACACTGGTGATAATAATACCCAGCAATGCCGGTAAATAGATAAAACCGAGACTGTACTCGGGCAACCCTTGCCGCTGCCAGCCCACCAGAATATTGGTTACGGCACCGGACAAGGCAATGGGCAAACCACAGGCAGCAGAGGTGGCCACAGCCTGCTGGGCACGCACGCCACACCAACTAAGAAAAGGCACCGTCAGGGTGCCACCACCGATACCGAAAATAGCAGATGCCCAACCAATAC
>REBR01000141.1 GCA_007692645.1 Halomonadaceae bacterium | reverse complement strand
TCACAACAGCAATCCCAGACCCTGTCATAGGTACCGGTGACCGCCGCTTCCAGTGCCCGCAAACGCTTACCCAATGACTCACTCCCTAAAAATCAGTGGGCGCTAGTTTAACGCGACCTGATCAATGATTCGACACAGACTGTCTACCCCATCGGTCAGAGCGGCGGGGCCAGGCTGCAGAATCAACGGTGATTTGATCTCATGGACCTGGCCATTTTTCACCGCCGGTATGGCATCCCAGCCAGGGCGCTGGGCGATCAGTTCAGGGCGGAATTTGCGCCCGCACCAGGAGCCGATAATAATGTCCGGCGCCCGGGCGATCACTTCAGCGGGGTCGGCGATAATGCGCTCACGGGCCCCGGGCTCTGCGGCCAGCTCCGGGAAGATATCCTCGCCACCGGCCATGGTGATCAGCTCAGACACCCAGCCAATGCCACTGATCATGGGGTCGCCCCACTCCTCAAAATACACCCGGGGCCGCCGTGGCAGCTTGGCCTGCTGGGCGCTGATGGCCTGCAGCCGTTGCCACAGCAGGTCCGCCAACTCATCGGTGTTGGCAGACAGGCCCAGCATGCCGCCCAGGGTGCGGATCATGGTGAGAATGCCCGCTACCGAACGCTGGTTAAACACATGCACCGCCACCCCGGCCCGAACCAGCTCTGCGGCAATATCTGCCTGCATATCGGAAAACCCCAGCACCAGGTCCGGCTTCAGGGCCAGAATTTCGTCATGGCGGGCAGAGGTAAAGGCTGACACTTTGGGCTTTTCTCGCCGGGCATGGGGTGGCCTGACGGTAAAGCCGGAAATGCCAACTATCCTGTCCTGAGCCCCAATAGCATATAGTGTCTCGGTTGTTTCCTCTGTCAGGCAAACAATGCGTTGTGGATAATGCATCCGGGGTTATCCTCTGTTAAAACATGCTTTTCGTATTGAAGGATCTGTGTCTGTGCTGTCATTGAACCGGGAAAAACTCCGCTCCAGCCACCAACGACTCTGGTTTGCCCTGGACGCGGTGATGTTGATTTTGCTGTTTATCAACCTGACCTGGCTGTTGCTGGACTCACTCTACGCCGTGAATGGCATTCAGGACATGGTTCGCCAGGGCGCCCCCGATCTGGCCGCATTCTACGACCCTATCCACCGCAATTTCATCTTTTACGACCTTATTTTTGTCAGTCTCTTTCTCAGCGAGTTTGCCCTGCGCTGGGGCCATGCGGTGGTGAAAGGCACCTATCAGCGCTGGTATTTTTACCCCTTTATTCACTGGTACGACCTGGTGGGCTGTATCCCCACCTCCGGGGCCCGGGTGTTGCGGATACTGCGGGTGGTCAGTATTCTCTACCGTTTGCAGAAGTACGGCATTATTGATCTGTCCAAGACCCGGCTGTTTGAGTTTTTCAACTTTTACTACGAGGCACTGCTGGAGGAGCTCACTGACCGGATTGTGATCAAGGTGCTCAGCGGCACTCAGGTTGAAGTTCAGCGTGGCTCACCGGTGCTGCATCGCATCCAGCAGGAAATCCTGTTACCCCGGCGCCAGCAGCTGGTGGACTGGCTGTCAGAAAAAGTCGCCGAAGGTGCCCGCCACGGCTATGTCCCCAAGCACCAGGACCTGCGCCGCTACCTGGAAGAGAATGTGGCCGAGGCCATGAACCAGAATAAAGACCTGAAGCCCCTGCGCTATATGCCGGTGATCGGTACCTGGGCATCCCATGCCCTGGACCGGGCCGTGGGGGACATTGTGGCCCAGGTAATTCACCAGATTCTTTCCGACCTGGCCTCCCGCAACAACCATGCCTTTGTGGAGGACCTGGTTGAGGTCTTTATCAACGAACAGGAAGAACCGGACAGCGCCAGTAGCCAGCAGGTGGTGGCTGCGGTGGTGGAAGTCTTGGAACTGATCAAAGATCAGGTCCGGATCAAACACTGGCGTACTGAGCTGGATGAGCGCCTCGCACAAAACAATAACTCAGACTGAACCAGGAACTCCTATGACACAGTGGCATTACAACTCCGCCCGCAGTACCGCCGCCGCCCTGGCCAGCGGTGAACTGAGCAGCGCCCACCTGACCCAGACCTTGCTGGATCGTATCAAGGCGTTAAACGGCCCCCTGAATGCCGTGGTTGCCATTGCCGATGACGCCATGGACCAGGCCCGGGCCGCGGACCAGGCCCTGGCTGACGGACGCTCACTGGGACCACTCCATGGACTGCCCATCACCATCAAGGATGTGTGGGAAGTAACCGGCATGGCCTGCACTGCCGGTGCTCCTGCCCTTAAGGACTATCGCCCGAAGCGCCATGCAGACACCATCCAGCGCCTGGTGGACGCCGGCGCCATTATTATGGGCAAAACCAATGTGCCCCTGTATGCCTCAGACACCCAGACCTATAACAAGGTCTATGGCATCAGCCATAACCCCTATGACACCAGCCGCACCCCGGGGGGATCTTCCGGCGGCGGTGCTGCTGCCCTGGCGGCGGGCTTCACCCACCTTGAACTGGGCAGTGATGTGGGGGGCTCTATTCGAACCCCGGCGCACTTCTGTGGTATCTATGGCCACAAGCCCAGCCGTGGCATTGTCTCCCTGCGGGGCCACATTCCCGGCCCGGTGGGCACCCTGAGCCAGCCGGACCTGGCGGTGGGGGGGCCCATGGCCCGCAGCGCCGATGACCTGGCTTTTTTGCTGGAAATTATTGCCGCTGCCCCAACCCATGAGGGCCCCCACTGGCAGGTGGTGCTGCCTCCCTGCCGCCTCACGGCCCTGTCCCAGGTCAGGGTCGCTACCCGTTTCAGCGACCCCCTCACCCCCATCGAGGATGAGCTGGGTGAACAGTACCAGACCCTGGCAGGGGCCCTGGAAGCCGCCGGCGCCACTGTCAGCCATTGCCAGTCACCGCTGATTAACCATGAGGGGATACTGCCCTTGTATTACAACCTGCTCGGCACCTTGCTGGGCAGCGGTTTCAAGGCCAAGCAACGGCGTCAGATGCGCTGGGTGGAACGGAGCATGAAAATCTTCGGCCGCTGGATCAAGGCAACCCATGGTATTGACCAGTATGCGGCCGGGGTCAACCAGTCGTTCCTGCAATGGGTCAGCCACCACGAACAGCGGGAGCAGTTGCGTGCGGCGGTAGTGCGCAAAGTGTTTGCGGATGCAGATGTACTGCTGACCCCGGTGGCCCCCACCACCGCCATCCCCCATGACCACAGCATGCCCATGTTCAAGCGCCACATCTCGGTGAATGGCAACCCCCGGCCCTATACCGACAAGATGAACTGGATCGCCCTGGCCACGGTTCTTGGCCTGCCCGCCACTTCCGCCCCCATCGGTAAAGACCGCCATGGCCTGCCCATCAATGTGCAGATCATTGGTGCCCCAGGCATGGACCTGACCACTATTGGCGTTGCCCAGCTGATGGAGCAGGCGGGCCTGAGCCGCTTCACGGCACCTGAAGGCTTCTGACGGCAGGCGGGCACTGCCCGCCTACACCCAGCGTACCGGCTGCCGGTAACGGTCAATCCCGGACACCAGCTTCACCATGGTGGCCATGCGGTGAGCACAGTTTGCCCGGCGCAGGTATCTGCCGATAGCCCGGGGCGGTAGCCACCAGTGCCGGGGTTTAAGCCGGGCACACAGAGTGTTCTTCAGGGTCCGGGTATTACCCGATATCTGTGGACCCACCGCCAGTGACACCAGGTCGTACTCAGAACGCAGGTGCAGGGCCCGGTCAAACTCCGCGTAATAGGACTTCAGGCTGCCGTGCCCCCGCAACCGCCACAGCACCGTCAGTCCCAGCAGGCTGTTCACCGCGGCCCGGAACATGCCCGGGGCATTAAAGGTCACTACCTGCAC
>REBR01000261.1 GCA_007692645.1 Halomonadaceae bacterium | reverse complement strand
CAGCTGGATTACCCCGGAGCGGGATGTGCAGGGGTTGGGTCCGGGAGAACTGACGATCGATCCGGTGAGCTGGCGGGAAACCCCCCGGGGTCGGGTACCTGTGGGCTGGGAGATCCGCATTCCGGGCCAGAACGTGGCGCTTACTGTGGCCGCTCCCCCAGGGGATTACTGGAATCTTGGGCAGTTTCCCTACTGGGAAAGCCCGGTGGAAGTCAGCGGAAGTCATCAGGGGCGAGGGTATATGGAGCTGACGGGTTATTAACGGAAAACGGCCAGCTTCCGGAGTGAAAGCTGGCCGTCAGAATCACCCTTTACAGTTCGTAGAGGGTGGTCACGTGAAGAATCGGCCCGGTGGGTGCGCCACTGGGTGACCCCCCCTGCGGCTCCAGGCTGATGGCGAGAGTCCGGCTACGTTCCAGGGCTTCACGCACCTCCGGGGTCAGGGTGATCTGGTAGCGATCACGGCTGACCGGAATAACGCCAAGGGAAATAGGCGCGGCATCATCTTCCGGCACCACCCAGAGTTCATAGTCTTTATCCGCCTCTGGCTGAGCGGCCGCTACCGGTCGCAGATGCAAAAACTGACTGCGGGAGTCTTCGCTCACCAGCCACAGGGGCTGATCCACATCAGCCTGCACAATAGCACCGGTCAGGGCTGACCAGGGTGCCTCCGGCTCTGGCGCCGGTTGCTGCATCAGGAGCACTGCCAGCACCAGGGCAGCGGCAGTGGCCATCAGGCTCCAGCCTGGCAACAGCCAGCTAAAGCCGGCTTTGGGCCGGGCTTTTACGGGGGCCGTTGCCCGGGAGGGCCATAAGCGGGTTTCAATGGCTTCCCAGACCGAGGCCGGAGGCTGCTCTGCCGGAATCACCAGTGCCAGCTGGCTGAGTTTTTCTTCCCAGAACCAGACTTCCCGGCGCACCTCTGCAGAATCCATCATCCATTGCTGGAAGCGACGCCGGGCATGGCCCTGGAGGGTGCCCAGAACATATTCCGGGGCCAGAGACTCAATACGTTCCTGGGTTATTTTCATCGTTCAAGACACCTCCTGACGGCAATTAGTCCCCGTCGAATCCAGCTTTTAATGGTGCCAATGGGCGTGCCGAGAAACTCTGCCAGCTCCTCATGGGTAAAACCCCGGTAATACGATAACAGCACCGAGTCCCGCTGGTTCTGGCTTAGCTCATCCAGGCACATGGCCAGAGCGGCGCTGCCATCCTGGTGCAAGGTGGCGTCCAGTGGGCCGGCACGCTCGTCCTCCATAATGTCGATCACTTCATTGGATGCACCCTGGTGCACTTTTCGGGAGCGCATCAGATCAAGAGTCCGGTTGCGGGCAATGGTCATCATCCAGCTCAGGGGGGCTCCCCGCTCACTGTGGTATTCCCCGGCGTGATGCCAAATGCGGATAAAGGCATCCTGCAGCGCCTCTTCTGCCAGTTCCTGTTGCCCGGTCAGTTTGCGACACAGACCAAACATGCGTCCTGCTACCTGTTGGTACAACCGGTGGAATGCCTGCCGGTCCTGCTGGGCTACGGCCCCCAGCAGACTGATGAGCTCAGACTGACGGATCTCGTCCTGCATGATGAAAACTCCGACATTGTTATTGGAAGCGGTGATAGTCATACGCAGCAGCGCTCTTCACAGATGCATGTATGTAGGGGGGAGTTTGCCTGAGGAGGTTAGGAGCAGGTGTGCGGCCACTGACAACGGAGTTATTGGGCATCCGCCATAAATGCCTGGCATAAAATTTCATGTGATTACTGCAACTTAATGCCCGGGCCCGGAGTAACTTCAATTGTGCATAAAATATGCTGAAAACAAATATTGCTGAGGGTTTACAAATGAAGAGTACATTCCAACGCGCCGCACTGGCCACTGCCGTGGCCGGGCTCTGCCTGTCTACTGCTATGGTGCAGGCCTCCAGTCACCGGGAAGCGCCGTTTATTACGGAACGGCCCAAGGTGGATGGCACTGATTTTTATATGTTCCGCAGTTATGAAGATGGCCGAATGGGCGGGGAAAGTGACAATGGTTACGTAACCATGATCGCTAACTATTTGCCACTGCAATCTCCATTTGGTGGTCCTAACTATTTTGATCTGGATGAAAATGCCATTTACGAAATACACATCGACTGGTCAGCCAATGGCCAGGAAAATCTGACGTTCCAGTTCAATTTCAGCGATGTTAATCAGGACCTGCAGCTCGATATTGGCGGTACTATGGTTTCTGTTCCCCTTAAGAATATCGGTGAAATAGGCCCAGGTGCTACAGACGGTGAAGGCTCTATTGCTACGCGCCAGGAGTACACCCTACGTGTTATTCAGGGTGATCGTAGAACTGGATCTGCAACGACGCTGACTAACAAGTCAACGGGTGAAAATACTTTTAAGAAGCCGCTGGACAACATAGGCAATAAGTCCATCCCTGAGTACGCAGCATATGCTGATACCTTTATTCATACTTTTGATATGCCCAGCAACGTCTGTTCAGGTGAAGGAAAAGTATTTGTAGGTCAGCGCCGTGAAGCATTTGCTATTGCTCTGGGTGAAATCTTTGACCTCGCTAACCTTACTGATCCTCTGGGTGATCGTGATGCAGGACGCAATGATCTGGCGAATAAAAACGTCACCTCCTTGGCAGTCGAAGTACCCACAGACTGCTTAACCCGAACCGATTCGGAGACCGCAGGAGGCGATCCGGTTATTGGTGGCTGGACTACTGCCAGCATTCGCCAGGTAGAGATTATTAATCCTGAGCCGACGGATAAGAACTTTAGCGAAGATCCCATGGGCCAGGCCGCATCTGTACGTGGTGGAGCGTTTACTCAGGTTTCCCGTGTGGGTATGCCGCTGACGAATGAGGTTGTTATTGGTCTTAAGGATAAGGATCGGTTCAATCACAGTCAGCCCAGGAATGATGGGCAGTTTGCTGCGTATGCAACCAATCCTACGCTGCCAAATTTGCTGAATATCGTTCTAGACGGTGCTGTTATGGTCCCGGAAATCTACCCCCGTGATGATCTGGTTGAGATTTTCCTGACTGGTCTTACCTTGTTTGATGAAAATGATGAGATCTTGTTTGATAGCAAGCCGGTAGGTGTCCAGGCATCGGAAATGTTGCGCCTTAACACTGCGGTTGCTCCAACACCGTTTGATGAACAGAGTGATCTGGGACTGCTTGAACTGGATGCTGCCGGCTTCCCCAATGGTCGTCGTCCTAAAGATGATGTGGTGGACATTGCGTTACGCGCTGTAGTTGGTGGTGTGTTGCCTTTCCTCAGAGATGAAAATGGCGATCCGTTCGTTGATCCCAATAATGGTGCTCCGGTTACTGATGGTGCTGTTGTGACAGATGATCTGTTGCTTGACGATCATCGTTTCCCCTACTTGGGCCACCCTTTGGCAGGCTCCCCGTTCCCTAACGGCGGCGAATAAGGAGTCCGATCATGCACAAGTGTAAACTGATAGTGTCATCGATAGTGCTTGGACTGTTTATCGTCGGTTGTTCAGACAGCTCCAGCTTTAACGTCAACCGTGATATGGATCAGGATGATCAGGAACTGGTCGGGCCTTTCACAGCGGCTGAGCTCGCTGAGATGCTGGAAATGGTGGAGCCCTTTGATGAGCCGGTGCCCATCAACGGCATCATGTTTGTTGAAGATGATGGCTTTGGAGAGCCGTTCCAGGTCAACAACCGTTAAATGGACCTTGCCAGAGATGGCAGCGCAACAAAAAACCCGCCATTCAGGCGGGTTTTTTTGTTGCGGATAGACTCTTCGGATCAGCGGGCCATGGTCTGGCGCATTTCTTCAGCGGTCCGTTTCGGCACCTCAATCATGGGCACATGCCCCACACCCTCCAGAATTACCACCCGGCTGGTG
>REBR01000027.1 GCA_007692645.1 Halomonadaceae bacterium | reverse complement strand
ATGATGCAGGTAGTGGTAAAGGGTAAACTGAGCAACGGGGTCAGGCACTCTACCCAGGTGACCCCATGCACTCAGATACAACGGTGAGAGCCCTTCAATATCCGATACCAGCAGCAGGTCCACCCGCCCCCGTTCTAACAGGATACGCATCTGCCGGTAGCTGTCAGTAAGCACCAGTTTCATGCCCAGGTTTTGGGCGGTGGTTTCGGCAATAATGACCCCTCGCCGCACCGCCACTTCCAGTGGCCTGTCGTCAATGTCGGGAAGCTGATTGTCATGCTGGGGGGCAACAACGGCGATCAGCTGGCCCTGGAGCAGGGGGTAGGGAACCTGCACCAGGTTAGGGTATTGCTGCGCCACCGCTTCAACCCGGAAAAGATCCCCGTCCACCAGCCCCTGGTCCGCCAGAAGCAACGCCCGCCGTGATGGGGTGATGGTGGTTTCCATATGGATACCCAGCTTGCCATAGGCGGCGCTGAGTATGCGAGTTGCCGCCTGAGTGCTGGGGACATCATCAATGACCGCAACCTGAAAGACCCTTGTGGCGCTTTCTGAATGGGATGTTGTGGGTATCAGGGCGAACAGAATCACTGCCAGCAATGGCGTGAAAAGCCGCAATGCGTAGTTTCTGATTCCCATGGCAACACCCTCAGGCCCCTTTTGAGGTGCCTCCAAACCGGTCACGCCCCGTGGGGCTGGCCTGGTTGCTCCCTTTTTTAATTCTGATAGCCCCGGTAAATTCGAAATGAAAACTTAGAATAGCGGGTTTCTGGATGGTGCACGATAAGGCAATGCTTATTGGCAATAAGGTTTTGGGGTGTCTTTATGTAGGGTGGGTGCTTGTGGGCATGGCGCCATGCCGTCAGTTAAGCGATGGTAACCCGAAATATGGTGTTCACACCCGGGTTGGAGCGGACGCTGATATCGCCACCGTGCAACTGCGCGATGCGCTGCACGATGTACAATCCCATGCCTGTGCCGCTGACTGTTCCGATGTTCTGTCCCCGGACATACTTACCGAACAGGTGCGAAGCCTGTGAGTAATCCAGCCCCGACCCTTCGTCAGCGACTTCCAAAATGAGGTGGCCAGAGGGATCTACATCCCCGCCAATAACAATTCGGCAGCCGGGCGGCGAATACTTGATGGCATTTTCCAGCAAATTGCGCAGCATGATCCGAATCAAGACCGGATCGATCCGGGCGGTATCCGGCAACCTTTCCGTATTCAGCTCAAACCCATGGCCGGGTCCGCTTTGTCGGGCCTGGTCAAGGACATCTTCCAGTAACGGCCCTAGAGAGACGTCCTGGCGGGTGACCTTCCAGCTTTCGGATTCCATCTGGTCTTCGACCAACAGGTTATCCAGGAAAGCGGTTATTCTTTCAGTTGCCCGACGGATACGTTCTATGATCGGACCCGGAAGATTCGGATCCTGTTCCGCTCGGGTTTCAAGCAAGGTGCAAGCCGAGGAGGCAGAGGCTACCGGGGAGCGCAGCTCGTGGGAAATCATGGCGAGAAACTGCCGGTTGTCTTCAAGGGCACCTTCGGCCACCTCCCTGGCCCGTTCCAGCTCCCTGGTTCGATCCCTTACTTGCGCCTCCAGGGTTTGCCGTTGTTTTCTTTTGCTGTCCGCTTTTTCCTTCTGTGCCTGCAGTATGCGAGCGGCAAGGCCTGAGAGGATGATCACGGAGGCCACCACAGTGGCTCCAGCCATGGCATGTTCCGTGAAGGCCCCAGGCAAGGAGGGAAGCCAGCCGATGCTGGAGAAGTAAAGTAACAGGGTGACCTGCCAGGGCAGCACATAGCTGGCAAAGGCATAGCCCCACAGTACAACCCCTTTGCGCCAGGCCAAATAGCCCAGGATCGGGCTTAGCAGGCAAATGGTTAGCAGGCCCCATACCGACAAGGCGTGCATCAGTGGGCGATGGGGCAAGAAAAAGAATCCTACTGCGAACAATGCAAAGCTGGCGGCTATGAATACCAGAAAGCGGTCGATTCTTGGGAAATGCCTGGGTGTCTGCAAAAGTATCCGGTGCAGTACAGGAATCAGCATGCCCACCAGTGACCAGAAAAAACCGATGGAGGGCAGTGTCCACTCAGGGGAATCGGGCCAGAATTCCCGGAAGGCGATGCCCTTGATGCTCCACCGGAACAGCAGGAAGCACAGACTGACCAATCCGAACAGGAGAAAACCGGGTTCGCGCAGCATCACCCACATGGCAACGCCGAAGAACAGCATCAGCACCACAGCACCGGCCGTGAAAAATTCAAGCTGGGTATTGCGGTTTTCCTCTCGCAGCAGCTCAGCGGTTGACCACAGGCGTGGGTGGATGATTATCACGGTATTACTGGCTACCCGCACCAGCAGCTCTTTCGTGGTGTCAGGGGCCAGGTCCACGGAGAAATTCTGGGTCAGGGTGGGGACTTCCCGCTGGGAAAACGGCTGTGACGTGCCGCCGCGCCGCTCCAGCCACTGCCCGTTGTGGTTTTCGTAGAGGGTGATCTCATGCAGCCTTGCCTGGCCCACTTCCAGCCACTGACTGGTCGGAGCCGAACCGGCGTTGCGCACCTCTATTCTGACCCAGAAGGCCGAATCGCTGGTGCCAAGACTCCGTCGTCCCGGGCTGATTCGGGAGAAATCCAGCCTGCCCGCTGCCACATCCCCTGGGCCCAGCTCGGCACTCGGGTCCTGTGCCAGTGACAGCTGGGTTATGGCAACGGTTTCCCGTTCACCGGCCAGGGCAGCAGTGCAACACAGCATACACAGCGCCACCAAGCTCCCCACCAACATGTTTAATACAGGGGCGTTGCGGGCAGACATTGTCAGGTCCAAGCCACGGTGCAGGTCAGTTGCAGTTTCTGTTGCGGGGCACTGGCCACGGGCAGATCACGGTCCATAGTGCACTTCACTTTTTTCCGTAATCGACTCAGCAGTACGTCGATGCGGTGGTAATTGAACTGGCTGGGATTGCTGTCAAGGGCCCCGGCAATCTGCTGTCTGCTGCATTCCCCGTTGTTGTCAATCAGACAGGCCAGAAGGGCGAACTCACTCGGCGTCAGTAAGACCGTGCCTTCTACACCCGTTACCAGTTCACGGGATCTTCGGCAAAGACTCCAGCCTGTCGGTTCCTGGGTCTCCCACCCCTTTACCGGCACCAGTCGCCTTCTGAGTGCCTCGATATGGGCGACCAGCTCGTGTAAGTCCACGGGCTTGGTCAGGTAGCTGTCAGCCCCCGCAGCCATGCCGTTCAACCGATCCGTGACGCTACTGCGGGCGCTGACAATGAGGATGCCCAGGCCGGATTGAGCCAGATGACTTGCCACGCTCAGGCCGTCCTCCCCGGGCAGGCCGATATCCAGTATCACGATATCAACCGGGCTGACCGCCAAGTGCCGGTAAAACGCCGCTGCGCTGGGTTCCGACCAGACCGAATAGCCGCGAAGCACCAGGTATTCGCTCATGCTGGCGCACTGATCGGCGTCGTCTTCGACTATGGCGATCCGGGGGGGCTGGGGTGATCCGGTTGACACGGCATAGGCCTCTTGGGGGTCTGTGATTCATCAGAGTGTGACGATTTAGCGCAGTGAGGAATGTGAATTGTTGTTATTTATTAATCTGTGGCGCATTGCTCTTACTGGCTCCAGTGTAGCAGCGATTCCGCGCTCCGTGGGCCTTTGCCGGGCCTCCTCCGATGACAGGGAGAGGAATTGAAACCCATTGAGAGGCATGGTGAGTGGCGGATTTGTTACGGGGTACTAATCTTCGGGCGTGGTGCGGTGTCTTGCGCGCGGGTTATGTCCCCCTTATTAGAAGCTGTTGTATAGGACTCATAACATGCTCGGCCCCCCCGTTTTTGTTCTGTACCGCTGTCGCCATTCCTTAGCGGGTTGATCGGCAGAACTACAGCGAGT
>REBR01000029.1 GCA_007692645.1 Halomonadaceae bacterium | reverse complement strand
GCGTCAGCATGCCCTTAGCAGTAGAAACGGCAGCCATTCACCTTCAGATGCAAACAGTTCCGTCTCGTAACTTTAATGTTTGGGGGAACCGCTTGCCTGCCCGTCTTCAGGAGAGGAGGACAGCTGCAGCATGGCCATGGCCTGATCTGCCAGGTCTTCCAGGGTCATCCCCCCTTCCCGGCGATACCAGGTGGTGGTCCAGCTCAGAGCTCCGGTAAGAAAGCGACGGACTACAAACGGGTCTGCACTGATCATCCCCTGGTCTGCCGCCTGCTGCAGCACTTCCATCCACAGACCTTCATACACATCACGCAACTTCAGAATCCGCGCCTGACTTTCCGCTGACAGGCTGCGCCACTCATACACCAGCACGGCCATGGCCTCGCCGGTGCGACCGTTAACAGACTTAAGTTCACAGGCCACCAGGGCCCGCAGCTTTTCTTCCACTGTGCCCACAGCGGCCAGGCGCTGACGTATCCGCTGGGTGTTGAACAGAATCGCTTCTGTCATCACCGCCTGCAGGATCTCTTCCTTACTGCGGAAGTGGTGAAAAATACTGCCAGACTGAATCCCTACCGCCGCCGCCAGATCCCGCACCGTGGTGCGTTCATAACCTTTTTCCCGGAACAGATGGGCTGCCTGCACCAGTAGCCGACCGCGGGGGCTGTCCGGCTGGGTAAAAGCAGGGGCCTGGGTAGTATTGGTCGCAGTCAATGAGGGCTCCAGAGCTGGGTGTCAGGGAATAAACCGGTTAAGGCACAGAGGATAGGCTAAGGAAAACCACACCGCCAGAGCTGATAGTACAGACTTTAAAGAGATTAAACCAAGCGCTTGCTTGGTTTTGCCAGTTTAGGTACATTGACTGCAGACTGCGGCCAAGGCCACTGATTCATCAGCAAGGAATACACCCTCATGACTGACAAGACTCCGGCCCCACTGCGCATCGGCTGCGCCTCCGCCTTCTGGGGAGATACCCAGACGGCCGCCCAGCAACTGGTGGACAAGGGCAACCTGGACTACCTGGTGTTTGATTATCTGGCAGAAATTACCATGTCCATCATGGCCGGCCAGAAAATGAAAGATCCCAACGCCGGGTTTGCCACGGACTTTGTGCACACGGTCATGGGGCCCCTGTTGGAAAAAATTGCCCAACAGAAGATCCGCGTGATCAGCAATGCCGGTGGCGTTAACCCGGTGGCCTGCCGGGATGCACTGCAACAACTGGTGGATAAAGCGGGGGTGGACCTGAAGATTGCCCTGGTACTGGGGGATGATCTGCTGCCGAAGAAAAAGACCCTGGCGGCTGAGGGGGTAACCGAAATGTTCACCGGCGCCAGCATGCCCCCCATGATGCTGAGCATGAACGCCTACCTGGGCGCCCCCGGCATTGTCGCCGCCCTGGAACAGGGAGCCGACATTATTATCACCGGCCGGGTGGCAGACAGCGCGGTAGTACTGGCACCACTGGTGCATGAATTTGGCTGGGCCTGGGACGACCACGACAAACTGGCCCAGGGCAGCCTGGCCGGTCACCTGATTGAATGTGGCGCCCATGTCACCGGCGGCAACTTCACCGACTGGGAACAGGTGGCCGACGGCTTCCATAACATGGGCTTTCCCATTGCCGAAATCAGCGCCAATGGGGACTGCGTAATTACCAAGCCAGAGGGCACCGGGGGCCAGGTCAGTTACGGTACCGTGGCGGAACAGCTGGTCTATGAAATCGATGACCCCAGAGCCTACTACCTGCCGGACCTGGTATGTGATTTCACCCAGGTTACCCTGACTGAAACCGGCAAAGACCGGGTGGCCGTCACCGGCGCCCGGGGCTACCCCCCCAGCAACAGCTACAAGGTGGCAGGAACCTGGCCAGACGGCCATAAATGTACCGTCACCTTTTTGCTGGCAGGCATTGATGCCGTGCGTAAAGCCCGGGTCGTGGCTGACGCCATTCTGGCCAAATCCACACGCCTGCTGGCAGACAAGGGCTTTGCCCCTTACAGCGACCAGCATGTGGAACTGCTGGGTAGCGAGGCCACCTACGGCGCCCAGGGCCAGCGCCAGGACAGCCGTGAAGTCGTGGTAAAGATCAGCGTCACCCACCCGGACAAAAAAGCCCTGGTGCTGTTCTCCCGGGAAATTGCCCAGGCCGCCACGGGCATGGCCCCGGGCATTACCGGCATTGTCGGTGGCCGCCCCACGGTATGGCCCAAGATCCGCCTGTTTTCCTGCCTGGTGCAAAAGCATCACCTGCAGGTCACCGCCAGCACGGCTGGTGAGGAAACCACTGTGGCGATTGCTGAAAACGGCGGCTTTGACCCGGCACAACTTCCCCCGGACACCCTGCCCCCTACTCCCACGGAGCAGGCAGACACCGAAGTGCCCCTGATTCGCCTGGCCTGGGGCCGCAGTGGCGATAAAGGTGATCACAGCAATATCGGCGTGGTGGCCCGTGATCCTGCTTTCTGGCCCTGGATTGGTGCTGCACTGACCCCTGAACGGGTGGCCCAGTGGATGGGTCACACCCTGGATCAGGCAGACAGCGCCGTAGAGCGCTGGAGCCTGCCCGGCATTCACGGCTATAACTTCCTGTTACGCCACAGCCTGGGGGGTGGCGGTGTGGCCAGCCTGCGCATCGACCCCCAGGGCAAGGCCTTTGCCCAACAGCTGCTGGAAATCCCCATTGCCATTCCGGCCTCTCTGCTTGCACAGAATTCCTGAGGACCCGACACCATGCCCTATAACTCAGTATTGAAACCCGGCCTGTTCCACGGCCAGGTCATGATCGTCACCGGTGGCGGCTCCGGCATTGGCCGCTGTACCGCCCATGAACTGGCCGCTCTGGGGGCCACCGTGGCCCTGGTGGGCCGCAAACAGGACAAATTGGACACGGTCGCGGCTGAGATTCACGAAGACGGCGGCAACGCCCAGGCCTATGCCTGTGACATACGGGTGGAAGAACAGGTAGCTGCCACCGTCAAACAGGTGATTGCCGATCTCGGCCCGGTGCACGGCCTGGTGAACAATGCCGGCGGCCAGTTCCCCTCGCCCCTGGCGGGCATCAACCAGAAAGGCTGGGAAACCGTGGTGCGTACCAACCTCACCGGTGGCTTTCTCATGGCCCGCGAAGTCTTCAACCAGTCCATGCAAAAAACCGGTGGCGCCATGGTCAACATTGTCGCCGACATGTGGGGCGGCATGCCCGGCATGGGCCACTCTGGTGCCGCCCGAGCCGGCATGGTCAACCTGACCCAGACCGCCGCCATTGAATGGGGCGCCAAAGGCGTACGCTGCAATGCCGTGGCCCCGGGCTGGATCGCCTCCAGCGGCATGGACAGCTACCCGGACAGCATGAAGCCCTGGATCCGCTCTCTGCAGGAAGCAGTGCCCTGCAAGCGCCTGGGTACGGAAGCGGAAGTGAGCGGTGCCATCTGCTTTCTGCTAAGCCCCGCCTCCGCCTTTATTTCAGGCACCACGGTGCGCATCGATGGCGGCGCCTCCCAGGGCACCCGGGTCTGGCCCCTGCCCAAGGCCACCAACAATGCCGCCTACGATGGTTTCCATCGCAGCCGTGTACCTAACGTTCTCAAAGAAAACGACTGACAGGGCCCACCATGCAACCCTTAAATTCCGATCTCAGCCCCCGCTCACCTGCCTACGCCGCCAATGCCGCGGCCTTGCAGACGGAAATCGATATCCTCCGGGCGGCGGAACAAAAAGTGCGGGACAAGGCGGAAGAAGCCCGCCCCCGCTTCCAGCAGCGCAATAAACTGCTGCCCCGGGAACGCATTGGCATGCTGCTGGACCGGGGCAGCCCGTTCCTGGAAGTGTGCACCCTGGCCGGCTACAAAATGGGCGCCGAGAAGGACGGCAGCATGGGCGGTGGGGGCATGAGCTGCGGCGTCGGGTGTGTCG
>REBR01000121.1 GCA_007692645.1 Halomonadaceae bacterium | reverse complement strand
TTGGCATGACCAAAGCGGGTTTCCAGGCCCTGGCAGAGCAGACGGATGCGGTGATCAACTCCGCCGCCAGCGTTAACTTCCGGGAGCCACTGGATGTTGCACTGAACATTAACACCCAGAGTTTAAGTCATCTTATGGAGCTGGCAGAAACCGCCGGTGATATTCCCCTTATCCAGGTATCTACCTGTTATGTAAATGGTTTTAACAAGGGGAATATGCATGAAGATGTGGTGCCTGCACCCATGGGCACCCTGGAGCGTCATGAAGAGGGCTACTATCCGGTCTTGCCGCTGATTCGTGTGCTGATGGATAAAGTCAACGATGTGCGCTCCCGTTACAGCGGGAACGCCCTCAAAGACAAGCTGGTTGAGCTGGGCATCCGTGAAGCCCAGGCCCATGGCTGGAATGATACCTATACCTTCACCAAGTGGCTGGGGGAGCAGCGCTTGCTGGAGCGCATGCGAGGCAGTTCACTGACCATCGTGCGACCCTCCGTAATCGAGAGCACCTTGCGGGAACCGGTGCCCGGTTGGATAGAGGGAGTGAAGGTGGCAGATGCCGTCATCATGGCTTATGCCCAGCAGAAAGTGCTGTTTTTCCCCGGCCGTGGTAATGGCGTTATTGATGTGATTCCGGCGGATCTGGTGGCCAATAGCCTGCTGCTGGCCCTGGCAGAGCAGTTCAGTGCACCGGGGCGCCAGCGTATTTATCAATGCTGCAGTGGTTCCTCCAACCCCATGACCCTGAAAGAGTTTGTGGATCTGGTGATGGGTGAGGGCAAACGTAATTACAGCGCCTATGACCAGTTGTTCAAGAAACGCCCCACGCTGCCCTTCCGCATCGTGAACCGCACCCTGTTCGACAAGGTCAGCAAAGGCAGTCGTCTGCCATTACAACTGATGAACCAGGGGCTGAGGCTGGTGGGCCGGGGCAGCAATAAAAAGACCATGGAAAAACTGGAAACCACCCTTAATCTGGCCCGGTTATTTGGCTTTTACAGCTGCCCCCGTTATGTCTTCCACAACGATCGTCTGCTGGATCTGGCAGCCCGCATGGGAAGCCGTGACCGCAGTTTATACCCGGTAGACCCCAAGGCGATTAACTGGCATCAGTATGTTCAGCGCCATCTGGTGGGGCTGAACCGCTACGCTTTGAAAGAGCGCAAGCTGTACAGCCTGAACGCCACCAAGGGTAAACGGCAGGTAGCCTGATAAAAGGCCCCGTTAAAACGGGGCCACGCCAGGTGGGCGGGATGGATTGTTTCCCGGGGGCCGCTGCAGCTATGCTGGTCAAAAGCCCAAAATTTCCAGGAGGAGTTCCCCCATGTCCCAGGAACCACAACAATCCCACTCCGCAAAAGAAGCCCTGTACCCGGTCCCGGATGCTGTGAAACAGAGCACTCTCACAGACCAGGAGCAATATCAGGCCCTGTACCGGGAGTCTATCGCGAACCCAGAGGCTTTCTGGCGTGAGCAGGGCCAGCGCCTGCAGTGGATGCAGCCTTTCAGTCAGGTCAGGAATGCGTCTTTTGCACCGGGCAATGTGAGTATTCGCTGGTATGAAGATGGCACCCTCAATGCCAGCGCCAACTGCCTCGACCGGCACCTGCAGGAGCGGGGTGACCAGACGGCCATTATTTTTGAAGGTGACGAGCCGGGCCAGTCACGGCATGTGAGCTATCGTGAGCTGCACCACGACACCTGCCAGTTTGCCAATGCCTTGAAAAGCCTTGGGGTAGGCAAGGGGGATGTGGTCACCCTGTATATGCCCATGATTGTGGAAACCGCCGTGGCGATGCTCGCCTGTGCCCGCATCGGGGCAATTCATTCGGTGGTATTCGGGGGTTTTTCACCGCAAGCCCTGGCAGCGCGCATTGAAAACGGTGGCTCCCGCTTTGTGATTACTGCCGATGAAGGGGTACGTGGGGGTAAGCGCATCCCCTTGAAGAAAAATGTCGATCAGGCCCTGGAGCAACCTGGAGCAGCCGGGGTCGAGAAAGTTGTGGTAATGGGGTACACCGGAGCTGAAACCTCCTGGCAGGAGGGGCGGGACTGCTCCTGGCAGGCGCTGGTGGCAAACGCCTCGCCAGTGTGTGAGCCGGAGGAGATGAGCGCGGAAGACCCCCTGTTTATGTTGTATACCTCCGGCTCCACCGGGGCACCTAAAGGAGTGCTGCACACCACCGGGGGTTATCTGGTGTATGCCAGCCTGACCCATGAGCGGGTGTTTGATTATCGCCCCGGGCAGGTGTTCTGGTGTACCGCGGATTTTGGCTGGATTACCGGTCACAGCTATATGCTTTATGGTCCCCTGGCAAATGGTGCCACCACCGTGCTGTTTGAAGGAGTACCCAATTACCCGGATGGCTCCCGCATCGGCCAGGTGGTGGATGCCCACCAGGTGCATACCCTCTATACCGCACCCACCGCCATTCGGGCGCTGATGGCGGGAGGGGATGATGTGATGCAGGGGACTCACCGGGGCAGCCTGCAACTGCTGGGCTCGGTGGGTGAGCCCATTAATCCCCAGGCCTGGGACTGGTATTACCGCATCATTGGCAATGCCCGCTGCCCCATTGTAGATACCTGGTGGCAGACTGAAACCGGCGGCATCATGATCAGCCCTTTACCGGGGGCCACGGCGCTTAAGCCCGGTTCCGCCTGCACCCCCTTTTTTGGTATTGAGCCGGCCTTGTTTGATAACGAAGGCCGTGAATTGCACGGAGCAGCTGCCGGCAATCTGGTGATTAAATCCAGCTGGCCCGGGCAGATGCGCACCGTCTTCGGTGACCACGACCGGTTCCAGAAAACCTATTTCAGTACCTATGACAATGTCTACTTTACCGGAGACGGGGCACGGCGGGATGAAGACGGCTATTACTGGATTACCGGCCGTGTGGATGACGTACTGAATGTGTCCGGGCATCGCCTGGGTACGGCAGAAATAGAGAGTGCCCTGGTAGCCCATCCCGCCGTGGCAGAAGCCGCCGTGGTGGGCTACCCCCATGAGGTGAAAGGGCAGGGCATTTATGTCTATGTCACTTTGATGAGCGGCGAAGAGCCTGGGGATGAGCTTCGCAAGGCCCTGGTGCAGTGGGTGCGGGAGCGTATCGGTGCCATTGCCACCCCGGATGTCATTCAGTGGGCGCCGGGTTTACCGAAAACCCGCTCCGGCAAGATCATGCGGCGCATCCTGCGAAAAATTGCCGGGAATGAGCACGATAATCTGGGGGATACGTCCACTTTGGCGGATCCCGGGGTGGTGGATGAGTTGATTGAAAACCGGGAGTTCAGATAACGCCTGTTTCGCTTGATTGTTGAATCAAAGTGATTACCTACTGCCGGAGCCCTATGGCTCCGGCATTTTTTTTGCTTTTTGAGAAGGGCATTTGTTGGCAATGAGAAGCACGTCAACTTTGGCTGCTGAAGGTGGTGGTTATGACATAAGATAGCCCTTGCAAGTCTTTTTTAATGACTGTATATTTCAGCGTACAGATGTACTCTTAAATCAAATGGGGATAGCCGTCATGGGCACAGCCATAAACGGTAACGTTAAAAACCTGGGTGCGGAAGAGATTGCCCAGAAAGCGGGGGCTGCCGATGAGCGGGCCATTCGTAAGCGCATTCGCGATGAGCTGCCGGCAGACACCTTCCGCCCTCAGACCTGGCGTGTCATATGGTTCCTGCCATTAACTGCCGTCATTATTGGTGGTATTACTGCCATGCTGACTCTGGGCATGCCCTGGTGGGCGAATTTCCTGGTGGCCATGGCTGTGGGCAACTCTCTGGTAGCCCAGGCCTTTCTGGCCCATGAAGTACTCCACGGGGCGGCGGGCATGTCCCGGCGCATGCAGAACTTTTTCGGCTGGCTGGGTTTCGGCCCCATGCTGATAACTCCGGAATTCTGGCGGGCATGGCACAACCGTGAGCATCACGGCAATACCAACCAGGGTGACAAAGACCCGGACAGTTTTGGCACCATGGTGCGCTATAAAAAGCATCCTCAGCTAACTGGCTTTCTCAAGCTGGCGCCGGGGTCAGGCACCTGGTACAGCTATTTCTTTCTTACCTACTCATTTATTTTCCATGCCCAGCTGGTGCTCTGGTTCCAGACCCGCAAGCACAACGCTTTTCCCGGTTTTGAGCGGAAAAAAGCCATTCGTCAGACCATCGGTGCGGGTGTTGCCTGGCTGGTGCTGGTTGCGGTGTCCGGTACCATGGCCCTGTATACGGTGTTGATTCCCCTGATTTGGGCAAACATGGTGGGGCAGGGGTATATTCTGACAAACCACTTCCTGCGCCCGCAGACCGAGACCAACAACCCGGTGGATAACTCCATGAGTGTGCGTACCCCCGGTATTGTGGATCGGCTGCACTTTCGCTTCAGCCACCATGTGGAGCATCACCTGTTCCCCAACATGGCTTCAAACAAGGCGCCGCGGGTACGGGCATGGCTTGAGAAGAACCTGCCTGAGCGTTATGTGGCACCATCCCATGTTAAAGCGGTGACCATGCTCTACAAGACGCCCCGGGTTTACCTGACACCCACCACCCTGGTGGACCCCAGAGACCTGAGCAATACCTACGATCTGGTCCCGTTGCAGGACGAACTGATCGAAATCAACAACAGCGTGCGGGCTGCCTGACAGCCTTTACCCTGGCAGGCCAGTCCTGCCAGGGGAACCTATCTGACTGGACCTTCCTGCTGCCGGCGGCCGCCAGGCACCATGGTCAACCTGCCTTCTGACACTCTGATGCTCATGTTCATCATGCCGATCATGGAATTCCCGAAGGTGCCCTCATTCACCTCATACACCGGGTATTTATCCAGAAACAGGGTTGCGACACTGGTCAGGGTGCCGGCCACAGGCTGCAGGTCAAAAGACCCCATGCCTGAATCTACCCGTGACTCCAGCAGTTTCAGCTCCCGTAGAAAAACCGCCTTTGAGTCATGGTCATAAACCGGCACCCCCTCGATGCGGAAGCTGATGCCCACGGGGATTTTCATCATCATGGCGTCCACGGTGGCTCTGCCGGAAAAGTCCACCATGGCCACTTCCCGGCCCTCTGGGCCCAGTGTCACTTTGGCCCGCTGCAGTTCCAGGCGCAGGGGCATGTCATTGCGTGCCTGCTGCTGGTCAAACAGGCGAATCTGTTGTGCCAGGTGCTCTTCAATGGTGGCTTCATCAACGCTGTAGCGATCGAAGGTTGAGGCGCAGCCGCTGGCCAACAGCAGCAGTGAAACCAGCAGGGGCACAAGGAACTGGCGCGGACGATGACCCATGGTAGGACTCCCGGAAGCAAGGTAGGTAAAGCAAAGAAGGGGCTTGAGAAAGGCTATCATGGCATGGGGGTAAGGCCGGTCAAGCAAAAGTGTGCTTGCCGGCCGTTGCCTGTGGCCTGAGGGGGTCAGAATTTCTGTTTTTTCATCCAGGGAATGATGCGGTCAAACGCCTCCTCAATGCGTTCGCAGGAGGCGGAGAAGGCAAAGCGGATGGAGTTGGTGCAGCTGTCACCAAAGGCATCCCCGGGAACCGTGCACACCCCGGTATCCTGCAGCATGCGCAGGCAGACATCCGAGGCATCCACATGAATCGGCAAGTCCGGGAAGATGTAAAAACCGCCGCCGGGTTTGTAGCCGGTCAGGTGGGGTGTCTGGTTGACCAGATCAGTGATCACATCACGGCGTTCCCGGTAGATATTCACCATGTCCCTTACGCACTGCTGATCCCCTTCCAGAGCGGCCACGCCGGCAAACTGGGCCGGGGTATTGGCCACCGAGGTGGTAAACATGTGGTAGCGACGCAGCTTTTTGATGGCCCCCTGGCTTGAGATCACCCAACCTACCCGCAGACCCGCCATGCTGTAGGTCTTGGAGAAGCTGCTGATGCACATGACGTGATCCAGGTCAGTGCCGCAACTGAGTACGCTGGCATAGGGCTCGGTTTCATCTTCATCCAATACCAGATGGTCATAGACCTCGTCACTGAAGACTTGAATGCCCCGGAAGGCACACTCCTCCACAATGGCTTCGATGGTGGAGCGGGGGTAAACCGCACCGGTGGGGTTGTTGGGGGAATTCAGCACCACCGCAAAGGTGCGCAGGCCGATGGCACGGATAACATCTTCCGGGTCCAGCTGGTGGCCGTTTTCCGCCTTGGTGGGCACGTACTTTACCTCACCGCCGTTCATGCGGATCAGGGGGGCATACAGCAGGAAAGAAGGGTCAACCACAATAAACTGACGACCGGGGGCCGAGGTGGCAGACAATGCCAGGTACATGGCCTCAGTGGCACCGCTGGTCACCAGAATGTTGTCTGTGGTCAGTTCCCGGTCATATTTTTTGCTGTAGTAATCCCGCAGGGACACCAACAGCTCTGGCAGGCCGGCATCCATGGTGTAACCGGTCTGTCCCGCCCGGATGGCGTCAATCATCGCCTCTGACACATGGGCTGGGGTGGGCTGGTCTGGCTGGCCGATAGACAGGTGAATCACATCTTCCATTTCCGCTGCCATATTCACCATACGGCGAATGCCCGGCACCGGAATCGCCTGCATGGAAGGATGCCAGCGGGCTTTGGTTTTACGGTAAGTGATCTTACGCTTGGTCGCCTTGGCGGGTGCCATTTTGTTGTGCTCAGTCGGGGTTGCCATGTTCCACATCCTTCCAGTTGCTGCAGTGTCGCTGCATGAGTCCCGGTTGCACTTAAACGGGGCCAGATAAACCCGCTCCGGGCCAGTGACAGCATAGTCTGGAGCGAGTCTGCCACAAATGTGACACCTTGCTGAATACTGAACCGGATGCGCCGTTAAAACAACTGTTACGGCATCCGTATGAACCGCAATAGGCAGCGGTTGACCCGTCAGGCCTGCAGATCAATACTGCAAGGTAATTTTTACAACCCCCAGACTGGCAGGAGCCGCCATGAACAATCCCCAGCAACGCCCCGTAATCACGGTCCTGACTGCCCCGGACGATGCCCGGCCACCGGGTCTTGAGCCCTTATTGGAAATGGCAGAAGTCCGCTTTGCCTGGGATGTGGAATCCCTGCGCCAGGCCATGCCCGGCACTCAGATGATGATGGTGACAGACTTTCGCACCGGTGTGCTGCCGGGGGCCTGGGAGCTGGCGGATGAACTGAAGTGGATCCATGCCACCAGCGCCGGGGTTGATGCCCTGATGTTTGATGAGCTGATCAACAGTGATGTGGTGGTGACCAATGCCCAGGGGATTTTTGACCGCACCATCGCTGAGTACGTGCTCTGTACCATTCTGATGTTCAACAAGGATTTCCCGAACTCCATTCGCCTGCAGCTCAGGCACCAGTGGCAGCACCGGGATACTGAGCGGACGGAGGGGCAGCGGGTGCTGGTGGTTGGCGCCGGCTCCATAGGCCGGCAGATCGCCCGGCTAACCAGTGCCATTGGCCTTGAAGTGCACGGCATTGCCCGGCGGGCCCGGGACAGTGATCCGGATTTTGTTGCGGTGCATGACAATGATGCCCTGCCTGAACAACTGGGGTTGGCTGACTTTGTGGTGATCGCCGCACCACTGACCCCCGCCACTGAAGGCATGTTTGATGCACAGGCATTTAAAGCCATGAAAAGCAGTGCCCGTCTGATCAACATTGGTCGTGGCCCGATTGTGAAAACCGCGGACCTGGTGGCGGCTTTGCAGGCTGGGGAGATTGCCGGGGCCGGTCTGGATGTGTTTGAAGAAGAGCCTTTACCTGAGACACACCCCCTGTGGGATATGGAAAATGTGCTGATTACGGCCCATATGGCCGGGGATTTTATCGGCTGGACCCGGGCATTAACGGAACAGTTTCTGGAAAACTTTGCCAACTGGCAGCAGGCCAGGGAACTGTTCAACGTGGTGGACAAAGCGTCCGGGTATGTCCCCGGACGCTGAGTCTGCCTCTGGCTGGGTTAACGGCACAGCCCCCGGGCCTTAACCCAGGCGCTGGGTCAGCTCGGCGAGAATGGCATCCCCCACCGCATCCGTGGGCCGGGGGGTGCCCCCATTTTCTGCCAGATCCGCAGCCACGGCGGCAAATAACAGTTCCGCACCCCTGGCCAGAGCCGGGTCCTGTTCCCCTAGCCAGGCTAATAGCCGGGCTGTGGTAAACAGCATGGCCGTAGGGTCGGCGATATTGTCCCCGGCAATGTCCGGAGCGCTGCCATGGGTAGGTTCGAACATGGAGGGCCGGCTGCGATCGTCCGGGTTCAGGTTGCATGACGGCGCTACCCCAAGACCGCCGGATATGACCGCTGCCAGATCCGTCAGAATATCCCCTTGCAGGTTGCTTGCCACCACCACATCAAATTGCCAGGGGGCCTGGACAAACTTCATGCAGGCCGCATCAATCAGTTCATGGGTGGTGGCCACATCCGGAAACTCTTTCGCTACCTGGGCAAAGACTTCCGTATACAGATCCCCCCAGTGACGCAGGGCATTGCGCTTGGTGATCAGGCAGACCTGAGAGGGGTGCTCACTGCCATCCGTTTGCCGGAACTGGCGGCCGGCGCCGCTCTCCTGACGTTCTGCTGCCCGTTTCCGGGCCTGTTCAAAGGCGTAGCGGATAATCCGTTCAGTGCCAAACCAGGTGAACAGCTCCGTTTGCGTGGCCACCTCCTGTGGTGTGCCCTGGCGAATCCGCCCCCCCTGGCTGACGTATTCTCCTTCACTGTTTTCCCGGATAACCAGCATATCAGTGTCTGCAGCCCGCGGGTCCGCCAGATACTGATGGGCACCGGGAAGCTGTTTTGCCGGCCGCTCACAAACCCACTGGTCAAAGCCTTTACGGATTTCCAGTAAAGGCGCCAGGGACACGCTGTCTGGCAACAGGTAGCGCTGGCTATCCCTGGCTGGCCCCGGGTCACCCAGGGCACCCAGCAGGATGCTGTCATAAGCCGCAAGCTGCTCCAGCCCGTCAGCCGGCATCATCTGCCCATGCTGTTGGTGGTAAGCCGTAGCGGGCCAGTCCAGTTGCTCCCAGGACAGGCGGCAGCCTGCCTGGTCCCGCAGTAACTCCAGGGCCCGCAGCGCCTGTTGAATCACTTCTGTGCCGATGCCGTCGCCGGGAATTACGGCCAGGTGCCAGGTCTTGTTGTCACTCATGCTGTCGCTTCCTTAACCGGGTGTGGGTAAGCCCACTTTAGAGGCTGTGGGCCTCAGTGCAAGACATGGCTGGTTTATCAGGACCGGGCTAAGCACCGTTTACGCACCTTCGAAGCACAAGCCTGATTGGCTGGTAACAACAGTTGTTAACAATTAATGCCAGTGCTGCGGATGTGATCGTGCTGAAAAGTGACTATGCTAAAATGTGAAATTGATAAGAAGTCGTGACTCAGGCTTATCATCGTCTCAGTCATTTGCAGAGCCATTTAACGACATTCAGGAAAGCTGTTGGAATGAGTATGAAACTTGATCAGGACCAGGAGCTGTTTACGGCCGCCGATTGCGACCACTGCATTTGTGGTGCCGGATTGGATTTTGACTTCACCTTTGCTTTTCAACCCATCGTGGATATTGAAACCCGCACGGTAATTGCCCAGGAGGCGCTGGTCAGGGGCCTTAAAGGGGAAGGGGCTGGTTTTATTCTGGGCCAGGTGGGCAAGCGTAACATGTACCGCTTTGATCAGGTATGCCGGGTGAAAGCGGTAAAGCTGGCCAGTGAGCTGAACCTGCAGGAGTTGCTGTGCATTAACTTTATGCCCTATGCGGTGTATGAAGCGGCTACCTGTATCCGTACCACCCTGGCGGCGGCCGAAAAGTACAATTTTGATACCCGCAAGCTGGTGTTTGAGCTCTCTGAAATGGAGAACCTCACCTCCACAGATCACCTGCGCTCCATTATGACCGCTTACCAGGAAATGGGCTTCTCCATTGCCCTGGATGATTTCGGTGCTGGCTATTCCCGCCTGAACCTGTTGATTGAGACCCAGCCTCGCTTTCTCAAGCTGGACATGGCATTAATCCGGGATGTTCACACCTGTTACAAAAAACAGGCTTTAATTGAAGGCACCTGCCTGTCCATGAAAAAGCTCGGGATAGAGGTGATTGCTGAAGGGGTGGAAACCCTGGAGGAGTTTTACTGGCTGCGGGACCATGGCATCCGCTACTATCAGGGTTATCTGTTTGCCAAGCCTGGTTTTCAGACATTGCCTGAACCTTATATCCCTGACTGACCGGCCTGCTGCCGCATCAGCTCTCATTTTTTCGCTCGTGAAAAGGCCACCTAAGCCATGTTCTATCGTGTCATCGTCTTTGCCATTGGTCTTTCCCTGGTGGCATTGCTGTTTGCCTTGATGTGGGCCGGTGCGGCGCTGTTTATGCGCACCATGGGGGACACTGAACGGCTGCTGGACCGCTCACGGATTATTGCCGTGTGGACCTTTGCCGGCTTTGGCGTGGGGTTGCTGTTTTTCGGTTTTGGTGGCCCGATTTTGGGCACCTATCTGTTTTACCGCAGCGCCAGGGGCACCATGCCCCAGGTTGCAGAAGCCAGCATTCTGCTCTGGGGCCTGGCCACGGTGGTACTGGCCAGCGCCCTGGCTGGGGGCATTCTGTTCAGCCTGATTCTCAGCATGGGATAAAACGCTGCCGCAACCGCTCCCGAAACCACTGCAACGCCGGTTCCCGCTCGTACTGGCGGTGCCAGTACAGGTGCACATCCACCGCTGGCAGTTCCTCCGGGGCCGGTAACAAGGCCACCTCCAGATGACGAACGATGGTGCGGGCATAGGCCTCGGGCATGGTCACCAGCAACTGGGTCTGCTCCGCTACCCGGCAGGCGGCAAAGTAATGCTGGCAGCGCATGGCAATCTGGCGCCTTGCCCCTTGGGCGCTTAACGCAAAATCCTCAATACCGGGCCCCTCAGCCCGGGATGACACCAGCACATGACGGGCTTGCAGATAGCTGGCCAGATCCATCCCCTGTTGCACCAATGGGTGTTGCTTTCCCGCCACCACCACCAGTTTATCTTTGTGCAGGTGCTCATGGGCGGTCTGTTCGCTCACCGGTAACAGCACATCCACGGCAAAATCCACTGTGCCCGCCGCCAGTTGCTGCTCCATATCCCGCCGGGCAATGCGTTGACTGACAATCTCAATGGCCGGGTAGGCCATCAGGTCTTTCATCAGGGGGGGCAGGAAAGTGGTTTCCATCACATCCCGCAGTGCCAGGTTAAACACCTTGGCCTGGTGCTGGGGCTCAAAGGCCTCGAACTGGTTCAGGGCGGTCTGGATATCGCTCAGCCCCGGTATCACGGAATCCGCCAGCCGCCGGGCCAGGGGTGTAGGGGCCATACGGTTACCCTGGCGCATAAACAACGGGTCATTGAACTGGCTGCGCAGCCGGGCCAGGGAATGGCTGACGGCGGGCTGGGTCAGGTGCAGCACATGGCTGGCCCGGGTCAGACTGCCTTCCCGGTAAATGGTGATAAACACCTGCAGCAGATTCAGGTCAATGCGATGGGGTGAGAACATGGTGCCTCTGTGGGATGCTGGTGACTGCTGAGAGAGTAGTCACGCTATTAGTTGCACTTATTATAGGCGATTAGAATAATTCAGTCGCCTAATGGGGAAAAGTTTCACTACACTGAGTCCACGCCTGAGAAAAAGGCACACTGAATAACACCCGGTACCGGCTACCCGGTACCCACAACAAGGGGATTCCCATGGATTTTGAACTGTCAGTCAAAGGCCAGGATTACTATAAGCGCGTCAAGGCGTTTATGGACCAGCACATTCTGCCCATCGAAGAAGACTATTTCCGCGAGCTGCATGCCCTGGAGAATCCCTGGGTGGTGCTGCCGGTGATCACTGAACTGAAGGCCAAAGCCAAGGCTGAAGGGCTGTGGAACCTGTTTCTGCCCAAGAGTGAGCACGGTGCAGGCCTGACCAATGCCGATTACGCGGTGCTGGCGGAAGAGATGGGTCACAGCTTTATTGCCCCGGAAATCTTCAACTGTAATGCCCCGGATACCGGCAACATGGAAGTACTGCATTACTACGGCTCTGAAGAGCAGCAGGAGCGCTGGTTAAAGCCCCTGCTGGCCGGTGAGATCCGTTCTGCTTTTTGTATGACTGAGCCTGACGTGGCTTCATCCGATGCCACCAACATGGTTGCCCGGGCTGAGATCGAAGGGGATGAAGTGGTCCTCAACGGCCGCAAATGGTGGAGCACCGGTGTCGGTCACCCGGACTGTAAGGTCATTATCTTTATGGGTCTGACGGACCCCAGCGCCCACCGCCACCAGCAGCACTCCATGGTAGTGGTGCCCAAAGACAGCCCCGGTGTGAAAGTGGAGCGTATGCTCACGGTCTTCGGAGATGCGGATGCCCCCTACGGCCACGGTGAGGTCTCTTTCACCAATGTGCGTCTACCCAAGAGTGCCATTATCAAAGGCCCTGGCCGGGGCTTTGAAATTGCCCAGGGCCGCCTTGGGCCAGGGCGGGTACACCACTGCATGCGGGCCATTGGTGCCGCAGAGCGGACCCTGGAACTGATGATCCGCCGCTCCCTGAGCCGGGAAGCCTTCGGTCGCCCCCTGGCCAAGCTGGGTGGCAATCCGGACATTATTGCCCGGGCCCGCATGTCTATTGAACAGGCGCGACTGCTGACCCTGAAAACCGCCTGGTTGCTGGACACCAAAGGCATTCTCGGGGCCATCAGCGAAGTCTCCCAGATCAAGGCCGCAATTCCTGAGATGCTCTGCGAGATTGTGGATCAGGCGATTCAGATGCATGGCGGTGGCGGTCTCAGTGAGGACCATCCATTGGCGGCTCTTTACGGTTACGCCCGCTCCCTGCGCCTTGCGGATGGCCCGGATGAAGTGCATCGTGCCATGGTGGCGCGCATTGAGTTGAAGAAATACAAGTAAGCTGCTGCCAGTGATTGCGCCGGTGCCCCCTGGGGGTGCCGGCGTTGCTGTTTGCGGCCAAAGTGTTTGGCTAATGTCAGTCACGGCCGCAAGGCCGACCTCTTTCGTGATAACCAAGGATCAGAACAATGACACAACGTGTATTTATTACCGGCGGCGCCAGCGGCCTGGGCCGGGCTGTGGCCCTGCGTTATGCCCGTGACGGTGCCCGGGTCTGTATTGGTGACATTAATCCGGAGCAGGGTGCCGAGGTGGAGCAGCAGATCAATGCCGCCGGTGGTGAAGGTCTGTACCTGCCCTGCGATGTGCGCCGTCTGGCGGATTTTGAAAAAGTCCGTGATGAACTGGTCAAGCGCTGGGGCGGTGTGGATATCGTGGTGAACAATGCCGGCGTGGCTACTGCCGGCACCATCGAAGACAGCACCCTGGCGGACTGGGACTGGATTCTGGATATCAACGTGATGGGCGTGGTGCGGGGCTGCAAAGTCTTCACCCCGCTGCTGAAAAAGCAGGGCAGTGGCGCCTTCGTCAACATCGCCTCCATGGCGGGCCTGATGCTGGCCCCGCTTATGAGCAGCTATAACGTTTCCAAGGCTGGTGTCATCGCCCTGTCAGAAACCCTTAATCACGAACTGATCAATGACGGTATCCACATTAGTGCCGTGTGTCCGGCCTTCTTCCAGACCAACCTGACCGCTTCCATGCGTTCCGATATTCCCGGTATCCAACAGAGCGTGAGCAAGATGATGAAGCGCTCCACCGTCACCGCAGAAGATGTGGCTGAGGACATTCATCGGGCCGTGGAGAAGAAGCAGTTCTGGGTGTTGCCCCACAAGACGGAACGGCGCCTGTGGTACGTCAAGCGTGCCAGCCCCAAAGCGTTTGATTACCTGCTCAACCGGGAAAGCAAACGCCGGATGAAGAAAATGCAAAAGACCGCCTGATTTACCGCACCGGGCTCAACCAAGGAGGCCACCCTATGTCACTGATTGATCAACCCGTCGCCGTACGTGATGGCGAGACCCTGGATGCGGCTGTCGTTGACCGCTTCATGAAAACGCACCTGCCGGAACTCACCGGTGAGCCGGTGATCCGGCAATACCCGGGGGGGGCCTCCAACCTGACCTATCAGGTGGATTACGGTGAGCGCTCCTTCGTGCTGCGCCGCCCCCCTTTCGGCACCCTGGCCAAGTCCGCCCATGACATGCTGCGGGAAGCCCGCATTATGGAATCCCTGCAACCGGTCTACCCCTATGTGCCGGATATTATCGCTATCTGCGATGACCATGAGGTGCTGGGAGCGGATTTTTACATCATGGAACGCCTGGAAGGCATCATATTGCGCCAGGACTTCCCCAAGGGGTTTGACCTGAGCGAGGCGGATACCCGCAAGCTGTGCTGCAGCGTAATAGACAAGCTGGTGGATCTTCATCAGGTGGATTACAAGGCTGCAGGCCTGGACCATATCGGCAAGGGTGCCGGTTACGTGGAGCGCCAGATCACCGGCTGGAGCGGACGTTTCCGCAAGGCCCACACCGACGATGTGGGGGACTTTGAGCAGGTGATGGCCTGGTTGCAGGAAAAGATGCCGGAGGATCACAGCCTCTGTGTGATTCACAACGATTTCCGCTTCGACAACGCCGTGCTCAACCCGGACAACCCCTTTGAAGTGATCGGTATCCTGGACTGGGAAATGGCCACCTTGGGTGACCCCCTGATGGATTTGGGCAATACCCTGGCTTACTGGGTGCAGGCGGATGACGAAGGCCCGTTCCAGATGATGCGCCGCCAGCCCACCCATCGCCCGGGCATGCTGACCCGCCAGCAGGTGGTGGATTATTACCTGGAGCGTTCCGGCTTCACCATCGACAGTTTTGATTATTACGAGGTCTACGGCCTGTTCCGGCTGGCGGTTATCATGCAGCAGATTTACTACCGCTTTTACCATGGCCAGACCAGCGACAAGCGTTTTGCCGGCTTCGGTCACGCCATTAATTACATGCAGAAGCGCTGTGAGGGGCTGATTGCCCAGAGCTCGCTGTAATCTGTAACTGATGTGAACCATGACAGGACTCCGGGGGAGACCATGGCAACACTGCACCTGATCCGCCACGGCCAGGCCAGCTTTGGCGCGGCCAACTACGACCAGCTCTCCGAGACCGGTTATCGCCAGGGCCGGGTTCTGGGCCGTTGGCAGGCCGCCACCCAGACACCGGATGCGGTCTACTGCGGCACCCTGCAACGCCACCGCCAGACCCTGGCGTCCATGGCAGAGGGGGCCGGAGCTGACTGGGACCGCATCCACGGCATCGAGGCGGGCCTGAACGAGTTTGATCACCTGGCGGTGATCAATGCCTGGAACCCGGCCTGGTCTGACCGCAGCGTCATGGCCAAGGAACTGGCGGCCTCCGGGGCCCCCGGGAAAACCTTCCAGAAAGCCTTTGTGGCGGCGGTGGAGCGGTGGGTCAGTGGCAACCATGCCAGTGACTACGCTGAAACCTGGGACGATTTCCAGGTCCGGGTCTGGCAGGCGGTGGAGAACATCATGGCCGCCAGCGCTGGTGCCAAACACGTTTATGCGGTGACCTCCGGCGGCCCCATCAGCGTTATCGTCCAGCGGCTGCTGCAACTGGATGACCGCAAGGCCCTGGGCCTGAATGCGGTGCTGGCCAATGCCAGTGTCAGCCGCATGCTGTTCAGTGGCAGCCAGCAGAGCCTGGCGGTCTTCAACAGTTTTGGCCATTTCGAGGCGGAAGATCCGGCTCTGGTCACTTATCGCTGAGCACAGCGAACCCCTATATGACTGACAACAAGGAATCACAATGACCACTGATCTGTTCAACCTGAAGGGCAAAGTGGCCCTGGTTACCGGCGCTAGCCGGGGTATCGGCGAAGAAATTGCCCGCTTGCTGGCGGCCCACGGCGCCCATGTTATCGTCTCCAGCCGAAAAATCGACGGCTGTGAAACCGTGGCCGCCTCCATCCGCGACAGCGGCGGCAGCGCTGAAGCCCGGGCTTGCCATATCGGTGACATGGAGCAGGTGGAGTCGATTTTTGCCGATATCAGCGCAGCCCACGGCCGCCTGGATATCCTGGTTAACAACGCCGCCGCCAACCCCTATTTCGGCCCCATTGAAGACACCGACATCGGCGCCTTCAACAAGACTGTGGAAGTGAACATCCGCGGTTATTTCTTTATGACCAGCCACGGGGTCAAGCTGATGAAAAAGGGGCAGGGGGGCGCCATCGTCAATGTGGCCTCGGTAAATGGCATTATTCCCGGGCATTTCCAGGGGATTTACTCCATCAGCAAGGCGGCCGTGATTCAGATGACCAAGGCCTTTGCCACCGAGCTGGGTCAGCAGGGCATCCGGGTTAACGCCCTCTTGCCGGGACTGACAGATACCAAGTTTGCCAGTGCCCTGACCAGCAACGATGCGATCAAGAAGCAGGCCATGGCCCACATACCCATGAAGCGGGTGGCCGCCCCCAGTGAAATGGCGGGGTCAGTGCTGTATCTGGTATCAGACGCTGCCAGCTACACCACCGGTGCCTGCATCAATGTGGACGGTGGCTACCTCACGGTTTAGCCTTTTGCTCACCGCCAAAGGGGTTGCCAGAGGGCAGCCCCTTACTCCCCGTCAGCCCATTCCCCGTTTTTTTGCCCTTTCCCCAGTGCTTTCGTTTGCCACAGAGGTTAGCCACTGGTTACTCTGCTGTTGTATCCCTATTATTTTGTCAGGGGAAACCCAATCCAGTAAGGAGCCAGTCATGTCTGACCATGTCTACAAAAAAGTCGAAATTGTCGGGTCCTCACCGGACAGCATTGAAGCTGCCATTGAAAATGCACTGAGCGTTGCCTCCCGTTCCATTAATCATCTGGAGTGGTTTGAAGTTCAGGAAACCCGTGGACACATTGTGGATGGTGCCGTGGGTCATTATCAGGTGGTGCTGAAAGTGGGTTTTCGTATTGAGCACAATTGATCTGAACGTGGCATAACAGGGGACAGCGTCAATGCATCACACCATCAAAAAACCCGACTGGGTGCGTCGGGTTAGCGCCATCTGCCTGCTGGCACTGGGGTGTTTCTCACTGCTGCTAACTGCCGGTGCCCAGGACAACGACACCAATAACACCCGCCAGGAAGTCTGGGTTATGAACCTGACCGGGGCCATTGGTCCTGCGGTGGCGGACTGGTTTATCCGCACCCTGGAGGATGCAGAAGAGGCCGAAGCAGAAATGCTGGTGCTGGAACTGGACACCCCTGGCGGGCTGGACAACGCCATGCGCGACATGATCCAGAAAATTCTCGATTCCAGTGTGCCGGTGGCCACCTATGTCACCCCCCGGGGTGCCCGGGCTGCCAGTGCGGGCACCTATCTCCTTTATGCCTCCCACGTGGCAGCCATGGCTCCTGCCACCAACCTGGGTTCGGCTACCCCGGTGCAGATGGGCGGCGGTGGCGGTGACGACGATGGCGGCATGCCCATGAGCCTTGGCACTGTTCTGCCTGCCCTGGCCAGCACCGAGGGCAACGGTGACAACGACCGTGACCCGGAGGCGGAAGCCGAGCGTGAAGCCCTGGAAGAGGAAATGGAAGATCAGGTGCCCGGCAATACCGAAGGCATGAGTGCCATGGAGAAAAAAGTCATTAACGACGCCGTGGCTTATATCCGTGGCCTGGCAGAGTTGCGGGGTCGCAATGCAGATTGGGCCGAAGAGGCGGTAAGGG
>REBR01000030.1 GCA_007692645.1 Halomonadaceae bacterium | reverse complement strand
TCCATGACGACAGCATTATTCACCCCCTGAAAGAGGTGGATGCCGCCGCCATGGCCTGGGCGCAAACCCCGGAGCAGGTGGTGGAAGTGCTCAAGTACGTTACTCTCACCCAGTAATACCTCACCCAGTAACAGAAGGCACAGCCATGGACCCCATCCCGGTCACAGAACTCCCGGACCCGTCCATCAGCTGCTCCCGCTGCTCGGCCTGCTGCTGCCGCCTGGAAGTGATCCTGATTTCAGACACCGGGGTGCCCCCCCGGTTCATCACGGAAACCCCCGGCGGCAGCCATGTGATGGAGCGCCTGGACGACGGCTGGTGCGCCGCTCTGGACCGCAATACCATGCTATGCAGCATTTATGAGCAGCGGCCCTGGGTATGCAGGGAGTTTGAAATGGGGTCCTACGAGTGCCTGGTGGAGCGGCAGGAGAACGGGGAGTAGCTTACTGCAGAGCTTCAGTGTATTTCGCAAACTGCCTCTCTGGTATGGCCCCCGTAGCCACCGCCTGACGAATTTCCTCCCCCAAGGGGCTGTCCAGCTCCCGGGCAGCATCTTGTAGTTCTTGCAACTCTTCCCCGGCAATAAACCCCTGCCAGTGATTATAAAAACTCACCGCCTGGGTCCAGTCCCGGGTTTCTTCAAACTGCTCCACCTGCGCCAGCGCCGGGTGGCCGGGAGCGGCCTGTGCCAAGCGTTCCGCCACCGGGGGGTAGGCACCGGTGTTCAGGGTAACCACGGCAGTGGCGAGGGTGGCGATGGCCCAGAACAACAGCAATGGAATGCGGATGACACTGTCCAGGCGCGGCCAGGCGATCACCGCGACACAGATAGCCACCCCCAGGGCGGCCAGCCAGCCACCCCAGCCGGTGACAATGATCCAGGCATAGCTGCCAATCAGTGCATCCATGGGGTTAGCCCTCCTGGTGTTCGATGCGGTTACGGCCCCTGGCCTTGGCCCGGTAAAGACGTTGGTCTGCCAGCAGAATCAGCTGGTCCAGATCCTTATGGTCGGTCACCTCACTGACACAAGCCAGGCCGGAGCTGGCGGTAATCTCCAGGTCCAGGCCATTAAATGTCATGGGGGTGTTGCGGATAAAGCCCAATAGCCGTTCTGCCAGTTGCAGGGCCTGGGGGTTCTCTGTGGCGGACAACAGTAGCAAAAACTCTTCCCCCCCATAACGCACCGCCACATCGGAGGGGCGAATATTCTGCTGCAGTATCTGGGCAACCTGCTGCAAAACAAAATCACCGGCCAGGTGGCCGTGGCTGTCATTGATCACCTTGAAGTGGTCCAGATCGAGAATAATAATGCTGTAGGGGGTTTGCCCGCGGGCATAATCACTGCCCATGGCTTCCATGCGTTGCATTAAGTGGCGGCGGTTGTACAAGCCGGTTAACGGGTCCGTGGCGGCCAGGCGAATCAGGTCCTGCTCCAGGCGGTGCTTGCCCTGGGCTTCAGAGAACAGGTTGGCCAGCACAATCAGCAGGTCTGCCTGGTCTTCCCGCCAGTTCCGGGGCTCCATGGCATCCACCCCGAGAAAGCCCGCCACCTGGCCTTCAACATGCATAGGCACACAGAACAGGGATTTGACCCCCTGGTCAGTGAGAAGGGCCTGGTCCTGGGCCGCGCTGGGGGGCATCTTGCTGACATCTTCAATATGCAGGACTTCGTTATCCGTGATCAGTTTCTTCATCTGTGCCTGGGACCAGGGGAGATTTGCCAATAGCACCTCCTGCTGATCCTCCAGCAGGGGGGTTATGCCATGAGCACACCATTCATGGGTGTTGCTCATGGCGGCGCCGTTCTGGGTAAACCGGTACAGGTAGCAGCGCCCCACGTTGAAGAACTGACCGGCCTGGCCCAGGCCCTGGTTGATCATGCGGTCGATATCCCGGGTGCCCATGCGGGCAAAGCCGGAGGACAGCCGGGAGATCATTTTCTGGAACTGGCTCTGGTAAAGAATTTCGTCCTGAGACAGGCGGTGCTCGGTGATATCCCGGGATATCCCCATAAAGTGTTGTTCCCCAGAGGCTTCATCCAGCACCACCGAGGCGTTGCTGGTATGCCAGCGCCAATGACCATTCTGGTGTTGTACCCGGTATTCAATGCCGCCGTGGCGCTCCCCGGTAGTCAGGACCCGTTGTACAAACGCTTCACAGGCAGCCAAATCCTCCGGATGAATAAACTGGCTGAAGTGCTGGCCGATGACCTTTGCTGCCGGGTGGCCGAGTTCCCGCTCCCAGTTGAGTGACACATAGGTGAAGACACCTGCGGAGGTCAGGGTATAAATGCTGTCATTGGCACTCTCAACCAGTGCCCGGAACTTGCTTTCGCTGGCCTGGAGGGCGGCGTCGGTTTCTTTCTGCCGCTGGATATCCGTGAAGTAGCCGTACCAGATGACCTGTTTATTGGCCGTGCGTTGTGGCCGGGACTCCGCCTCAAACCAGCGGTAACTGCCATCCACCGTCAGGAAACGGCCCTGGTGGTACCAGTCACCTTTGATCTCTACGGCCCGTTTGATGCCCTCAAGATAGCTCTCCTTATCTTCCGGGTGCAGCCGCTGCAGCAGTGGCGCGCCGTCTTTCCCCAGGGTGTCCGGGCTGATGCCGAAGAGGTCTTCTATCCGGCTGCTGATATAGGGAAAGCACAGATTGTCTGCCTCGTCCTTGGTAAAACTGAACACCACCCCGGGCATATTGGTGGTGACCTGCTGCAGGGTTTTCACCGTGTCCTGCAACTGATTCCGGGTCTGTTTGAGTTCGGCGTTGCGTTGATGAATCCGCCGCCGCAGTATGCGGCGCTGGCGGTTAAGCCCCAGGCTCAGCACCAGCAAGCCCACCAGCAGGGTACTGAGAAGCACCAGGGGCCAGACCCACCAGGGAGCCACCGTGACTCTTTGGCTGCTGATCCAGGGTTGGCTGAGCCGCCGCAGGCTGTCTCCCCCCATGGCAGCGATACTCCCATTCACCGCTGCCAGTAAATCCTCATCTCCCTTGGCCACGGCGGCATGCAGGTCCCGGGTATAGAGCACAGCCAGGGGCCGGAAGTCCGCCTGCTGGGTGTGCCGGTCCAGCAGGTACATGCCCACCGGGTAGTCCGCCACAAAGCCGATCACCTCACCGTTGGCGGCGGCCTTAACCATATTGTTGTTGCTGCGAAAAAGCCGGACTGGCTGGTCAGGGTGGTTTTCTGCCATGAACGCCTGTTCAAAGCTGTCGGTGATCACCCCCAGAGTCCAGGGCTTCATACCCGCAAGGCTGGGCACCATCAGGTCAGAGGGGACAAACACCGCCGCACTCAATTCCATGAACGGCACACTGAAATCCAGAAACTCTCTGCGGGTAGGGGTGTCAATCAGGCCGCCGTGGATCTGGGCGCTGCCGTTACGCACCTGATCCAGGCTACCGCCCCAGTCAGTCAGGCGGAACTCCACCGGACGCTCCAGCTGCCGGCCAATCTCACGCCACAGATCAATCAGCAGCCCCTGGGCCTCACCATTGCTGTCTGAAAACGAGAAAGGGGGCCAGTTATCGTCCTGGGAGACGATCAGTGGAGCAGGGGCGGGGGCGTCGCCCCTGGCCGGCACCGGCAGGCTGACCATGGCCACCAGCAAGACAAGAAAGGCCAGTGCCGCGGCTAACAGGGGGCTAGCAGATCGAGTGCCAGAGCACTGCATTGGCAATGGGTTCCTGGGGTACAGGTTTAAAGGGAAATTGTTAAAGTTCCACTAACTTAGCATTGTTTAGCGCTAATAGACCCAGAGCCTGTGGGGTTTGATACGATTTTACAAAGCATTTACCCATTACTCCACCGCCACACCCCAGGTGCCGGTTAGCCCTGGGGTGAGGTCCCTGCAGGGACTTACGCCAACTGCCCTTGTTCCATGCGGGCATAGGTGCCCGGTAACAGCCTGCGGGCCAGCCGGTTCAGGGGCTGCTCTACCCGTTTTGGCAGAGAAATAC
>REBR01000031.1 GCA_007692645.1 Halomonadaceae bacterium | reverse complement strand
ATGAAAGCTCATAAGCCTGCCATACATCACCACCAAACCAGGGCCAGCCATTATTAAGCCCAAGGCCAGCCCGGGTTTCAGCCCGAGACAGGGGGAAGAGTAACTGGGGATCGTATTGATCAGTGTAACTCGTACTCTGACCCAGGGGCATACGTTCATGACTCATTGGGACTTCCTTACTGACAATGCCTGATAGGGTTTTAATCCTGCTGGATCAATGACGGATGCCCTTGCCCCGGTGCAGCAAGTTCAGACTGATAGTGAACAGAATTACCCCGAACAGTACCAGCATGGCCAATGCGTACCCGGGGGCCACATCGGAGATACCAAGAATACCGTAGCGGAACGCGTTCACCATATACAGAATTGGATTAACCAGTGACAGATTCTGCCACAGGGGCGGCAACATGCTGATGGAGTAAAAGACCCCCCCCAGGTATGTCAGGGGCGTAAGCACAAAGGTGGGGACAATGGAGATATCGTCAAATTTGGTGGCAAACATGGCATTGATAAAGCCCCCCAAAGAGAACACAAAGGAGGTAAGTAATGCGGTGATGATTACCATGGCGAGATTGTGTATCGGCAGGCTGGTAAATGCCAGGGACAGCAGAGTTACCGCTAACCCCACCAGCAAACCGCGGCACATTCCGCCCCCCACATACCCCAACAGAATCACCCAGTTGGGCACTGGTGATACCAGTAGCTCTTCAATACTGCGCTGAAACTTCATGCCGAAAAACGACGACACCACATTGGCATAGGAGCTGGTAATCACAGACATCATGATCAGCCCCGGGACAATAAATTCCATGTAATCGAACCCCTCCATGGGCCCGATGCGTGAACCAATCAGATTACCAAAAATAATGAAGTACAGGGTCATGGTGACTGCCGGGGGCAGCAGTGTTTGTGGCCAGATACGGGTAAATCGCCGCACTTCCCGCACAATGATGGTGACAAAAGCTATCCAGATTTCAGCAGCACTCATGCGGGCACACTCCCCGGGGCGTTATTTTCTTCCACCAGACGCAGGAACAGCTCTTCCAGCCGGTTCGCCTGGGTACGCATGCTACTGATACCGATGCCAGCCCGGTCCAACTGACGAAAAGCGCCGTTAAGCCCCTGGCCACGACGGACTTCAAGGAGCAAAGCACCTTCTTTATTCAGACTGCTGTGGTAGCCCTCCAGTACCGGAGCCTGAGACAACTCCGTATCCAGATCCAGCACAAAGGTTTCTACCGATAGCTGGCGTAATAGGGCCTTTTTATTGGTGTTCTGCAAGATACGCCCCTGGTCGATAATGGCAATATTGCGGCATAGTGCTTCTGCCTCTTCCAGGTAATGGGTGGTAAGAATAATGGTGGTGCCTTCCCGGTTGATGCGCTCGAGGAACTCCCACATGGAGCGGCGCAGCTCGATATCCACCCCTGCTGTGGGTTCATCAAGGATCAATACCCGGGGCTCATGCACCAGTGCCCGGGCGATCATCAGGCGCCGCTTCATCCCCCCGGAAAGCATCCGTGCCGGGGAATCACGCTTCTCCCACAGACCCAGCTGTTTCAGATAGCGGGTGGCATTTTCCCGGGCCCGGCGGGGGCCTATGCCGTAATACCCCGCCTGGGTGGTGATAATGTCGAAGACCTTTTCAAACTGGTTAAAATTAAATTCCTGTGGCACAAAACCCAGAAAGGTTTTGGCCCGGGCCGGGTCTTTGTCCATATCTATCCCATGCACTGCCACATAACCGGCGGTTTTGTTCACCAGTGAAGCCAGTACTCCAAGGGTGGTGGACTTACCGGCCCCATTAGGACCCAGCAAAGCGAAAAAATCCCCCTGCTGCACATGCAGATCAATGCCTTTAAGCGCTTCAAAGCCGCCGTCGTAGGTCTTGCTAAGATTCTCGATGGTTAGCGCTTCGGTCATCAGACCCCCTTGAATGGAAGATAAAGCCAGGCATGAATTACGGCCAATGGGCATATATGGGGTTCAGGATGCGGATTTCAACCGCATTGCACAGCCCCATGCCTCCCTCCGGAATGGTAAAACTGCGACAGATGCCCGGAAAGCACCCACACCCACCATTACAATGCGTAAAGACGTTGTGCCAGGTGCATAGCCAGCGCATAAATCCTAACAGGCAAGCCACCGGACCGGCAGACGCCCCCGGCAATCAGGCATAAGGATGTCCCGTGAAAGCTGATTCAGCCACCGCAATTAATCCACTGCAACGGCATCTCACAGCGAAAAGATGGCCTGCCAGGCTGCTGACCCTGTTACTGATGACGGGTTTATTAACAGCCTGCCTCGAAGACAGCAAAGACAGTAGCTCCCGCAATAACCCCAATACAGGCCCGCAAACCGGCCAGATTACCCTTACTGGCATTGAAGGCCTGAGCTACCAGACTGAGAGCAAAACAGGCACTACTGACGCAAAGGGGCGGTATGGGTATCTGCCTGGCCAGACCGTCACCTTTACCCTGGGCAATCTGCCTCTGGCTGAGGCCATTCCAGCCCGGGAATTTCTGACCCCCATGGAGTTCACCTACGAGCAACGGCAAATTCTCAATGTGGGTGGCGTGGAAGACTCGGGGATGACCTCACACCGGGTGATCGAAAAATTTCTGGCATCCAATAACCCGGAAACCATAAACATCATGCGAATGCTCATGGTGCTGGATCAGGATCAGAATGCGTCCGCTGACAATCCGGTGCAGATTACGCAGCGCACTATTGACCAGATCAACACTTTTCTCACCGATCATCCCGATTTTGAGCTCAATTTCGCGGATTCACCGGGGGTTTTTGCCCGGGCCCCCAACCGGGAAGACCGGGACGAAGAATGGAGTGATGCCAATCGTCTTATACAGAGCCTGTGCTTTCACCCGGTAGGTCATGAACTTTGCGAAGAGCCACCAAGCCAGGAGGCCATCGATCAGTTAAAACCGGCTAGCTCCTCTCAAACCCCCAGTGACGAATATCTGGCACTGGTGGCCAAAAAAGAGGCCATAGAATCCGCCAGACGAGAAATCAGGGATGTTAATGAAGAGGCAGTGAGAGATTTTTTATTGGAGCAAACCGATCTATACAAACTCAAGCTGGAAAGACCCTTTACCCTAAGGCCAGACACCCTGACCCTGCGGCCCGGGGATACCGGACTGAAGGAACTGGCTATTGTAAAGATCGGTGGGCCGCTGGAGCTGGCCAACCTGGAGGTTGAGAGCAAAAACCAGGATACAGTGATAGTTCATGGCTACAGTGCCCAGACTGGAACAGCAAATTTTCACCTCACCACCACCGCAGCCCACAATGATGAAGCGACACTACTGGTTAATTTCAAGCTCCCAGGGGATTATCGCTGGTACAGAAAATCACTGCTGGTTCGGGTAAATGAGAATGCACCGGGGTTTCAATAGCGGCAAACCGTTTTAATGGCAGCCCCTTTACTACCCTGCACCGGCTTTAAGGAAACTTTTTAAACTCCAGCGCTTCCCGGCTTCAGGCTCCACTATCTCATACCCTGAGGGATCTATTCCCTCAATACCGAATGGCAGACACCCGCTGATTGAGAGGGCCTCATCACTGTTTTTCCCTTCATTGTGTGTCACCAGATCAATAATGCGCCCGGCTTTCAGGGGTCGTTGCTGTTCGTCAGCCACCACCATCACCTTCGGCCATAGGCGTCGATGTGGGCGGTGAGAAAGTACCAACCCAGTCTGCTGGTTATTCAGTTTTACGATGGTGCCGGTAGGGTAAATGCCCACAGCCTGAATAAATCGCTCCACCAGGTCTTCCTGGAAAAGCTGATTACGCACCTCAAACAGTTTCCCCACGGCTTGGGCTGGATTAAGGGGTTCTACCCCCGGGCGTGGCTCAATCAGACTTTCATAATAATCCACCAAACCGGACAACTTGGCCAATAAGGGAATAGCTTCACCATTGACTCTCTGGGGGAAACCGCGGCCGTTGTGCCGCTCCCGGTGAAACTTCA
>REBR01000065.1 GCA_007692645.1 Halomonadaceae bacterium | reverse complement strand
TCACCAGCTCCCCCCGGGCCAGCAGTCCGTGGGCAATGCGTCGACCCAGGCGGCCCATGCCAAAAATCAGCACCGGATTTCCCTCTGGACCGTTATCTTCCTGTAGTTGGCGGTAAGTGATTTTCCGTTCAAACAGAGACAGCCAGGGGCCAAGGCGCTCAAACAGGGCATCCGAGTACATGATCATGTAGGTGGAGGTGGTAATGGTGATAATACCCACCATGGTCACCAGCCCCAGTACGCTGTCACTGATGTGCCCCAGGGCGATGCCCATGGCGACAAAAATGATCGAGAACTCACTGATCTGGGCCACCGTGAGACCCGCCTTGAAGCTGGTTCGCCGCCGGTACCCCATAAAGCCCATGATCGCCAGTACGATCAGCGGATTGCCCACCAGCACAAACACCGACAGAGCGATGGCGGGAAGCATGTTGTCGCCGATCAGGGTGAGGTCCAGCTGCTGGCCCATGTAAATGAAGAAAAACAGCAACAGAAAGTCCCGCAGGCTGGTAAGCCGGCTGGCGATGGCGTCTTTCACAGTCGTGTTGGCCAGTGAGAAGCCTGCCAGGAAAGCCCCCACTTCCTTGGACAGCCCGAGAATGTCTCCACCGGCGGCCAGCAGCGTGCCCCAGGCAATGGCAAACAGCATCAGCAGCTCCACCGAGCGGGACATGCTTTGCATCAGTCGGGGTATCACATAGCGCATCAGCAGAGGCAGTACCAGGGCCACGAACACCAGACTGATACCCAGGCCGATCATTGGCGGCACCGCATGATCGTCCCCGTCCAGAGCCGTCACATTCAGGGCCAGCATGGCGGCTACCACGGCAATGTCCTGCACTATCAGAAAGCCCATGGCGATGCGGCCATGGAGGGATTCCAGCTCCCCTTTATCCGATAACAGCTTGACGATAATGATGGTGCTGGAGAAAGTCAGGGCAATGGCAATGTACAGGGCGTCCATGGTCTCAAAGGCGAAGGCCAGAGCCAGCAGGAAGCCGATGGCGATGGTAAAGGTCAGCTGCCCCAGGCCGGTGGCCAGGGCCACAGGCCCCAGAGAGCGGACAATTCGCAGGTCCAGTTTAAGACCCACCACAAACAGCAGAATGGTAATGCCCCATTCCGCCAGCAGATCAATCTGGCTATGGGCGCTGACGATGCCCAGCATGCTGGGGCCGACAATAATGCCCACGGCCAGGTAGGCAATGATCAGGGGCTGGCGTAACAGGGTGAAGAAATACCCCACCACAACGGCAATCAGCAGTAACAGGGCGAACTCGTTATAAATGTCCATAACAGTGGTTTAAGACCTGGCTGGAAGAAGGATGGCGCAAAGGTTAACAGGTTTATCCTGGCAGGGTTATCCGCGGTGCCCCTTACTGGGGGTCTAAAGGTGCAACAAGCCTGTTCAATACGGCCAAAGTTTGGGAGTGGCTTACTGGCAGTAGTACCGGGACCGGAATCACCGGCCGGTGGGCGGCAGCGCTTCAGCCTTGCGCAGAATACGGCCAGTGAGACGTTGCCCGGAAACTAATTCGCCAGTTCCGGCAAGTTACTGAAATACGCCAGTGCTTCCGGGTTGGCCAGGGCATCCTGGTTTTTCACCGTCTCCCCATGCACCACATTGCGCACCGCCAGCTCCACAATCTTGCCACTCAGGGTACGGGGGATATCCGCCACCTGAATGATCTTTGCCGGCACATGGCGTGGGGTGGTGTTCGCCCGGATGGTGTGGCGGATCTGCTGAGCCAGTTCAGGAGTCAGGGTGATGCCCTCCCGCAGGCGCACAAACAACACCACCCGCACATCATCCTGCCACTGCTGGCCAATGGCAAGACCTTCCAGCACGCTGTCGATGGTTTCCACCTGGCGATAGATTTCCGCGGTGCCGATGCGCACGCCACCGGGGTTGAGCACCGCATCAGCCCTGCCGTGAATCATCAGGCCCTGCTGGGCAGGCAGCTCGACGCTGGCCGGGTGCGGGCACAGTTGGGCAAAGTCCCCCTGGGCCCAGAGCCCGGCAAAGCGGCTGAAATAGGCGCTCCGGTAACGCTCCCCGTGGGGGTCATTCCAGAAACCGATGGGCATGCTGGGGAAGGGCTTGCGGCATACCAGTTCCCCTTTGGCGGTGGCACAGGGCTGACCCTGATCGTCCAGTACCGCCACATCCATACCCAGGCCGGCACATTGCAGCTCCCCCCGGTAAACCGGTAGCCAGGGGCAGCCCAGGGCGAAACAGGAAACGATATCGGTGCCACCGGAAATGCTGGCCAGCAGCAGGTCCTGTTTGATGTCCCGGTAGATATAATCGAAACTTTCCTGGGCCAGGGGGCTGCCAGTGGAGAGCACGGTTTTCAGGTACTTCAGATCGTGGCTGCCCCCGGGAGTCAGACCGGCTTTTTCACAGGCGGCGTAGTATTTTGCGCTGGCACCAAACACTGTGACCCCCTGTTCTTCCGCCAGCTGCCAGAGCACCTCCGGTGTCGGTGCAAAGGGGGAGCCGTCGAATAACACCAGGGTGGCCCCCAGGGCCAGGCCGCTCACCAGCCAGTTCCACATCATCCAGCCGGTGGTGGTGTAGTAGAACACCACATCCTTAGAGGTAACATCTGTATGCAGGGATAACTCTTTAATATGCTGAAATAAAGTACCGCCGACACTGTGCACTATGCACTTGGGCGCGCCGGTGGTGCCTGAGGAATACAGAATATAAAGGGGGGCATCAAAGGCCACCGGCGTAAAGTCACTCATGGGTGCCCGGGACAGGGCCAGATGCCAGGGCAGGGTGTCAGACCCTTCTGGCCAGGGGCACTCCGGTTGATTATCAATGGTCACACAGCAGGCCAGATCGGGCAGGGCCCCTGTCAGCTGCTGAACCCGCTCCCGCACATCAATGGTTTTGCCGTTATAGCTGTAGCCGTTTACCGCCACCAACACTTTGGGGCGGATCTGGCTGAACCGGTCCAGCACTCCCTGGTAGCCAAAATCCGGTGAACAGGAGGACCAGACGGCCCCCAGGCGGGCGGTGGCCAGCATGGTAATCACCGCCTCCAGCCCGTTGCTGATAAAGCCCGCTACCCGGTCACCGGCAGTCACGCCGGCCTCTGCCAGGGTGGTGGCCAGGCGGGCACTGGCGTCGCTCAGTTCGCCATAACTCATGGACCGGCCACGGCCATCTTCCCGTTGCTCCACCAGGGCGGTGGCATCCGGCTCCCCCCGCAGCAGGTTTTCCGCAAAGTTCAGTGTAGCCCCCGGGAACCAGCGGGCCCCGGGCATTTTATCCCCGTCCGCCAGGATCTGTGCCGGGTCAAACTGCCCTCTCACGTCATGGAACTGCCAGATCGCCTGCCAGAATTTCTCCGGGTTGCTTACCGACCACCGGTGCAGTGCCTGGTAATTGCCGCTCACCGGCAGTTCATCCGGGTACTGCTGCTCCAGATATGCATGGAAACGGGTCAGGTTGGCATGCTCCAGCCGCTGGCTGGAGGGGCGCCACAGGGGGGCCGTTGCGCTGTCACTCATGGATTGTTGATCCCTGTCAGGTTGGGCGGTTGGCGGCCTGAACGGCCTGGGCCACTTTGGATGGAGTATTGCGCTTAAGCACCCGGCAGATGTCCTCACCCACCGCCTGCACCGCCTGGGGGTCAACACCGGTGTGCAGGCCCTGTCCGGCCAGCAGATACAGCAGGTCCTCGGTGGCCAGATTACCGGAGGCCCCTTTGGCATAGGGGCAACCTCCCAGGCCGGCCACCGCACTGTCAAAGCTGCGAATGCCCCGCTGCAGACCCTGCAGCACATTGGCCAGGGCCTGGCCGTAGGTGTCATGGCAGTGCAGCGCCAGGCGCTCGGCGGGCATCAGTGGCAGCACCGCATCCAGCACCCGATCAATTTCCAGGGGGCGGGCGACACCAATGGTATCCCCCAGGGAAATGTCATCAATGCCCATTGCCAGCAACTGTTCACAGACCCCGGCCACGGCTTTCGGGGTGATGGCCCCGGCGTAGGGGCAGCCGACGATGGTGGAGACATAGCCGCGCACCGGAATGCCGGCCTCCCGGGCAGCACTGACCAAAGGGCGAAAGCGCGCAATGCTCTCACTTACGGTGCAGTTGATGTTTTTCTGGGTAAAGGCATCAGAGGCCGCTGTGAACAGGGCAATGCGATCCACTCCGGCGGCCAGGGCCGACTCCAGTCCCCGTTGATTGGGTACCAGCACCTCCACCTGGGTGCCGCCACGGCGCTCGATGGCGGCAATTACCTGATCGGTGTCTGCCATTTGCGGCACCCAGCGGGGGGAGACAAAGCTGCCCGCTTCGATGCGGGGCAGCCCGGCCGCGGCCAGCTGGTTAAACCAGTGGGCCCGTTGTTGTGCGCTGACGGGGGTGGCCTCGTTCTGCAGACCATCCCGCAGGCCCACTTCGATCAGGGTCACGTGATCGCGGCTCATGGCTGGGGGGCTCCTGCTTCATCCGCAGTCTGGGTGGCCTCAAAGGCCAGCACTATCTGACCGGCGCTGACGTTGTCCCCTTGCGCGCAGAGCACTTCCACCACCTGGCCGTCCGCCGGGGCGGTGACGGTGTGTTCCATTTTCATGGCTTCCATCACCACCAGGGCATCACCGGCTTTGACCTGGGCGCCATTCTCCACGGCCACGGCAATAATGCGCCCGTGCATGGGGGCGGTCAGACTGGCGTCATCCGCCACGGCACTGGCCAGTTCCGGGTGGTTAATGGCCACCTGCCAGGTTTCACCCCGGCAGAACAGGGTCAGGCTGTCTGCAGGCTCTGCCACGCTGGCCAGCAGCAGGGGGTCTGCCAGGGTGTTGCCAGTGATGCGCAGCTGTTGTCCCTGGCGCTGCCAGTTAAAGGTTGTTTCGCTCTCTTCCAGTTGCAGTATGACCTGGCCCTGGTCACGGCTGTATGCGCCTGCGAGCTGGTAATGCACGGTGGCAGCGCTATTTTCGCTGCGCAGTTCCGCTTTCTGCAGCTCCCGGGCGCCGGTGCGAAAGCCGGTCAGCTGGCTCCAGGGGTCAGGGCTGGCCTGGGGGGCAGTGCCTGCCAGCCAGGCCACCATGGCCAGTGGCGCCTGTAAGGCCGTGGGTAACAGCGGCTGTTGCAGTTGCTCCGTCTGGCCCTCAATAAAGTCGGTGCGCAGCTCAGCGTTACGAAAAGCCTCGGTGGCCAGCAGCCGTTGCAGGTAGCTGGTATTGATCACTGGTCCGGCCAGGTGATACTGGCTTAATGCCTGTTGCAGCCGCTCAATGGCGGTAGCCCGGTCAGGCCCGTGGGCGATCACCTTGGCCAGCATCGGGTCGTAATAGGGACTGATGCGCAGGCCCCCGGCGATGCCCGAGTCCACCCGGATACCGGGCAGGTCCACCGGTTCCTGCAGGTAGTGAATCAGGCCGCTGGTGGGCAGAAAGCCGGCATCCGGGTTCTCGGCGTAGATGCGAGCTTCCACACTGTGTCCCTGGGGTTTAATCTCCGCCTGCTGCCAGGGCAGGGATTCCCCCCGGGCCACACGGATCTGCCATTCCACCAGGTCAATGCCGGTGACTGCTTCCGTCACCGGGTGTTCAACCTGCAGGCGGGTGTTCATTTCCATAAAGAAAAACTCACCGCTGGCTTCCAGCAGAAACTCCACGGTGCCCGCGCCCACATAGCCAATGGCCTCGCCACAGCGCAGGGCGGCTTCACCCATGGCCTGGCGCAGTTCCGGTGAGAGCCCCGGTGCCGGTGCTTCCTCGATCACTTTCTGGTGGCGGCGCTGCAGTGAGCAGTCCCGGTCCAGCAAGTACACGCCGTTACCCTGCTGGTCGAAAAACAGCTGCACCTCCACATGGCGCGGGGCTTCCACGTAACGCTCCAGCAGCACATGGTCGTTGCCGAAAGCGCCCATGGCCTCGCGCATGGCACCGCTCAGCTCCTGGCGAAAACGGGCGGCATCCCGCACCACCCGCATGCCTTTGCCGCCACCACCGGCACTGGCCTTGATCATCAGCGGGTAGCCGGTCTCAGTGGCTTGCTGGGTGAGGTAGTCCGGGTCCTGATTGTCCCCGTGGTAACCGGGCACCAGGGGCACGCCGGCTTTGGCCATTAGCTGTTTGGCGGCGGTTTTATCCCCCATGGCGGCCATGGCACTGGCGGGCGGGCCGATAAAGGCAATGCCTTCCGCCTTACAGCGCTCTGCTAGTTGGGTATTTTCCGCCAGGAAACCGTAGCCCGGGTGAATCATTTGGGCACCGGCGGCTTTCGCCACCGCCATCAGCCGGTCCTGATCCAGGTAGGACTTGCTGGCATCGGCGGGGCCCAGGCGGTGAGCTTCATGGGCCTGGGCGACAAAGGGGGCATCGGCGTCCGCATCGGAATACACGGCAATGCAGTGCAGGCCCATGGCTTTGGCGGTGCGAATAATGCGGCTGGCAATTTCGCCCCGGTTGGCAATCAGTAATCGGTTCATACCGGCATCTCTCCACCGTCGTCACGCCAGTCCGGTGGGCGCTTGTCAAAAAAAGCCTGCAACCCTTCCTGGCCTTCCGCACTGGTGCGCAGGCGGGCAATGGTGGTCGCGGTTAAATGGCCCATGCCCTGGGTATGGGCGGGGTTGTCCAGCTGCTGCAGCAGGTCCTTACAGGCCGCCTGGGCCTGGGGTCCGCCCTGGAGCAGGGCCCGGCAATGGTGGTCCACCCGGGTGTCCAGTTCGCTCTCAGGGGCCTGCTCATGGATCACCCCCAGTGCCTGGGCCTGTGGTGCGTCAAACACCTCGGCGGTGAGCATATAGCGCCGTGCCTGACGGTGGCTCATGGCCCGCACCACATAGGGACTGATGGCGGCCGGGGCCAGGCCCAGTTTCACTTCACTCAGGCAGAAGCGGGCCTGGTCGCTGGCAATGGCAATGTCACAGCAGCAGATCAGCCCCAGGGCACCGCCAAAGGCGGCCCCCTGAACCCGGGCGATAGTGGGTTTGCTTAACTGGTCCAGGGTGGCCATCAGCCCCGCCAGGGCCAGTGCATCCGCCTCATTGTCTGCCTTGCTCATGGCAGCAGTGTCTTTCATCCAGTGCAGATCGGCACCGGCGGAGAAATGCTTACCGGCGGCGGCCAGTACCACTACCCGGACACTGTCATCCTGATCCAGGCGGGTCAGCATGCGGGTCAGTCCGGCGATAATGCCGGCATCAAAGGCGTTGCGTTTTTCCGGGCGGTTCAGTGTCACCCAGGCGATGCCGCCGGGTGCCAGATTCAGGCTCAGACCTGTGGGTGTCTCAGTGCTCATGACAGCATCCTTTACATGCGGAAAACGCCAAATTCAGTGGCCGGGATCGGGGCATTGAGGGCGGCGGAGAGCCCCAGAGCAATCACCTCCCGGGTCTGTGCCGGGTCGATAATGCCATCGTCCCAGAGCCGGGCACTGGCGTAATAGGGGTGAGACTGAGTCTCGAACTGATCGATAATCGGTTGTTTAAACTGCTTTTCTTCTTCGTCAGACCAGCTCTTGCCCTTGCGCTCAAGCCCTGCCCGCCGCACATCCGCAAGTACCCCGGCGGACTGCTCACCCCCCATTACCGCGATTCGCGCGTTGGGCCACATGAACAGCAGGCGGGGGCGGTAGGCCCGGCCGCACATGCCGTAGTTGCCGGCACCGAAGCTGCCGCCAATAATCACCGTAAACTTGGGCACCCGGGCGCAGGCCACTGCATGCACCAGCTTGGCACCGTGGCGGGCAATGCCCCCGTGTTCCGCTTCCTTGCCTACCATAAAGCCGGTGATGTTCTGCAGGAACACCAGGGGGATGCCCCGCTGGCAGCACAGTTCAATAAAGTGGGCGCCCTTGGCGGCGGACTCGGAAAACAGGATGCCGTTGTTGGCAATGATGCCTACCGGCATACCGGCCCAGTGGGCGAAACCGCACACCAGGGTAGTGCCGAAGTTGGCCTTGAACTCGTCAAAATCCGAGTCATCCACCAGCCGGGCGATCACGTCCCGCACGTCATAGGGGGTTTTAAGATCACTGGGTACCACGCCATAAATCTCATGGGCCGGGTAGCGGGGTGGTTTCGGTTCCTGCAATGCCAGTGCCGGTGTTTTCTGCCAGTTCAGGTTACCGATGCAGTCACGGGCTTTCTCCAGGGCTTCCTCTTCGCTGTGGGCCAGGTGATCCGCCACACCGGAAATGCGGGTATGCACATCGGCACCCCCCAGGTCCTCGGCACTGATTACTTCGCCGGTAGCGGCCTTCACCAGCGGCGGGCCTGCCAGATACACAAAGCTCTGCTCTTTCACCATGATGCTTTCGTCCGCCATGGCAGGCACATAGGCGCCCCCGGCGGTGCAGGGGCCCATGACCACCGCGATCTGGGGAATGCCCTGGGCGGAGAGATTGGCCTGGCGGTAAAAGATATGGCCGAAATCGTCATGGTCCGGGAAGACTTCATCCTGCAGGGAGAGGTTGGCCCCCCCGGAGTCAACCAGATAGATACAGGGCAGGCGGTTCTCTTCGGCAATGGTCTGGGCCCGCAGGTGCTTTTTCACTGTAAGGGGGTAATAGGTGCCACCCTTGACCGTGGCATCGTTGCCCAGAATCATGCATTCCACACCCCGAACCCGGCCGATACCGGCGACAACGCCTGCGGCGGGTACGTCTTCTCCGTACATGTCCCGGGCAGCCATGGCCCCCACTTCCAGGAAGGGGGAGCCCGGGTCCAGTAAGCGGTTGATGCGGGTGCGCACCGGCAGCTTGTTTTTTGCCTTGTGCCGCTCACGGGCGGCGTCACCGCCGCCGTTGTGAATGTGCGCCAAGTCCTGCTGCAGATCCGCTACCAGGGCCTTTAAGTGGGCACTGCGCTGTCGGAACAGTTCGTTTTCCGGGTCAATCAGTGACGGGATAACGGCCATAATCAGTGGCTCTCGTTGAACAGTTCGCGACCGATCAGCATACGGCGGATTTCCTGGGTGCCGGCACCGATCTCGTACAGCTTGGCATCCCGCAACAGGCGCCCGGCCGGGTAGTCATTGACGTAGCCGTTGCCACCAAGGATCTGGATCGCTTCCAGGGCCATTTTGGTGGCCTGCTCGGAGCAGTAGAGAATGGCAGCGGCAGCGTCCTTGCGGGTGGTCTCACCACGGTCACAGGCCCGGGCCACGGCATAGAGGTAGGCGCGGCTGACGCTGGTCTGGGTGTACATGTCAGCAAGCTTGCCCTGAATCAGCTGGAACTCACCAATCGCCTGACCAAACTGCTTGCGCTCGCCGACGTAGGGAATCACCAGATCCAGACAGGCCTGCATGACGCCCAGTGGGCCCCCGGCCAGTACTACCCGCTCATAGTCCAGGCCGGACATGAGTACGCCCACGCCCTTGTTTTCACCGCCCAGGATGTTCTCTGCAGGCACCATGGCATTTTCAAAGATCAGCTCACAGGTGTTGGAGCCGCGCATGCCCAGCTTGTCCAGCTTGGGGCCGCGGCTGAAGCCCGGGGTGTCCCGTTCGACGATAAAAGCAGTGATGCCGTGGGCTTTCTTATCCGGGGCGGTTTTGGCGTAAATTACATAGGTGTGGGCATCAGGCCCGTTGGTGATCCACATCTTGTTGCCGTTGAGGCGGTAGTGATCCCCTTCCTTCTCGGCTTTCAGGCCCATGCTGACCACGTCAGAGCCGGCGTTGGCCTCACTCATGGCCAGGGCGCCGATCTGCGAGCCTGCGACCAGGCCCGGCAGGTAGCGGGCTTTTTGCGCCTCGGTACCATTGCGGAATATCTGGTTCACGCACAGGTTGGAGTGGGCACCATAGCTCAGGCCAATGGAGGCGGAAGCACGGCTGATTTCTTCCATGGCAATCACATGGGCCAGGTAGCCCATGTCGGCACCGCCGTATTCCTCACTCACGGTCACCCCCAGCAGGCCCATTTCACCCAGCTTGGGCCACAGGTCGTTGGGGAAGGCGTTATTGCGGTCAGTGCTGTCAGCCAGGGGGGCGACAACGCCGCTGGCAAACTGGCGCACCTGCTGCTGGAGCATTTCAGTGGTGTCATCCAGGGCGTGGTTCAGTGAAGTCATGGTCATGGGGTTTCCTCATTCAGGGCAGGGGGTGGGCTGCTTTACTTGCCCGTCAGTTTCCGCTTCTCTTGTTGTGTGTCCGGCAGGGTTGCCAGTGCGTCGTGGCAGCGTTTGGCCACGGCATCCAGTTCGGTCTGCATCAGCTGAATATCCAGCATCTGCTGGCGCAGGGTTTCACGGCGTTCCTCAATTTTTCTCAGTAACGCATTGAGCTGGCTGCGATTTCCGCTGATGGGGTCGTACTGTTCGATCAACTCACGGGATTCCGCCAGGCTGAAGCCCAGACGCTTGCCCCGTAATATCAGCTTGAGTTTGACCCGGTCTGATTCCTGATAAATGCGTTGCTGTCCCTGGCGAGCCGGGGACAGCAAACCGGCTTCTTCATAGAAGCGAATAGTGCGGGTGGTGACATCAAAATCTGAGGCCAGCTCACCAATGGTGTAATACCGGGTGCCGGTAGCGGGGGACATCTGAACAATCCTGTGGTTATTGGTAACCTTTACGTTAACGTCAACATGGCCACACTATGAAACTCTGGAAAGAAGCTGTCAAGAAGGAGTCGGTGGGGCAGGCTCCCCCCTGCAGTTGTGCGTTGGCGGGAGCCGAAGAGCAGGGGGGCGGTGTGTATAATGAATAGGATCAGTTGCGCAGTCGTTCCCGCAGTTCATCCAGGCGCGCCCGGACTTCCTGCTGGCGGTTGCTGTCATTGCGGCCAGAGCCCTGTTGGGGGGTTGAGCGGCGGCTCTGCTGCACTGTGGGAGCACGGTCACGGCTTGAGCTCATGGACAACTCTTCCTGGTCAGGAAAATGCAGGGTTTCCAGGGCGCCATTGCGCTCAATAACAATGCGGCGGCGATGTACGTTGCGCAGCGTCGCATTGCCGGGCAGTACCTCACCCACGTGATACAGGGCGGTTTCCCTGTCAGGTCCTTCCACCAGGGCATTGTTGCGGGTATTCATCTCCCCGGCCATGACGCCACGGAGAATCAGTCGCAGATTGGTTTCCGGCAGATTGTCGGTTTCCACCAGTTCTGCAGTCTCATCTTCTGGCCTCGGGGTGCCAAACAGGGTCAGTTCCGCCAGTGCCACTTCCAGGGCCGGTGACCGGCGTTGCGGTGTAGCATTACTTTCCTGTTGCAATGGCGGCGGTGAGCGCCACTGCTGATACATTGCATATCCCTGCCAGCTGCCGGCAGCAGCAACCAGGGTGCCGAGTGTGATGGCTGCTAACAAAGGCAGCTGTTTTATGTCGAGCATGCTGTGTTTGAACCCACTATTCTTGTAGATGCTTTAATAAAATTTTATGACACCGTCGACGGTAGTTGCATGATAACCCCATCGGCTGTTGCCTTCACGCGTCTCTGATACTAACGTATTCCACACCTGACCGTGCCGCCAGGGTACAGTTCCCGAACCCTGCAGGCTGGCCTCTTCGGCGCTGCGCCTTGTTCAGAAGGACCGATGTTGACATGGAAAACAGAACCCCTGACCGCCCTGTGGAAGCAAAACCCTTCTCAGCACGGTTACCTTTTACCTTCGCCAAGCGCAATGGCGTCATTCTGACACAGGATGAGAGCCAGAAACCGCAATTATTGGTCCGTCCTGGCGCCACCGCAAGAGCTATTGCGGAAGCCACCCGCCTGAGCCGTGGTCATGCCCGTATCCGCGAAATTGATGCGGCCAGTTTTGATGATGCCCTGAACCGTGCTTACCAGAACGATTCTGCCGAAGCCATGCAGATGGTAGAGGGCATCGGCGATGATATGGACCTGGCCAGTCTGGCAGATTCGGTGCCAGAAACCGAAGATCTCATGGAGCAGGCCGACGATGCGCCAATCATCCGTTTGATCAATGCTATTCTGACTGAGGCGGTGAAAACCAGTGCCTCAGACATTCATATCGAAACCTATGAACGGCGTCTCGTTATTCGCTTTCGGGTGGACGGGGTGTTGCGGGAAGTGGTGCAGCCGAAACGGGCACTGGCACCGCTGCTGGTTTCCCGGATTAAGGTCATGGCCAAGCTGGATATCGCGGAAAAGCGGGTTCCCCAGGACGGCCGGATATCGTTGCGGGTCGGCGGCAGGGAAGTGGATATCCGGGTCTCCACCATGCCTTCATCCAGTGGCGAGCGGGTGGTGCTGCGGCTGTTGGACAAGCAGGCAGGGCTGTTAACCCTGGATCACGTGGGCATGGCAACCCGGGATCTGGACCTGCTGAAGCAGCTGATCCACCGGCCCCACGGTATTATTCTTGTGACCGGCCCCACTGGCTCCGGTAAAACCACTACCCTTTACGGGGCTTTAACAGAGATCAATGACCGTTCCCGCAATATCCTCACAGTGGAGGACCCCATCGAGTATAACCTGCCTGGCATTGGCCAGACCCAGGTGAACCCGAAAGTGGAAATGACCTTTGCCCGGGGCCTGCGGGCGATTCTGCGGCAAGACCCGGATGTGGTAATGATCGGTGAAATCCGGGACCTGGAGACCGCTGAGATTGCTGTACAGGCCAGTTTGACCGGGCACCTGGTGCTTTCTACCCTGCACACCAACACCGCCACCGGTGCCATTACCCGCCTGATGGATATGGGCATTGAGCCCTTCCTGATTTCCTCCAGCCTCATCGGCATAGCCGCCCAGCGACTGGTGCGGGTACTCTGTCCTCATTGCAAAGAGGCTTACACTGCCGACGCCAAGGAGTGTGAGTTCATGCATGTGGATACGGCAGCGCCACCAACGCTTTACCACGCCAAAGGCTGCGATGAGTGCAACCAGTTGGGGTATAGCGGGCGAATGGGCATCTATGAAATTATTGGTGTCGATGAAGAGCTGCGCCGGTTGATTCATAACCAGTCCGGAGAAATGGAACTGGAAAGTCTGGCCCGCACCAAGGGCCCTAGTATTCACGAAGACGGCATCAGCCGTGTCCTGGCAGGGACTACCACGCTGGAAGAAGTCTTGCGTGTGACTCACCGAGGTTAAAACGCCATGGCGGCATACGAATTCAAGGCACTGGATGGTCGGGGTAAGCAGAAACAGGGGGTGCTGGAAGCTGACAGCCCCCGTTCTGTGCGCCAGCAGTTGCGCGACAAAGGCCTGGCGCCACTGCAGGTCAACATCAGCACTGAAAAGGAGAAGCAGGCCAGTTCCTTTTCCTTTGGCAGCAGCATGTCAGCCAGTGACCTGGCCTTGGTGACCCGCCAGCTTGCGACCCTGATCCAGTCCGGCATCCCCGTGGAGCAGGCCCTTCACGCCGCCGCCATGCAATCAGAAAAACCCAAGATAAAGAGCATGATGCTGGCGGTTCGTGGCAAAGTGCTTGAAGGCTATACCCTGGCTGCCAGCCTGGGGGAGTTCCCTTCCGCATTTCCTGGCCTGTACTGTTCCACGGTGGCGGCCGGTGAGCACGCCGGGCACATGGACCTGGTGCTGAACCGGCTGGCGGATTACACCGAAGCCCGCCAGGAAGCCCGGCAGAAAATCCAGCTGGCCGCCATTTACCCGGTGATACTCACCGTGGTGGCCATCAGCATTGTCATTTTCCTGCTCACCTATGTGGTCCCGGACATTATTGATGTGTTCGTGCGTAGCGGCCAGGAGCTGCCGGTTCTGACCCAGGGGCTGCTGGCGGTGAGTGACTTTTTGGCAACCTGGGGCTGGCTGATATTGATTATAATGGTGGCCAGCATAGCCGGTTTCAGATTTTCCCTGCGCAAGAAGAAGATGCGCCTTGCCTTCCACCGTTGGCTGTTACACATGCCTTTTGCGTCGCGGCTGATACGGGGTGTCAACACGGCCCGTTTTGCCAGTACCCTGAGTATCCTGACCAGTAGCGGTGTGCCCTTGGTGGATGCCATGCGCATTGCCGGTGAGGTGTTGTCCAATGAATATCTCAAGCTGCGCATCAAAGAGGCGGCCCAGTCCGTTACTGAGGGTGGGTCCCTGCACCGCGCCCTGGACCAGACCGGCTACTTTCCGCCAATGATGCTGCATATGATCGGCAGCGGTGAGGCCAGTGGTGAGCTGGATGACATGCTGGCGCGCACCGCCCGCATGCAGGAAAATGACTTGCAGGGCAAGATAACAGCCATGGTGGGCCTGTTCGAGCCACTCATGTTGCTGGTAATGGGAGTTGTGGTGCTGATTATAGTTATGGCTATCATGCTGCCGATTATGGATATGAGCCAATTAATGGGTTGAGGAATTAATGATTAACAGACGCGCAAGTAAAGGTTTTACCCTGATTGAAATCATGGTGGTAATGGTCATTCTCGGGCTGTTGGTGGCCATGGTGGCTCCGAATATCATGGGCCGGGGGGATGATGCCAGGGTGACCACTGCCAAGGCGCAGATGCGTAATATCAGCAATGCCCTGGATATGTATCGCCTGGATAACAGCCATTATCCGTCCAGTGAGCAGGGTCTTGAAGCTCTGGTGAGAGAGCCCTCCGGTTTCCCGGAGCCCCGTAATTGGAACCCCGATGGTTACCTGAACTCGGTGCCCAAAGATCCCTGGGGCAATGATTATGAATATGTCAGCCCCGGCTCCAGTGGCCCCTATGACCTGTTTTCCCTGGGTGCTGATGGCCGCTCCGGTGGTGAAGGCAACAATGCTGAAATCAGTGTCTGGGATATCGACTAGGAGTAAACCCATGGCACCAGGTCATACTTACTCGTTAGGGTTTACCCTGCAACGGGGCTTTACCCTGATCGAGATGATGGTGGTGCTGATCGTGATTGGGCTACTGGTGTCCCTGGTGGGGCTCAACATGGGTGGCGGCGGGGAACGGCGGCAGCTGGAAGAGCGTACCCGGGATCTGTACCTGAAAATGCAGGCAGCCTCTGATGAAGCGGTAATCAGTAATCGTGAAATCGGCTTGGTGTTTGATGATGAGCGGTATTTTTTCATTGTTTACAGCATGGAAGAAGACCGCTGGGAACAACGCCAGGACCGGCGCCTGCCCCCTGGCAGCCTGCCCCAGTGGATCAATCTCGACCTGCAGACAGAAGGGGCGGAAGAGGCCCTGCCAGTGGGGGACGACGATGAAGACCTGATCCCCTCACTGGTGTTTTTTTCCAGCGGTGAGGTGACCCCCTTTGACCTGGAGCTGCGCTATGAGGACCAAGCTGACAGTGCCCATTATCTGGTCAGTGACGGCATTAATCCCCTGCAGTGGTTCCGCCCCGGCGATGATAGCAGACCGGGATTCTGACCATGATTAACCACCCCTGTTCCCGTCACCCTAATGGCTTCACCCTGATGGAGGTGATGATCGCGCTGATGATTTTCGGCATGCTGGCCCTGACTATCCAGCAGGTATCCAGCGGTTATATGGGCCATTACCACCGCCTGGAAGGCCAGACCATGGCTACCTGGATCGCCCAGAACCGCATGGCAGAAATGCGTCTCGAGGAAACCATGCCGGCGGAAGGGGACAGTGACGAAGAGCTGGAATTTGGCGGCCATCAATGGGAGCTTGCCATCAGCGTCAGCGGCACCGAAGACCCCTTTATGCGACGGGTGGATATTACCGTCAGCCGAATTGATCAGGGGTTTGGTGATGCCCGCCGGCAACGGGTGTTCTCCGGCTTTCTGGGGGAGAACTGATGAAGACCGTCAGGTTACCGTTACGCCGGCAAGGGCAATCCGGGTTTACCCTGCTGGAGATCCTGATAGCGGTGCTTATCACCGGCATGTTGGGGCTGGGTATCTGGCAGGTGATGAATGGGTTAATGGCCTCCCGTGAGGCGGTTGACCGGGTTTCCGGGGAGTTCGAAAAGGTCCATCGCACCATCATGCTGCTGGAGCGGGATCTGTTTCAGGCAGTTGACCGGGCGGTGAAAGACGGTTTTGGGGACAGTCGCCCGGCTATGAGCAGCCTTGAGCAGGACGCGATCCTGACACTGACCCGCCAGGGCTGGCGTAACCCCCTGGGAGAGCGGCGCAGTGAACTGCAGCGGGTGGCCTGGGAATACGATGATATGGATCAGACCCTGAACCGCAATTACTGGACGGTACTGGACCGGGCACAGAATACCGAGCCCCGGGAGCAGCAATTGCTGGAGCGGGTGCTGGCGGTGGAAGTGCGCTTTCTGAATCGCGAGAACGAATGGCAGGATAACTGGCCTGCAGGTAATAACAACGCCACCGGAAGCGCTGCCTTTGATGACGACGGTAACCCGGTGGATGAAGTGGCAGTGCCACCCTCTGGAGGATTGCCCCTGGCCGTGGAGTTCACCCTGGAACATGAACGTTTTGGCATTATCACCCGGCTGATTGATCTGGGCACCTTTGATGCGGAACAGACACGCCTGAATCAGCAGCAGCGTGAAGAGCAACGCCGCCAGCAACAGCAACAGGATGGGGAGGTGCCGCAATGACCCCATCCAGACACCAGCAATCCGGTGTGGCCCTGATGATGGTACTGCTGGCGTTTGCTCTGGCGGGTATTTTCACCACCGGCATGATGACCCGCCAGATGCTGATGATTCAGGGCACCGGCCATTACCTGACCCAGTCGGAAGCCCAGAGTCTGGCCATGGGTGCAGAGGCGTTTGCCCGGCAAATACTCTGGCGTGACTGGGAAAGTGATAACAATGATGGCAGTTTTGTGGATGACCCCCAGGAGGACTGGGCAGCCAATTCAGTGGCATTGCCGGTAGACCAGGGTTCCATTGAGGCCCAGATCAACGATCTCCAGGGCCGGTTGAACCTGAATGACCTGGTTAACCGTCAGGGGGAGGTGAACCCCTTGCAGATGGAGCGGGTGGAGCGGCTGCTGGAAGTGCTTGATGTGCGTTCTGTCACGGTTGAAGCCCTGATTGACTGGATAGACCCCAATGATGACACTTCCGGCCCCGGCGGCGCGGAAGACGGGGATTATCTCATGTATGATCCACCTTATAGGGCTGCAGACCGGCCCATGGCACAGATTTCAGAATTACGCTTGCTCGACGGCATAGAGCGGGGGGATTATCTGCGTTTACGCCCCCATGTGACGGCATTGCCACTCACCGGGCAGCCGCTGAACGTGAATATGCTCAGTGTGCCGGTTATTATGTCCTTACATGAGGACATCAGTGAGGCTGCTGCAGAATCGGTTTTTGCGTCCCGGGAAGAAGAAGGCCGCTTTGAAGATGTGCAGGCGTTTATCGGTAGGGATGAGTTTGCCGGTATGGGCATGGATGGGGAAGGGCTGGGGGTGCGCAGTTTCTTCTTTGAAGCTGCCAGCCGGGTGACCGTAGGCAGCAATGTGTACCACCTGGTGAGCACCCTGTACCGGAACCCGGAAGGTGAAATCGCGGTGATCTCCCGGGATGCAGGGCAAACCGGCGTTATTACCAAAGAACGAATCGAAACACCGCAAGGCTGAACAGGAACTGGCAAGTATGTCTTATTTACTTTATTTGCGTCCCCTGCCTGAGGCAGTAGACGGCGAAACAGACACCCCGTCATTTGATTGGGTGCTGCTGGATGCTGCCGGTGACACCCTGGCCAGCGGTGTGAATGAGCCCCGTGAACAGGTGGAAAATGCCCTGGCTGCCAACAGCATTGACCACCCCCGGGTGATCGGCCTGATTCCCGCCTTCGAGGTCAGCCACTGCAGCGCCCATATACCGGCGCGACAAAGCCGCTTTATCCAGCAGGCGCTGCCTTTTGCGGTGGAAGAGCAGGTGGCCC
>REBR01000032.1 GCA_007692645.1 Halomonadaceae bacterium | reverse complement strand
GGGCTCTCATACCGCTCCAACCACTCACTTTCATCCGCTGGCGCATACACAGTCTGCAGAATACCAATCAGAAACTGCCAGCCAGCCCCATAAAAGTCCTGTCGAGGCAAGACGATATCCCGCAGATCCTCCCGGCCAAGCTCCTTTAACGGCAAGGTCACGATCTCGCCCGACTCAAGCCGAAACTTGAGCCAAGAGTCTTTACAAAGGTTTAGATTCACTACCCTCTCCTCATCAATTATTGTCAGTTCCTGAGTTTGTAACGGGACTTCCCCACCCTTCCAGCTCAGAATATGGGGTGACTTCAATGTCCACCACCCGGGCGTATTTCGCCCTAGGATGGCGTTGCACAAAAGCCTCCCTATCCTCCTCGGTCAACATTTGAAGGCCTTTGAGCCGTTTTCCAGACAGCTTAACGGTGCTCAGCTCCACAGAATGGCGGGAGGCATCAATATAGGGTCGATACCCATCCTCCGCTCGATGGACCAGCACCACCTCTTCCGACTCCTCCCCCAAGCGAGTGCCAATATCCACATCATCCTCGCCCCAACCCCGATTGCTTTCGTAGGTGTAGCCTTTTTCCAGGCCCAAGCTATTGAATTGCCCCTGATTACTGCTGGCCCGGGCAAGGCCGCTGTACTCTTGCTCAACGGCCTCAAGGGCTTCCGGAAACGTCACACTCTCCCCATAAACTGACTCGATCATGGTCCGCGACGCCTCCGGTAAGCGTATCTCCCCGGCATCACGTAAATACGCCATGGTCTGCCATATGCGACCGGGACGCTGATAGACATATTGGGTGTTGGGGGAATGCTGTTTCAGCCAGTCAGATTCCGGGGCGGGATCCCATTCCGGCGCATGAACCAATAGCCGGGGAGCCTCGCGATTGCGTGGCTGATCGGACAATGGATTGCCCAACCGATCTCTGAAGTGCCTATGGAGCCGCCCGGAACGCTGAATCAGATCGTCAATCAGGCACAGGTCACTGATCATGACGTCTGCATCGGCATCCAGACTTTCCTGGAACACCTGAGTGGCTATCAGCACCCGTCCCGCACGATCCTTTTGAGCAGAGGATTTGCCAAAATGCGACATTACCCAAGCTTCCCGCTCCTTTCGGTGCTGAAGCACAAACCGACTGTGAAACAACTGACAGTGCTCTGGGTTCTGCATCCGGTCCCGAAGCTGGTGATAAGCCGATATCGCCTCATCCACTGAGTTGCGAATCCAGACAGCGCATTTCCCTTGCGCTACGGCTGCCAGCAACTGCTCCACGCAACCGGATTCACTGTGAATAAAGTCGACCGCGACTCGCTTTTCTGTACCTTCCCGACACTTCAGCCGATCTTCCTGAGCCCCTTCACTACCCACTCTGGTCGCCAGAGGGAAGTCGCCAAGTGCTGTTCGTTGCAGGGTCGCTGGAGACTGCCCCAGTGCTTGCTGCCAGGCGCTCATCAACCTCTGTCGTCTTGCGTGCGGCAAAGTCGCCGTCAACATAATCATGCTGCCACCCTGGCTGGCATGAAGGGCCATCAAATGCTCCAGCAGAGCCAACATGTATTCGTCTGCCGCGTGTACCTCATCCAAGATCAACACTTTCCCATATATGCCCAGAACTCGAAGCGATTGGTGCCGTTTGGGGAGAATGGCCAGTAGTACTTGGTCCACCGTGCCCACTCCCACCGGGGCCAAGAGTGCTTTTTTGCGGCTATCAGCCAACCATTGATTGCAGTGCAGTGACGCCGTCGCCTCCCCTTTCTGATAAGGCTGATCCGACCCTCCCTCACCCAGAGTTGCCTCTCTGAAACGATCGTTCATATCCCGAGCACCATGCGCCAGCACAATACTTGGAGCAACACCACCTGAACCTGCCAACATTTTCTGGTAGTGCGCTGATACCCGGTCAAACATGGCATTAGACGTGGCCATAGTCGGCAAGCCGAGATACAGGCCTCGACCCGCACCTGCAGCCAGCAGCCGATGGGCCAAAGTCAGAGCCGCCTCGGTTTTACCCGAGCCGGTAATATCTTCCAGAATAAACAGCTGAGGGGAGGAGTCTACCGATACCTTTTCCGCATACAACTGTAAAGGAGAAGGAACGAAACCAAATAAAGATTGAAAGCCACCAAACGGCTGAACGCTTACCGGCTCAAACACTTCCGTTTTGGCTATAGCCCGCTTGGCAGCAGGCAGTGCAGTCTGGTGCCAGTACTCATTCAGCGGAACAGGTTTATCATGATAGGTAAAAATATCGCTGTCAGAGCCCACCCAGTCACAGTAGGTTCCCAGCCCTGCTAGCAGCCAACTAACCTGTTTTAATCGTTCTGAAAACTCCTTGTCTGACCAACAGGTTTTAGGAAGTTCGTCTTCCAGAAGCGACAGACAGTCTTCAATCCAGGCTTCAGCGGAAGCGGTATCCTTTGGGGTTAATCTAAGTGTATCTCTAATGGTTCTCTCTTGGCGAACCGGCTTTCCGTGGTGGCCCCAGAAAACCCCTAGATAGAACCGGAACTGCTGCTTTTCTCTTGGGCTGCCAACAAACGCTTGTGTACTTTTCTGGACCGCCTGCCAAACATCGTACCCCAACTGATCATGACGACCACGCTTGCCATCGTAGCTGACACCCTCTGGCAGATCAATTTTTACTAAGCCCATAGGTTCAAACAAGCATTGGAATGACGCTGTCATTTTGCCCAGATCATGTAACAGCAGGCCGAACAGAAACAAAGCGCGAAACTGCGATGGCTCCAGTTCCAGAAAACCCGCCAAGTCAGATTCCAACTTTGGATAGGCGTCCAGCACCTGCTTCCCAACAGCCGCCACATCCATTAAGTGGTAGGGCAATAAGTGGCATGAAGCAGTCATTCCCTCCGGGCTCTGCGCCTTACCTATATAGCGATAATACGTTGGGTCCATTCCAATCTCCTACCAGTCATTTGCACCCAGAATAATGCATCAGCTCTGTTCTGCAATACTGGTTAGATAACAGGCCAAGCCACTTGACGTAAATTGGCGAATAACCCAGCTCACCCCTCAAACAACCACCTTTTCACGTCATCCCGGTTTACAAGCACCAGCTGCTGCGCCTCCGGAATGCCATCCAGGATTTTGGTGTTGACCTGCATTTCCTGTATCAGATATTGCGTCAAGCAGGCTCGGGTGGTGATGGCCAACTGACCTGCAACCATTTGATAATCGTGCTCTAACACCTCGCGCTTGGCCTGGGGCAAGCGGTGGTCGGGTTCGAACAACAGAGTGACTTGGGTGTTCCAGGCAGTGTCTTGCTCGGCGGTGTTGGCACTTTTTCCCAGCAGCTCAGGGCGACCGCGAAACCGGCTCAGGACAAAGTCCCGGTACTCAGCGCTTTTTTCACACCAAGCGCGTAAATGCCAGCGCAGGCCCGTGTTCACAAAGGTGTGAGGGGCGATAACACGCCCTTCCCGGTTTGGGTTTGAAAGGGAAACGTAGTCCACTTCAATACGTTGTTGCTGACGAATGGCGGAAATCAAACCACGCATTACGTCAGGTTCTACCTGTCGGGTAGGTAGACTGAGTGAAGCGTGAGGCAGTACAGGCGGAGCGGGTATGCAATAGCCGGTTTGCAGCCAGTTCAGGTACTCCACAACGTCGTCGCTAATATAATGACGACTGAAATCCACCTTGGGTTGCCACGCCTTGCGGGAGGAGTCGTAACACAGATTCCCGGCGGTGGCATCGTTATAGGCGTTGATATCAGCGCTGCTTTGCTGGCGGGACAAGCCAAATTGCTGTTGCAGTCTCGGGGTATTGATTTGCCCTTCCCACCAGGCAATCAATTCAATGAACCGGTATCGGTGCTCGGGGGTAGTTTTATCCATTCAGCCTCCGGCTGTCTATGACTTGGTGTCCCTTCAACAGGATGGTTCAGCCTAGAACCTAGTCCCAATCCTAGACCAGATTGGCGCATTTAGACACTTTTTGCGTCATCTTTACACTCTGGTTACTTTTTAAACACACTAGGCGTCTTCTACTTTATC
>REBR01000256.1 GCA_007692645.1 Halomonadaceae bacterium | reverse complement strand
ACGCTGTGTAATCGCTCAAGCTCCCCAGCCTGCTCCACAAAACCGGGAACACCCAGGGTGTCCAGGGGTGTTTCAACAAGCTGCCCATAACTGCCCTGGGCAATGAACAGCCCGGTTAACAGCCAGCAGACAAAGACCAGGGTGCGGTATAAATGGGATGCCATGGCGTGGGATCCATTTTCATGGGATGAATCCCTAACCTCTCAAGCTCGGCTATTGCGGTTCTACGGCAGTGTTCGAAAGTCAGGAATTCTGTGCTCATGAAACCCGCTCTTTTGCTGAAAATGAGAGAAGGATCGCACTTTAATCGCGATAAAGGCCCGGGGCGATATAGACAATCTGATCAGGCAGACACAAAAACGCCCCGGCTATACCGGGGCGTTTTTTTAGACTGGGGCCAAATCAGCAGAGCTATCAGCTGGCCTTACAGAACTCATCGATAATCCCGTTGAGGGTTTTGCTCGGTCGCATGGCAGCTTCCACCTTTTCAGGCTGTGGGTAGAAGTGACCACCAATGTCTACCGGCTGACCCTGGACTTCCAGCAACTCCTGAAGGATTTTCTCTTCATTCCCCTCAAGATCACGGGCCAGCTTTTCAAAGCGGGCTTTCAGCTCCCCATCTTCGTCCTGCCTGGCCAGTGCCTGGGCCCAGTACAGCCCCAGATAGAAATGGCTGCCCCGGTTATCCAGTTCGCCGCACTTGCGGGACGGTGACTTGTCTTCGTCCAGGAACTTGGCGGTGGCTTCATCCAGGGTATTGGCCAGGACGGTGGCCTTGTTGTTGCCGGTCTTGGCCCCCAGGTGTTCCAGAGACACCATCATGGCGAGGAATTCACCCAGGGAATCCCAGCGCAGGTGGTTCTCTTCCATAAACTGCTGCACATGCTTAGGTGCGGAACCGCCAGCGCCGGTTTCAAACAGGCCGCCACCCGCCAGCAGGGGAACAATAGACAGCATTTTGGCACTGGTGCCCAGTTCCAGAATCGGGAACAGGTCGGTGAGGTAATCCCGCAACACATTACCGGTGACTGAAATGGTGTCTTTACCGCGGATCAGCCGTTCCATGGTGTAGCGGATAGCCCGGTCCGGGGACATGATACTGATGTCCAGACCCTCGGTGTCGTGCTGAGCCAGGTAGTGTTCTACCTTGCGGATCATCTGCTCGTCATGGGGGCGTTCCGGATCCAGCCAGAAAATCGCCGGCATGCCGCTGGCCCGGGCACGGTCCACCGCCAGGCGCACCCAGTCACGGATCGGCTCATCCTTGGCCTGGCACATGCGCCAGATATCACCCTTCTCGACCTTATGCTCGAAGATGGTCTTGCCGGCATCATCAATCACCCGCACGGTACCGTCTGCCGGTAACTCGAAGGTCTTGTCGTGGGAGCCGTACTCTTCCGCTTTCTGGGCCATCAGACCCACGTTGGGTACAGTGCCCATGGTAGTGGGGTCAAAGGCGTCGTGGTGCTTACAGAAGTTGATCACTTCCTGGTAGATGGTGGCATAGGTGCTTTCAGGCAACACTGCCTTGGTGTCCTTCATCTTGCCATCAGTACCCCACATCTTGCCCCCGGCCCGGATCATGGCGGGCATAGAGGCATCCACGATCACATCACTGGGTACGTGCAGGTTGGAAACACCCCGGTCGGAATCCACCATGGCCATTTCCGGCCGGTGTTCAAACACATCCCGGATGTCTTCTTCAATTTCCTGACGCTGGGAGTAAGACAGGCCTTCAATTTTCTTGTAGAGGTTGGCCAGGCCGTTTTTCGGGTCTACGCCGATTTCTTCAAACAGATCGTGGTGCTTCTCAAACACGTCCTTGAAATAAACAGTCACCGCATGGCCAAACACAATGGGGTGGGAGACCTTCATCATGGTGGCTTTAACGTGCAGTGAGAACAGCAGCTCCGCCTTGCGGGCCCCTTCCATTTCCTCTTCAAAGAACTGCCGCAGGGCCTTAACACTCATGAACATGCCGTCGATGACTTCCCCTTCAAGCACGTCAATGTTGTCTTTGAGTACGGTTTTCTTGCCCTGGGTGTCTTCCAGCTCAATGCGCACAGAACCGGCTTTATCCATGATGGTGGACTGCTCACCGTGGTAAAAATCACCGCTGCGCATGTGGGCTACGTGGGTTCGGGAAGCCTGGCTCCACTTGCCCATGGAATGGGGGTTCTTTTTGGCGTAGTTTTTTACTGCCGTAGAGGCACGACGGTCGGAGTTGCCTTCACGCAACACCGGGTTGACGGCGCTGCCCAGGGCCTTGGCGTAAGTGGCCTGGACGGCGCGCTCTTCGTCGTTCTGGGCCTCTTCAGGGAAATCCGGAATGTCATAGCCCTGGGACTGCAATTCAGCGATGGCGCTGCGCAGTTGCGGCACGGATGCGCTCACGTTAGGCAGCTTGATGATGTTGGCTTCCGGCTTGAGGGTGTATTGCCCCAGGGCAGACAAGGTATCAGGGACTCGCTGCTCGGGCTTCAACCGCTCCGGGAACAAAGCCAGGATGCGGGCAGCCAGAGAAATATCAGTGGCTTCAACAGTAATGCCGGCGGCACCTACAAAGGCATTCACAATCGGCAGAAACGAATAGGTGGCCAGTGCGGGGGCTTCGTCGGTCTTGGTGTAGATAATCTTGGAGGTGTCAGTATTCATCTTTATCCTCTGGTTACGACGGCTTTTGTTGTCATCTCTTACGGACAGTCAACCCGGCATTGACTCCGTTGCCAGTGCGCAGTTTGGCTTATGGTGTGCATACTGTATCATTTATCCCCATTGCTCTTCCTGCTTGATATTAAGGGTCAGACACTGACCCGCCCAATTTAAGGTGATTCCCCCCGTGTTTGATGATCTGGAACTTGCGCCACCCCTGTCCCGCGCCATGGACAAACTTGGTATCAGTCAGCCAACGGATGTCCAGAATGCTGTCATCCCCCTGTTGCTGGAGGGTAAGGATCTGCTGGTCAGTGCCCAGACCGGCAGTGGCAAAACGGTGGCATTTTTACTGCCCATGTTATCTGAGTTTAATCGCAGAGCCGCAAGCCACCCAGGATTACGGGCTTTGATCCTGGCTCCTACCCGGGAACTGGCTACCCAGATCCAACACGTCTGCCAGCAACTGGGTGACGGCATTCATATTAACAGTCTGTGTATTACAGGCGGGGTATCGTTCCAGGAACAAAATGCCCTGTTACGTAAAAATCCCCACATTGTGGTGGGCACTCCAGGGCGACTGAAAGAACACCTGCACCGGGGCACCCTGGATTTATCCGATATTGAGTGCCTGGTGTTGGATGAGGCGGATCGCATGCTGGATATGGGTTTCCGGGAAGATGTGCTGGAAATCCTCAAGCACTGCTCCCCGGAGCGCCAGTCCATGCTGTTTTCCGCCACCCTGGACCACAAAGGGGTGCTGGCACTGGCCCAGCAGTTGCTTAAAACCCCGGAGACCGTCGCCCTCCATGATGCCCGCTCAGTACCTGAAAATATCCGCCAGCAATTCCTGGTGGCCAGCGATGAGGAGTTCAAGGAAAAGCTGATGATGGCCCTGCTGGAGCAGGCCGGGGATGAGCAGATCATGGTGTTCACCAACACCATTGCCAAAGCCCAGCGCCTGGTGGCCCGACTGCGCAATGGCAGCCGCCGCTGCGGCCTGCTCCACGGCAGCCTGACCCAGGAAGAACGCAATACCGTGGTCAGTGGTATGCGTGATGGCCGCATCCGGGTTCTGGTCACCACGGATGTGGCGGCCCGGGGGCTGGATCTGCCCAGTGTTGGCCTGGTGGTGAATCATGACCTGGCCCGTAAAGGGGATGAGTACCTGCACCGGGTTGGCCGCACCGGCCGGGCCGGCCAGCCAGGGCGGGCGGTGAGCCTGATCATGCCCCATGAATGGGACCTGATGGCCAGTATCCAGCGCTACCTGAGTGCCGCCTTTGAGCGCACCGAAATGCCAGGCCTTAAGAGCAGCTATCAGGGGCCGGTCCGGGTGCGCAGTTCCGGTAAGGCCTACGGCAAGAAAA
>REBR01000104.1 GCA_007692645.1 Halomonadaceae bacterium | reverse complement strand
CCAGTCCGGGCGGCTACTGCCCCAGTCACTGTCACTCCAGTGGTGCTGGGGGGGGGCTTCTACCAGGCAGGCGGTTTTTGGTCGCGCCTCAAAATGCCGGGCGAAAGGGTCTATCTTGGTAACCACTTCCCCGGTGTGGCCACTGCAGAGTTCAAATTTGTAGAGGGCGCCGCCCCTCACCCCTGGGATGAACAGCTCCCAGATGCCGTGGCCCTGATGTTCCTGCATGGGGTGGGCACTGCTGTCCCAGTTGTTGAAATCCCCGATCACACTGACCCATTCGGCATTGGGGGCCCAGACACTGAAGCGGGTGCCGGCGACGCCGTTATGTTCACGCAGGTGAGCACCCAGCAGGCGCCATGCCCGCCAGTGCTCCCCATTGCTGAAGCTGTGCAACTCGTCCTGATTCAGTTCCATCTGTGAATGCCTTTGGCGTCGGGGGGCAGATTGTGTCCTTGCCAACGATTTATTTTTCATAGGGCCTTCCTCAGATCGGGGCTGGTTGATCGCCCATTTATGGAATCTTCCCCTTATGGGCTTGCAGCAGTGATGACCTGTGTCAACACATGGGCCAGTAGACAGTGATCGAATGGATGGATTGGCATACCCGTCACGGAGGCTCTATGGATTTGCCCAAGCAGGTTAACAATAAGCGGCACATCAGTCGTATTACCCAGGACACACTGGCCCTTGTGCTTGCCGGGGGAAAAGGAACCCGCCTCGGGTCCCTGACGTCCAACCGTGTCAAACCGGCTGTCCCCTTTGGGGGCCATTTCCGGATTATCGACTTTCCCCTGTCAAACTGTGTGAATTCCGGTATCCGGCGCATCGGTGTGCTGACTCAGTACAAGGCCCACTCCCTGATCCAGCACGTGCACCAGGGTTGGGGCTTTCTGCGTTCGGAACTGGGGGAATTCGTGGAGCTGTTGCCGGCCCAGCAGCGCACCGGGGAAGAGTGGTATCTGGGAACCGCAGACGCGGTGTATCAGAACATGGACATTTTGCGTCTGCACGATCCCGCCTACCTGCTGGTACTGGGGGGCGATCACATTTACAAAATGGATTACGGCCCCATGCTGGCCATGCACGTGAATACCGGCGCTGACGTAACGGTGGGGTGTATGCCGGTGCCAATGAGTGAGGCTTCCTCGTTTGGCATCATGGAAATTGATGAGAACAACCGAATCCGCCGGTTTACCGAGAAACCGGCCAGTTGTGAGCCTATGCCCGGCTACCCTGATAAGGCTCTCGCCTCCATGGGCATTTATGTCTTCAATACCCGCTACCTGCTGTCCCGCCTGCTGGTGGACGCCAACAAATCAGACTCAAGCCATGACTTTGGCAAGGACATCATCCCGGGGGCCGTGGAGGACAGCGAGGTCTTTGCCTATCTGTTTCGCAAGGAGAACAGCGAAAGTCCGGCCTATTGGCGGGATGTGGGGGACCTGGATTCCTACTGGAAGGCCAATATGGAGCTGGTCAGCGTCGACCCGGAGTTCAATATCTATGACCAGCGCTGGCCAATCCTGACCTGGCAACGCCAGGCGCCGCCGGCAAAGTTCGTTTTGGATGAGCCCCAACGCCGTGGCGAGGCCGTCAACTCCATGGTGGCCGGGGGCTGTATTGTGTCCGGTGCCACTGTACGCAACTCCATATTGTCCTCCCACGTCACCGTGGCGGAAGGGTCCACCATTGAAAGCTCTGTTTTGCTGGAGAATGTGAATGTGGGGCGGGATGTCCATATCCAGCGGGCCATCATCGAAACCGGCTGTACAATACCGGATGGCACGCGCATCGGTTTTGACCCGGAGATCGACGGCAGTCGCTTTGAGCTCAGTAGCGGAGGAATTGTTCTGGTGACCCCGGAAATGCTGGGTCAGGAGGTGCATTATGTGCGATGAAGAGCGTCTGCGTGTTGTCTTATGCTGGCACATGCACCAGCCGGAATACCGGGATCCTCTCACCGGCGAGTACCTGGCCCCCTGGACCTATCTGCACGCTATCAAGGACTATGTGGACATGGCGGCTCACCTTGAAAATGCACCAGAGGGTGTCCAGGCTGTGGTCAACTTTCCTCCCGTACTGCTGGAACAGATCGCCAGCTATGGGAAACGCATCCAGGACTTTTTACAACAGAACAAGCCTCCAGGAGACCCTCTGCTCGCAGCCCTTGCCATGGAGACGCTTCCCGAAGGCCGCGACCAACGGCGGCGGCTACTGGAGCGTTGCCTGCAGGCGCACCCGGAGTTGATGATCGGGCGTTTTGCCCCCTATTCCCGTCTTGTAGCCCTGACCCGCCACGCCCTGGAAACCGATATCGGGCCGGATTATCTGAGCGATGCCCATCTTACGGATCTGGTGACCTGGTACCACCTGGCTTGGCTGGGGGAAACGGTGCGGCGCCAGGACGAACGGGTCCGCTGTTTGATCCACAAGGAACAGGGCTATGATCTGTCCGATCGCAGAGGCTTGCTTGAACTTATTGGTGAGCTGCTGTCGGGTCTGCTGGATCGTTATAAATACCTGGTGGACAGGGGGCGGGTGGAGCTCTCCACCACCCCCTACACACACCCCATACTGCCCTTGCTCATTGACTTTGACTCGGCCCGGGAGGCGCGACCGGATACGGTGTTACCCGAAGCAAGCCATTATCCCGGTGGCCATGAAAGAGCATTATGGCAACTGCACCGGGCCCGGGAATCTTTTGCGGAACATTTTGGCTACGAACCTGGCGGCTGTTGGCCTTCGGAAGGTGGCGTCTCCGGTTCTGCCCTGGCAATGACTGGCCAGTGCGGGTTTTTGTGGAGCGCCAGCGGCCAGAGCGTGCTCAGGCACAGCCTGGAAGACAAGGATCCAGATTCTGATGCCCTGCACCGGCCCTACAGACTGAACAACGAGGGTCCGGTCTGTTTTTTCCGGGATGACGAATTGGCGGATCTGATCGGATTTAGCTACAGCCACTGGCATGGGGACGATGCGGTGGCTGACTTTGTTAAGCGCCTGCAAAGCCTGGTTACCGAAGGTAAGCCCGGACGTGTTGTGGCCGTTATCCTCGATGGTGAGAACCCCTGGGAATATTACCCGGATAACGGTTTTCATTTTGTGCCTGCCCTATACCGTGCCCTGATCGACAATCACAGCCTTCAGCTGACGACCTTCAGTGAATGTTTGAAAGATGAGGCTGTGGAGGTTGGCTCTCTGCCAGAACTGGTGGCGGGGAGCTGGGTGTATGGGGATTTTGGCACCTGGATGGGTGATGTGGGTAAAAACAGGGCCTGGGATCTGCTGTGCAAGGCCAAGACGGTGTTTGATGAGCGCTATCCACTGATCAGTGACAAGGCTGAACAGGCAACTGTGCTGCGCCAGCTTGCGGTGTGTGAAGGGTCGGATTGGTTCTGGTGGTTTGGGGACTACAATCCGGCAGAAGCGGTTGCCGAATTTGATCGCCTGTTTCGCCGCCACCTGACCATTCTCTATGAACTGCTGGATACTCCACCACCTGCTGAGCTGGATAATCCGATCAGTTCCGGTTCCGGAGGTCCGGAGATGGGGGGCACCATGCGCCGGAGCCACGAATGAGTGAAACGGATTCCTGTTGGTGGCAACGCCAGGCTGGCGTTCTCCTGCACCCCACATCACTCCCCGCCCCCGCTGACCTTGGGTCTATGGCGAGGCATTTTATCGATTTTCTCGACCAGTCAGGCTTTCGGGTGTGGCAGATGCTTCCGGTGGGACCGGTGCATGAGGATGGCTCCCCTTACCTGCCCCTCTCAAGCTTTGCCGGTGACACCCGGCTGATCAGTATCAGCGACCTTCAGGCCGAAGGCCTGATAAACGATCATTTTAGCCGAGGCGACTCCTATGATCCCGAGCAACGACAGCTGTTGGCACAGGTCTATAGTGCCCTCAAGGGGAGCGACAAGCACCAGGCCGCCTTTTCCCACTTTAAAGCGGAACAGTCTGGATGGTTGACGGATTACGCCCTGTTTCGGTGCCTGAGGCGCCGCTATGGCAACCTGCCCTGGTATCAGTGGCCTGACCCAGAGCGCCACCGGGAACCTGGAAAACTCGCTGCCCTGGGCTGGGAACTGGAGTATGACATGGGGATTGAGTGCCTTGGCCAGTACCTCTTTTCCATCCAGTGGCAAGCCCTGCGTCAGTATGCCGCACAGCGGGGCATCCGGCTCTTCGGGGACCTGCCTATCCATGTGGCACATGACAGTGCCGATGTGTGGTGTCGCCCGGATCTTTTCGATCTTGATGTGACCGGCCAGCCCCGGGAAGTGGCCGGTGTTCCCCCCGATGCGTTTGCGGATGATGGACAGCGCTGGGGCAACCCCCTCTATCGCTGGGACCGGCTGGAACAGGAAGGTTTTCAGTGGTGGATTGACCGCCTGCAACACCAGATACAGCACTTTGATCTGTTAAGACTGGACCATTTCCGGGGCTTTGAAGCCTACTGGGCAATTCCTGTCATGGCCTCCTCCGCTGCACAGGGCCATTGGCGGCAGGGCCCGGGAGAGAAGCTGTTTGCGGTTTTGTCCCAGGCACTGGGGCCACTTCCCCTGGTGGCAGAAGACCTTGGGGATATCACCCCTGCCGTGGAGTCCCTGCGAAGAGCCGCTGGATTTCCCGGCATGCGGGTGCTGCAATTTGCCTTCGAGGGCAGCCCCAGCAATCCTCACCGCCCACACAACCATACAACAGACACCGTGGTTTATACCGGCACCCATGACAACGACACCAGCCTAGGGTGGTGGCAGGGCTGCAGCAATGACACCCAGGGTCTGGCAATGGCGTATCTGGCTGGGCCATCGGAACCCTTTCCCTGGCCACTGATTCGCGCCGCCCTGAGCTCAGTGGCAGCCCTGGCGATCATCCCGGCCCAGGACCTGCTGGGACTGGGTAGCGAGGGGCGTATGAATACACCTGGGACTGTCGGGGGCAACTGGCAATGGCAGCTGGAGCCAAATCGGCTGACACAGGAACTGGCTCATCGCCTGCACCATGCCCTTGTGATCAGCGGCCGGGCCGGATAATCACAACCAGCCCATGCGGCCCATCTCAAAGGGATGCTGCAAGTGGCGGTGGAAAGGGTACATCCGCACCTGAAGACGGAAAAGACCATTTTCCGGGGTCTGCATAACAAGCTCAAAGTGGTGCTTGCCGGACTCATCTTCCGGTTGACCATGAAACAGGTACACTTCTTTCTGGAGTGAATCCAGGGTCATGTGGGGTGTCACCAGGCACTCCACAACCACATCATCCGGGGCCAGCCCATTAAGGAAAGCACTCACCGTCAATATAGCCTGGCTCTCACCGGATAGGGTTTTTGGCGGGTGCCCAGCCCAGGCTATGGTAACCCCGGGCCAGGCCGCCGCCACCCTGGCCTTCCAGTGGGCGAGCTCCTGGGCTCCGGCGCCATTGTTGCTGGTCAGTGCCCGGGCCCCGGATGAAGCAGGGGCGTAGATATCCTCCGCATACCGCAGCACCATGCGCTCAGCACTGAAGCGTGGCAGCACGGTGTACATGGATGCCTTGCACCGCTGGATCCAGTCACGGGAATAGCCCCCGGGACCCAGGGTAAAATAACTGGGGATAACCTCATGTTCGAGTATATCCAGCAGGTCTTCCGCTTCCACCAGGTCCCGCTGATCGGCTGGCAGGTCATCACAGTGTGGCGCCACCCCCCAGCCATTACTGCCATCAAAACCTTCCGCCCACCAACCATCCAGAACACTCAGGTTAATGCCACCGTTGATGGCGGCCTTCTGTCCTGAAGTGCCACTGGCTTCCAGAGGGTATTCCGGGGTGTTTAACCACACATCCACCCCGGTGACCAGCTTGCGAGCCAGCGCTATGTCATACCCTTCCAGAAGAAACACCCGATTGAGAAAGGCCGGCTGAGAGGCAAACTCGTGAATGCGACGGATCAGCGCCTGCCCCGGCAGATCCTGGGGGTGGGCTTTACCGGCAAACAGCAGGATAACCGGGCGCTGGCTATCGTTCAGGAGGCGAGCAAGGCGCTCCATGTCCTCAAAAATCAACAGTGCGCGCTTATAGGTGGCAAAACGACGGGCAAAGCCAATGATCAGGGGTTGCGTGTTTTCCGCACACAGTGCGCGCTGCGCCCCTTCGATCCGTGTTCTACTGAAATTATTGCGGCAATACTGCAGATACAGCCGCTTGCCGATATGGGAGAGCATTTCACTCTTCAGGGACTGGGTCAGGCTCCAGAAACGGTGGTCCGGAATCCGTCTGATGGTGGCCTCCCAAAAATCGACATCACCCATATGGGTCTTCCATTCCGGGCTGTGGCCATCGAGAAAATTGACCCATTCCCGGGCCAGGAAAGTCGGAATATGTACTCCGTTGGAGACATAGCCAAGGGGGTTCTCAGAGGGGTCAATGTCCGGCCAGACATAAGACTCCATGGCGGCCGCCACATCACGGTGAACCGCGCTGACTCCATTGAACCGCCGTGACCCCCTGAGAGCCAGGGCGGTCATGTTGAACTGGTTCTTTTTTTGCGGCGAACGCCCCAGCTCCAGCAGCTGCTGAACCGGCACCCCCATGGACTTGGCCATGGCTGCCAGATGCTCTGTGGCGAGATCCTGGTCAAACAGGTCATGCCCGGCGCTAACCGCGGTGTGGGTGGTAAATACCGTCGCAACGGCTGTGGCTTCCAACGCTGCCGGGAAGTCCAGTCCTGTGGCTACCCATTCCCGGCAGCGCTCCAGAATAAGGAATGCGGAATGCCCCTCATTGATATGCCAGACACTGGGAGCCTGGTTCATTTGCCGCAATGCCCTGACACCCCCCACACCGATCAGGAGCTCCTGGGCTAAGCGCATGGTGCGGTCACCCCCATAAAGCTCCTGAGTGATAGTGCGGTCCTGGGGGGAATTTTCCGCAATGTCGGAATCCAGAAGATACAGATGCACCCGACCCACGACCACCAGCCATAACTGTGCCCGCACATGGCGTCCTGGAAACTCAACCGATACCTGCATCGGCTGACCTTCCTGGTCCAGGACCAGGGTGACCGGCAGTTCATCCAGGCGAACAGGATGGTGCTGCATCTCCTGGCCGCCAACCCGGTTGATGGTTTGGCTGACATAGCCTTTGCTGTACATCAGGCCCACCGCCAGAAAAGGCAGGTCAAGATCACTTGCGGCCTTGCAGTGGTCTCCGGCCAGAATACCGAGGCCACCGGAGTACAGCCGGAGGCTTTCGTGGAGCCCAAATTCCATGCAGAAATAGGCAATCAGATCCTGGTTGGCATCCAGGCCTGTGACGGAATGCTCCCGTGGACTGAAAAGTGCAGGGTCCAGGTAGACCTCAAAGGAGGCGAGCACGTCCTGGTAACGTAGGACAAAGTCCCTGTCCTGGGCGAGATAATCCAGACGATGCTGGGCCACACGCCGGAGAAAGACCTTGGGATTATGCCCGCAACGCTCCCAGAGATAGGGGTCCATTCGGAAGAACAGCCCGCGAACTCCCCGATCCCAGCTATAGAACAGGTTTTCCGCAAGTTCCTCAAGCCGGGCAAAAACAGCTGGAAGTTGCGGTCGTACTTCAAGGAAATACTCATTACCGCTCATTCCCTGTCTCCTTGTCTGGGGGTGCCGGAATCTCACATACTAAAGGCCGTTAACTGAGAGAGTGTTGACCGGGGTCAATCACAGTGAGGCTGTATCCCCAGCGTGGTGAATTGTTTTCGTTTACACTTCAGGTTCAATAGTTCCTTTCAATTGTGCTCTACCAAGGAGTGGATATGGCAGCATCAACAACCATCCAGTTGCACATCGGCAACGCCATCCCCCCAGCAGATGTCAGTAACACAGAGCAGATTATTGCTCTCTGGCAGCAGATTGGCAGCTTTTTCAGAGACCGGTCCTTTCAGGCCCAGAGTGGCATCAAGGGTGCTGCCAAGGGGTACACCATCACCCTGGATAGCAGCGCCCTGGAAAACACCATGAAAAGCGCCAGGGATCAGTCACAGAGTTTCAGGGAGAACAGCTTTTTCTACACCACCGATACGGATAAACGCATCGATGGCGGGCTTGCCATCACGGTAACCGCAAAGGAGCAGAAACTGGAGGAACTGGAAGTCTTTAATGTGGCCACCGTCTTCCTGCAACAACTGGTTATGCTGACGAACATTATTCATCCCGGTTCCTTTCAGGTACTGGATGCCCGGTTTACCGGTGACGGGGCTCATCGCTATGAAGCACAGCAGTTTGATGCACGGATTTTCCATGGAGCCCTCAGAGCCGCCCGCTCAAACCATTGGCCGGTACTGCACACTCCTGCTCTTGAAACTGTGTGGACCTGGCTGGAAAAGTCCGCTGTTGCCAGAACCGATATCGCTATCCAGAATATCAACCGGGTGCTTTTCACCCTGCTGAAGGTGGCGGAACAACGCCATGAGTACAGTGCCAGAACCGTGCTGCTGGTGACCTATCAGCTTGAGGTGCTGCTGAACTGCCGGGAGTTGCGCAGTTTGGAACAACTGCGCAACCGCGCACAGCTGGTGCTTGGCATGACCCCAGAAGCGGCGGACTGCTTTACTGAACTGCACGATGTGCGCAACAGTTTATTTTTGGCCAACCAGCCAGTACACCGCCCACCAATGATCTGCTACAACACTGCCGCCGCCCTGCGTGAGCAGATCGGCCAGCATACCACTGCGGTGGAATCCGGAACGGCCATTGTTCTGGCATTGCTGCAGGACCTGATTGCCCATAATGCCCAGAGCTACAGTTTCAGGGAAAGTCTGTCACGGGAATAATCCGGGAAATTAACACTTGAGGGTGCGTCCTATCAAAACCACCATTACCACCTTGACCATGGCGCCATCCCTGGACCTTTATGGTGCCGCTGAGCAGCTGTCTGAAAATGCCAAGACCCGCTGTCAGGAGTCTGCCCGTGAGCCCGGCGGCGGGGGCATCAACGTGGCCCGTAATCTGCACTCTCTGGGTGAGCGGGTGATGGCCATCTTCCCGGGGGATAGCGGCAACGGGGCGTTAATCGAGAAGTTGCTGCAAGCGGAATCGGTTCCCTGCCGGCGTATTCCTGCCCAGACCGTGACACGGCAGAATCTGGCGTTGACTGAAACCTCAAGCGGTCGCATGTTCCACCTGGTTTTCCCAGGCTCTGAACTCAGTGAGGGGGAATGGCGGGATTGCCAGGCTGCCATTCACTCTGTCAGCGACAGCACAGGCTTTTTGGTACTCAGCGGCAGCCTCCCACCGGGGGTGCCGGATGACTTCTATGGGCAAATTGCCAGGGAGGCGAAAAACCGGGCCATACCGGTGGTTCTGGACACCTCGGGAATGGCTCTGAATGCAGCCCTCAACAGCGGTATCTACCTGGCCAAACTCAACCCGAAAGAGCTGGCCCAGCTGGGTTACAGGGGAGACTGGGAAACGAAAAGCCAGCTGCAATTTATGGCCGAACTGGTGCGGGGAGGTCTTGCGCAGCTGCTGGTTGTCACCCAGGGGGAAAAAGGCGCACTCATGGCCACAGCCAGTGGTGAGTACGTCCAGGCCACCCCCCCTGGGGTGGATGTAGTAAGCCACATTGGCGCAGGTGACAGTTTTGTGTCCATGATGGTTCACAGGCTGGTCCAGGGCAGCAGTGACGCTGAAGCGCTGGCCTACGGTGTTGCTGCTGCGGCGGCAGCGATCAGCACCCCGGGGAACCAGGTGCCGGACCCGGCTCGTGTGGAGTTATTACTCCCCCAGATCAGACACTGGGACCTGGCAGCTACCCTGCCATAACCATTACGGGCATCCCCTCATGGTTTCATTGCTGCTATCGGCATAATTTCATTGTGAAGAGCTGTTAAACGCGCTTAGCGATGGAATGCCACAGGAAGCAGAGCAATGAACGGATTTGCCCAGGTTCAGTCAATCAATCTTAAACCGACATTTATAACGGAACGCTACAAGTCCTCCCACCGGTCCGATACTCGCCTTCTGAGACGTAACCAGTACCTCATTCATGAGGGAGACCTGGTTGAGCGTGCCTGCATCGTAGTCAGCGGAGCCCTAAAGAGCCACATCAATTACTGCAATGGGGATAGCCAGGTACTGGGTTTCCACATTCCCGGTGACATTATTGGCCATGAAGCTCTTATCCATGGACCTGCTTTTTGCAGTGTCATTGCACTGGACACATCCTGCGTACAATTTCTCGATGTCTCGGATGCCGCCACATCCGAGATTCTTATTGAGAATATGCATAATGAAATTCAGCGCCTGACACGCCAGCTGCACCTTGAGCGTGACTACTCCACTTCCGCTCGTCTTGCCACCTTTCTGTTGGATTACTCCCAGTCCCAGGTAGAAAGCGGCTACAGCCGGTATGAGTTCATTCTGCCCATGGGCAGGCGGGATCTTGCTGGCTACCTGGGGCTGGCGGTTGAAACCCTTTCCAGGGTTTTCAGCCGGTTCCGTGACCAGGGTGTCCTGAGCGTCAATACCAACCACGTCCACATACTGGACCCGGAACGGCTGGAAGCGGCCGTCAGCTTATGACACAGATAACGATGGAGAATGGCGAATTGTGATTCTGAAGGAAATAATGGAGGCGCGGGTCGGAATCGAACCGGCGTTAACGGAGTTGCAGTCCGCTGCATAACCACTCTGCCACCGCGCCTTTAAGAGGAACAAAACCCCGGTTTCATGGCTGAATCCGGGGTTTTTTAAATCTGGAGCGGGAAACGAGATTCGAACTCGCGACCCCAACCTTGGCAAGGTTGTGCTCTACCACTGAGCTATTCCCGCAATGCCGGCTTAAGGTCTGGCGGACCTGTGCTTTAGCGGTGTACCGCTGAAGTGGCGCCTATAATAATGCCTGAGCGCGTGGTGTCAAGCCTTGTGGTTTTATTGCTGCTGGCTAACTGGTTGATTATTAGTCAAACCGGGCTAGCGCAGCTCTTTCCAGGCGGCTTTCAGGTACAGGCACATGGACCACAATGTCAGGCCTGCAGCTGCTACCAGTACTACCAGACCCACATGGGCCTGCCATTCACCCTGGGGGAAAGCCAGCAGGATAACAATGGACACCATCTGGCAGGTGGTTTTGATTTTACCAATAAAGGATACCGCCACGCTGGCACGTTTGCCCATTTCCGCCATCCATTCCCGCAGGGCGGAGATGACAATTTCACGACCGATGATGATCATGGCAGGCAGTGTCATCACCAGGCTGCCGTAGTCGTGTATCAGTACGGTCAGGGCCACGGCTACCATCAACTTGTCAGCCACCGGGTCGAGAAAGGCTCCCAGGGGGGTAGACTGATCCAGGCGGCGGGCCAGGTAACCATCTAGCCAGTCGGTCATGGCTGCCAAGGCAAAAATGATAGCGCTGGCCATGGGGCCCCAGCTAAAGGGGAGGAAGAACACCAGCACGAAGACCGGGATCATCAGAATGCGTGACAGTGTCAGTATATTGGGGACGTTCATGAACTACTCGTTATGCAGTGCTGCGTAAATGGTTTCTGCCAGGGGGCGGCTGAAGCCCCGCACTTTGCAGATTTCATCGATGCTGGCTTTACGCATCTCCTGGATTCCGCCGAAGTAGTTTATCAGGTCTTTCCGCCGTTTTGGGCCAACCCCGGGAATTCCTTCCAGTGTTGAGACTCGGCGTTTTTTGTCCCGGCGGAAACGGTGACCGGTTATGGCAAAACGGTGCGCTTCATCACGAATATGCTGAATCAGGTGTAATGCCGGGGAATCCGGTGGTACCCGGAAGACCCGGTTGGTAAGGGCATCTACCAGTTGTTCCATACCGGCCTTGCGGGTGGCGCCCTTGGCCACACCAATCAGGGTGACATCCTCGATACCCAGGGCTGCAAAGACCTCCCTGGCTACGTTCAGTTGTCCTTTGCCGCCATCGATAAACACCAGGTCCGGGCGTTTACCCTCGCCGTTTTTCAGCCGCTGGTAGCGCCGGGTCAATACCTGGCGCATGGCACCATAGTCATCCCCGGCGGTGACATCGTTGATATTGAACAGGCGGTAATCGCTTTTCAGGGGGCCGTTTTCATCGAACACCACGCAGGAGGCAACGGTGCTTTCCCCTGAACTGTGGCTGATGTCGTAACATTCCATGCGGGTTGGCGTGGCCTCCAGAGACAGCAGTTCCCGCAATGCCAGCAGGCGCCGGTAGACCGTTTCCTTGCTGGCCAGATGGCTGCGCAGGGTCTGTACTGCGTTGGTGCTGGCCATTTCCAGCCAGCGCCGGCGCTCATCCCGTACATTGTGCCGCACCCGGGTCTCTCTGCCACTGGCTTGAGACAGGGCGTCGCTCAGCAGGTCGCTGTCTTCCAGGGGCTGGGGAATAATGATGTCTTTGGGTATCTCCCGTTGCTCTTCCCCCCCCAGGTAGAACTGGCCGATAAAGGCGGTGAGCAACTCCTCTGCTGTCTGTTCAAGTGACAGACGGGGGAAATAATGCTTGGTGCCCAGTACCCTGCCCCCACGGACAAATATTACCACCACGCAGGCCAGGCCTGCCTCCTGGGTAAAGCCCAGCACATCCACCTCCGCATTGCCCCCTTCAATGGACTGCTGCTCCTGGACATGGCGCAGGGTATTGATCTGGTCCCGGTATTGAGCGGCTTTTTCAAACTCAAGCTGACCAGCGGCGGTTTCCATGGCTTTTACCAGCTCCTGCAGAACGGCAGGATTTTTTCCCTCCAGGAACAGGCTGGCCCGGCGCACATCCTGGCGGTAATCCTCAGGGCTGATATAGCCCACACAGGGTGCGGTGCAGCGATTGATTTCATACTGCAGGCAGGGCCGGGTGCGGTTGCGGTAGTAGCTTTCATCGCACTGGCGGATTTTAAACGCTTTCTGCAGGATGTTGAGGCTGTCCCGCACTGCCCCGCCACTGGGGAAAGGTCCGAAAAAAGTGCCTTTATCCCGCTTGCGCTTACCCCGGCGAAAGGTCAGGGACGGGAAGTCCTCATGGGGAGATAAGTAGATATAGGGGTAGGATTTGTCATCCCGCAGCAGGATGTTATAGGGCGGCCGGTAGCCTTTTATCAGGTTCTGTTCCAGCAGCAGGGCTTCGGTTTCGCTGGCGGTCACTGTGACCTGGATTTCAGCGATACGGCTGACCAGAGAGCGGGTCTTGATGGCCTGCCCCTGAGCGCGGAAGTAGCTGGAGACACGGTTCTTCAGGTTGCGGGCTTTGCCCACATAGAGAATGTTGCCCTGTTGATTGAACATGCGGTAAACACCGGGCCTTTCTGTGAGTTGCTTCAGAAACGCCTTGTGATCAAACACATTGTCCGGATCTGCCTCAGACCTCATTGGCATCCAGAAGCCCCATCTTCACCGCTTTAAGAACCAGCTCTACATCACTGTTAATACCAAGCTTTTCGAAAATCCGGTAACGGTAACTGTTAACGGTTTTGGGACTCAGGCAGAGCTTGTCTGAGATTTCCTGCACCTTGTGGCAATTCACAATCATGGTGGCGATTTGCAGTTCACGTTGGGACAGTTCGTCAAACTGGGACCTGGCGTTGCCGTCTTCACCGATTTTGCTCAAGGCCATCTGTTGGGCAATATCCGGGCTGATATAGCGCTGCCCGGAATGGACCCGGCGAATAGCCCGCAGCATTTCAGCCATATCCGCCCCTTTGGTGATATAGGCGTGGGCCCCTGCCTGCATGACCCGGGTTGGGTAGGGACCATCAGCGCAGGCCGTGACTGCAATGACCCGGGTTTCATCATGGCTGCGCAGAATCCGGCGTATGGCCTCCAGACCGCCGATGCCGGGCATTCGCAGGTCCATCAGCACCACGTCCGGGGCTGTCAGCCTGACCTGGTCTATGGCCTGTTCTCCGGACTCCGCCTGCCCCACTACCTGGATGTCTTCATCATCAGACAGCATACGGCTGATTCCGGCTCGCACCAGATCATGGTCATCGACAATCAGCACTTTGATCAAGGTGGCACCTCTCAAGACCTCATTATGAAAGGAGTATATCAGAAAGCCCAAAGGTGAAAGTGGCTCAGGCCGTCAGCTTTGGAAACACTTCTTCAGCTTATTGAAGTGGCGACAGAAAACTCAAGCAAAGAGGTCATGAATTGCACCGTTTTTTCTGCTGAGGTGAGTATATAACAGGTTAAGGAAGTGCTTTATATGATTGTTTATGTGAGATAAATAGGGTTTACGAAGAAAACAGGGCAGAACCCGTGGCAGAAAACCGACAGTGGGCATAATTAGTGCAAATGCATTAAACGAAATAGCCAACAGGCCTGATGAAGGGTGGCCGGAGTCCAGGCATCCCGGTTTGGTGTGTGGGAAATCAGCACTGATTCACATTCTGGAGATTTGTCGTCCCTCATAACTGTCAAGTTATTTAACATCGTGTCAATCCGTCAGCTCTGGGTGTGCATGGCCAAAATGCGCTTTCAGGGGGGAAGATGCACGTAGTGGCTTTGGTGTCAGCTTCTGGGACCTGGCTACGACAATTCTTTTACACATTACTGCCGCACATTCACAAGGAGTGATTATGAAACAGGCATGGTTGCATTTTGTATTACTGGTTCTGATGCTATTTACGGGTTCGGCCATGGCCGCTCAGATTATCTGGGACATGGACGGGGGTCTGGAATATTTTAATGGCAGCCAGTTTCTCGGTGGTGAAAGCATGAATGGCCATCTGACATGGGACCCCTATCAACCTGCCCTGGTGGATATGTCGATTAGTTCCGTGGATTTTGCTATGAAGCTCAAGCAGCCTGCTGCGGCGGATTTTTTCTTCGATGCAGAGCAGTGGGCATACAACTGGGGTGGTTCTGTCTGGGCGGATGTCCATATTACCCGTTACCAGGGAGAGGAAGTGGACCTGTATGGGACTTACCATCACTATATGGATTACAACATTCCGGACCCGGATTTTGATCCCCTGATGGGAGTGCCTGATTTTACGGATATTCAGGTTTGGTTTTTTGACGGGGTAGCGGATATTGAGGTGTTTGCAGATGGCGCTCCAGTGGCTATCAGAAAGGCGGACAATGCCGCTCAGGTGCCGGAACCAGGTACTTTGGCACTGCTGGTGCTGGCTCTGCTGATGATGGGGACTGGCCTGTTAAACCGGCAGAAAAACAGGCCTGACCGCTAATTCATTCCAGTAACATGCTATTTCCGGGCTGCTGTACGAAGTAGCCCTGAAAATGCCGGATACCCATATCCCAGAATGCGGAAAACGTTTTTGCATCCTCTACCCGGCAGGCAATGACCCGGTCCATACCGCCAAAACGCCGGTGCAGCACTTCCAGCAAGGCAGCCACCTCCTCCCGGCGATTAACCCGCTGGTTCCAGTTGGCATCCAGGCGCACATAATCGATCAACGGCAGCTCATCCAGCAGCAGAAACCCCTTCGTGCTGGCGGCAAAATTCTCAATGATGATACCGGCATTCAGCCGTGACAGGGTCTCCAGCAGCGGCCTGACCGCTTCCAGGTTCTTCAGGATAAACTGCTCCTGAAACGCAAAATACAGCCGCCGGTCTTCACGCAGGCGGGCGTTCTGCATCACGTTGGTAATAAACGGCACCATCTCCATGAGGGTGTTAACGCTGGATGAGAGTTTGATAATGACGGAACAGGCTTCTGCCTCTGCCCCCTGCACACCATCCAGTGCAGACACCGCGGCTTCGATCACCCAGCGGTCCATTCCTGCCAGACCGTCTTTCAGGTAATCAGGCACGTTGGCCATGAATTCCTCAGGCAGGTACAGGTTGCCTTGGGCATCTTTCAGTCGCAGCAATGCCTGAAAATGATTTTGATTGGTGTCAAGATTCACCACCGGCTGGTACTGCAGCACAAAACTGTGCGCCTTCAGGGCTTTCTGCAACCGTTCAGCCAGCGGGGGCCGCGCCTTGTTGCCATTCAGGGACGCCATGGTGACACGCCCTCCCCCTGCCATTGTGGCGTCAGCGCAGGCTGTCTCCAGCCCTTGCAGAACGTGTTCCGCATCTGGCAGGTCGCTACTCAGGGCAACACTACCGGCGCTGAAATTCAGGGTTTGGGAAGAGCCAGCCAGGGAAAAGGGTGTATGGCTCAGTTGCTCACGAAACTGTTCTGCCGTAGCCGCTGCAGTCAGGCCCGGCTGAAATGCAATCTTTACCAGCCAGACCAGGTCAGACAGGGCACAACCACGTCTGCCGATGCTCGGGTGAGCCGCCAGCCAGTGATCAATCTGATTGCCAAGCCCGGCGCAACCCATTACCCCGTACTGGTTCCGTAGCAGTTCTGGTTTATCTGCCGCCAGGTACAGCAATATGTCTTTTTCTTTTCCGCTCTGGGTTGAACTGCGGTTGGCCGCCAGGTCTGTTTCCAGCTGCTGGAAAAACCGCCCCCGGTTCTGTAGCCCCCCTTCCTCCTGGCTGCCGTTAATCAGCTTAAGGCTGTGGGACAGGTGGCGGGCCCGGGCCAGGCGCCGGTGCAGGGTATCCATAAGCAGCCGGTCTGTGACGGGCTTGATCAGGAAATCATCCCCGGCCAGGGTAATGGAAGGTTCGTCATGCACCACCTCAGCACTATTGGCAATAAAGACGATAGGCACTTGCAGATAGCGGCTGTCCTGATGCAGCAGGCGCGCCAGCTCCGGGCCGTTCAGTTCGTTCATATGGCTGTTGACCAGCAGAATGTCCGGGTTAAACCGGGCCATAACATCCAGAATCATCATGGGTTTGTGCAGAACCCGGGAATCAAAGCCCTGCTGATCCAGTGAGGCCTTATACATTTCCGCCTGGGCCTTGTGGTTGTCTACCAGCAGGACTTTGGGCCGGGTCAGGCGGTTACTGGCCAGCAGCCGGCTGATTTCTGCCCGCAGCACATCGTTGTCCAGGGGGCGCGTCAGGTAACCACTGGCCCCTGCCCGTAAGGCTTCCAGCCGCGAGGTGATATCGGTGCGGGCAGACAGCAGCAGCACCGGTGCCGGCATTGCCAGGCTGGCCTCAATCTCCTGCAACAGTGGAGTGACCGATGCAAATCCCAGGGGGTCCACCAGTAACAGGGCATAACTGTGTTCCCGGGCGTCTTCCAGCAGCAGTGACAGGCTGGAGAACCAGGACACTTCATAACCCCAGGCTTCACACCAAAGTTTAAGGTGCTGCCCCTGAATCGGGTCTTCATCCAGAATGGCCAGCCTGGCGCCGATACCCGCTTCCCGGGGTAGGGGTTTTTCCCGCTTGCGCACTTTCAGGACAGTCTCAATCTCAGCCAGCATTGCCTCACAGGCATGTTCCAGCCGTGTCCGGCTGGCCAGGGTCACCTTGCCGGTGGTCTGCAGTTGCTCCTCTGCAATCCGGGCCAGCTCACGACCCACCTGGGTTAACCGGTCAAAACCGAAGGTGCCGCCACTGCCTGCCAGCAGATGGGCCTCTTTCTGTAACTGCTCAAGGGTGCTGTCATCCCAGCGCACATGGGTGAGCATGCGCGAAGCCTCCATCATCACCCGGGCATGACCGGGTAATGTGGCCAGATAATCCCGGCGCAGACGCGTAAGCTGTTGTTCCAGAGTAACTGTTTGCATGAGAAAAACCGGTCTGAATGGCTCAACAGAATGTGAGCCAGTTAACGAACTGGGCGATGTCAGGCAAGAGTAGCGACAATAAGGAGTTGACCGCAACATGGAAAGAATGCGGGTGTATTCAGGGGGTCAGTGATGTCATCAGATTACGGGGATAAATAAAAAGTGGCGGTGGGCCAGGGATTCGAACCCCGGGAAGGCTATTAACCTTCGGCGGTTTTCAAGACCGCTGCATTAAGCCACTCTGCCAGCCCACCACACTACTGTCGTTGCGACAGCGAGTGCATGATACCGGAATGACTCCCACTGTCAACGCCATAGGGTTCAGATGAGTGCCCTAACCTGGCCCCAGACCACGGTTTTCATTGAAACTTGTTGCAG
>REBR01000071.1 GCA_007692645.1 Halomonadaceae bacterium | reverse complement strand
GCTTTATCTGGTGGAACCGGACGAGGATCCCGACAACCCGACAAAATCCCTCATGGCGGTGGATCCGGACCAGCCAGGCCGGAGTTATACGCTAGCCGTTGAGCCCCTTGCTACTGACAACCCCCGTGCCCGAGACGACGATAACCCCGGTCTGCCGGATACCCGTGGCGGCACCTGGTACCAACCCAATAACCGGACGCTGCCCCTGGGTATTCTGGAGCGCAAACCACAGTCAAACGGCAGCCAGGAGGTCAGTGGCTATGCCGTTGTCTACAACTCACCTGACGGGCACCTGTACCGGGTCAATGCCGATGGCGGACTGCCACAGTCTCAGCAAATCTCCACGGAATCCAACGCTCAGGTGGTCTGCGCTGCACAAATTATTCCCGACCCCGGCGATCCGGAAAATACCCATATTGCCTATCAACGGCCCCGCCATGAAGTCCGGGATAATATCGAACCGGGTGATTGTAACCAGACCGACTGGTACATCGTACGGCTTGGTGACGGCTCCCGAACGGCCCCCAGAAAACTGACGGAGGCATTTTTCTATACCGATTTTGACGACTCTCTTGCCAACAACTGGGCAATGGGCATCTACGACGACGATGGCAGCAATCTCGAGGAAGTCATCATCTATAAGGGTAATAACCGGCTACAGGGTGGCCCGTCCATTACCACCAACGGTGAATTCCTGCGTTACGATCTGGACGATGAAACCGTCGAGTCTGTGAACTTCTTCAATACCGACGGCATTATCCGTTTCCGTAAACTGGGCTATGCCGGCACCACCCATGACCTGGTGCTACAGGCGGAGTATCGCAGCGCCTCTTTAGGGTCATCACCCTCATTCGTGTCCATCGCCCGTTTTGACAGCTCCGATGGGCAATTCAAGGAAATCAGCGACTCAATCGGTAACGCCAAAACGGTTGAGCCGGACTTTACCGGCCAGGATCAGGCTATCACCGTGGATGGCGATCTCTACCTGGTCGACATAGAAGATGGTGACGCGGACACCGGTCGCCTGCTCCGTATCGATGTGGATGCGCAACAGGGTTCGGTGGTGGACGACGACTGGAGCAGCCGCTCCCGGGTTCAGGGTCTGACTACGGACGGGGACCATCTGGGGTGGATCTACAACCAGAGTGACGACGGCGCTGCCGATGAATGGGTCGTGCGCACCCTGGATCTGGCTACTGAAGAAGGTGAGCATCGCCAGACGGGGCGTCTGATATTTACTGTGGATGAAGGCATCCTCCCGGTAAGCTCCCCTACGGCCCCCGAAGGCTTCCTGTATTACAGCTTCCGGCCTGCAGGCACCGACCAGGAAGCGGTGGCGGAGTCCCTGGCCGATGGGTTGGACAGCGTTGGCCACCCTACCGGCCAATGGATCGGTCAGACCTGGGATACCCGGGTGCCTCAATCCGGCCCGCAAGCCCGGCATGTGTTTCTGTTTTTCCAGGGCGTTCTGTGGTCAAGCCCCGCTGGCGAACCGGAAAACCCCAACTTCGAGCTATATGCCAATGAGAATGCCCCCAATGGCGGCGCCAGCAATACTGATCATGCCTTTGAGGGTTATGGCGACCAGTTCCTGCTCGGCTGGCAGCGGCGGGATACGGTGCAGATCGATGTTTACCTCATCGATGCCGCCAAAACGGAGTTGACACGGGTATCCACCCTTGGGTCCCTTGCCACACCGGTGAGTTTTCAATGACCTTTCCTGACCCCACCGGGGCCTTCAATCGCTGGTCGAACCGTCGAGTGATGGGCCCCAGCCATACCGCGACGATAGTAGTAAAAAGGAGATCTTTATGAAAAAGTTGATTACAACAACCATCACTGCTTGCGCACTGGCATCGCCTGTCGCCGCAGAAAACAACAATTACGTTCGCCTGGGCATTGGGCTGCTGGATTATGAGGATCAGAGTTTTGCATCCTCCGGTATCGGTCAGGGTGGAGTAAGAAATGAAATCAGATTTAGTGGTTATGACCCTGGCAGAACACCCCTGATACGCCTGGAAATAGGCCGTTTACTGGCGCCTCACTGGCGAGCCGGGTTATCTGTTGAATCCACCATGGCGTCGAGTGAATCTGATAGTGTTTCGGCAACCTCGAACGGTGAACCTCTAGGTGATGACATTGATTGGCGGAAGAAAATGGACACCGACTTGTTGATGGCAAATGTCTATTATCATCTGTGGGATAGTCGCACAGAAGGTGACTTTGACCCCTATGTCACCGCTGGGCTTGGCATTGCATTGCATAATGTCAGTAACATTGCGTTTACCGAGAATGTAGAAAATGTGCAAAGGGGATTCTCAGACGGCAACACCGCTCAACTTGCATTGCGTATCGGTGCAGGCGCCGCATACTGGGTCACAGAGCGCATCCAGGTGGATGCCAGCGTTACCTATCTGGACGCAGGCAATGTCCAATTCGGCTCCATGCTCAGCAACGATGACGACGATGATTTTCAAATTGAGGCGCTGAACAATAGCTTTGAAGCAGACATTACAGCCTATGAGTTACAAATCGGGGCCTCATATCAGTTCTGATCGCCTCACTCTTGCCGCCCCTTGAGCGACTGGCTCAAGGGACGGCAAATAGGCTGAGGCAAAGAATGAAATGGTGTCTGCCCCCACTTTACTGCCACTAGTACTAATCGTTTAAACGCCAAAGACGCCTGCCATCACTGCCTGATGTTCCACTTCCCAAGATAAAAACCTTGTCATCAATGGTTGCCAGTGCCGCCACGGAATTCACCGTGTCAGAAATATCGATGGGTTCTCCCGCGCCTGCGCCTGAGGTAAAGCGAAAGAGGAACGTTTTGAATTCCTCAGGGTGGCCTTCCGGATGCTCCCCCACCAAATAGAGTGCACCGTCTGCTTCAGCTGCAATTGCATTTATTGGTGAACTCAACTCAATTGGGCCTCCCGCACCGGATTCCATCGCACTGAGCTGTCCACCTGAGGAAATAGTCCACCATTGCGCTCTGTCAAACGGTCGCCCGACGGGATCTACGGGCAGAAGCAGATGATCCTTGAAAACAGGTTCTCGAATGTCGCTGCTCTGCAACGCATTGGCAACTTGTTGACGCTCAAACCGCCTCCAGTCCGGTTCCTGATCGGGAGTGCTGGGGAGACTGCTTGCGGTAAAGCCAGAACCGGAGGTGCGTACAGGGGTTGTGAGCGTGGGAAAGTCCCCAAAGCCACCGCCCAGGTCCTCATTGTAAATCCGGGTAAAAAAGATCGTTGTCCCACTAACCTCAACCAAACCGGAGACCGTACGAGCCACTTCGTCCGCCACACTGGGGGAGAACACTTGACGGCTACTACTTGTGCCTGACGGGGTATGAAGTGTCGGGCCATCACCGCCATTGGCTGCCATATAAAGAGCGCCACCAGAACTTGCCATAGTAAAGGGTCCGCTCCGCTCGGCGTTGCCTTCCTCATTGGGAAGACTCCAGACCCTCTCTGTGTTTGGTGTACCCTCGGCAATTTGCGCCGGGTCCATAGCATCCACATTCCAATCACTAATCAGATCTGGATCACTGCCAACCGCCTGGGAGTAATGAATGCGCCCGTTGTGCAGCACAATGTTGGGGCCAACGTTCAGCAGCCGGTCTGGCGTTACGCCGCATTGCGAGACCAACGTATCGTGACCGTCATCAGCATCCGGCACCACGCGGAAAAAGCAGTCGCCATCGCGCTTGCTGGTATCTGCCTGAATGACAGGCCCCTCGGCGGTCTCTACGAATGCATGGTAACCGGCAGGACCAAGGGAGCTGTCGTTGACGCTTGCCACCCGGTAAGTGCCTTCCGCCGTCCCATCACTGCGCCAAAGATCATCCTCATTGCTGGTGAAATAATGCACATCATCCGTCGTGAGATTCCAGCGCCCTGTACCCTGAGACAAATCTCGCACACCTCCCGCGGTGTCATTGTCGATATCGAGCTTCTGCAGTTCGCCGCTTTCCGGGTTCACCAGTGCCACCGACCCTGGCCCGTCGTTCACAAGCAGTTGATCCCCCGCCCGCGTAACGCCCTGCATGCTTAAAGGTCGATCGTCCAAATCCAGGTTGGAGTTGGTGTAGGCATGCGTTAATTCGGTAAGAAGCTCGTCGCCCTCATCCTCTTGTTCATCATCATCGTCCTCGTCATCATCTTCGCCCGAACCGGAGTCTCCGTTGTCTTCATCCGGAACTTCTTCAGCGGGATCGTCATTGCCGGAATCACTGCTACTTGAGGATCCGAGGCAACCGGTTAGCAAAAAACCACTCAAAAGGAATGCAATTGGAAGGGCAAATACAGACTGATTCTTGTAGAAAGGGAGGTAATTCATGACGTACTACTCCGGGAAGGGCTCTGGCTGCGAGCTCTGAAACGACCCGATTGCTGCTGCATGTGAGATAAAACGATAAGGGTGGGATTTTACCTGAAACCAATGTCATCAAATCCGGAGCAAGCAGCAATCTCCTTGGATTAACTTTTAACCATCCTTTCTTACACTATCGGGGCCAAAGTGTGACTGTCAACCGTGAAACCTAGCGCCAATTCTGAACTACACCCTGACTATTTACTCAAGACTGAAAACCTCGGCGCCAATTCGGAAAATGTCAAGGAGACGGAGTACATCTGGCTAGTAAGAAACTGGATGTTTGTTAAACGCCCTCAGCACTCTTCCATGGCGAAAAAACACGTACAGCGTCTTTGGCGCAGGGCTTAATTACGGGAGGCAGTGCGGTGCAGGCTAGGGAATAAGCGGATTTCACCGACGTTGGACTGACAATGCGCCTTTATTTAAAAAAATAATAAAAAACCCAGAATCAATGCATATCTCCTACCGAGTCAATTACACGTATTATTAAAACCCCAGCTTAAACAACTGAAATAACAATTTTTATTAAGCAAGCAACCATCGAGCAACATTAACCAATTTATGAAGTGAATATATACCCATCTCCACCCCATTGACAGAATGCATATGACCAAGCAGGCTGATATAAAAAACATCATAATTAAAAAAGAAGTTGCCACCCCGGGACTTAGAAAAAGACGGAGTTTGTCATGTTTCTGTGGACACCCCTCCCCCAGGATTTCTTACTTACCAAGCCGTTACGTCAAACGGTGATACTTGATCACTTAATTCCCCCTGACACCCACTGAAGCCCGTTTTTCGTGGTGACTTTGATCGGCGTTGTATCAGGTTCTGCCTGGACTGATTCCTGTCAGCACCTGACCTCTTTTGTATCTGAAAAAACCGTTATTGGGAGAGCAGCATGAATCGTAAATCGCTTTTGATTGCCATGGGACTGGGCCTGAGTATTGGGCTGCACGGATGCTTTGGGGGGAGTAGCAGCTCCAGTGGTAACGGGGATAATGGCCCCGAACACGGTAATAACGGCGGCGGTTCGCCGCAAAGCAGTGTTGTGACAACCCTGGATCCACTGAGCGGGCTCAGTGGCGATGCCGGTCAGGACAATCTGTTGTTTTATTTTGGCAATGACTTTTTAAGTGGCAATTTGCGGGTGCTGAGCGCTGATGAGCCGCTGGTTTCTGAGTCCTATGGCGCTGGCGTGGCTTTTCTTGGGAGAGACTCCATTGAACCCATTATCTCGGGGGACTGGGATGCAAACGAAATGGACCTGTCCAATATCCAGACCCAGGGGGTTGTTTATATAAGAAGCAGAGAGGTTCGCTTTCTGAGCGCAGAAGATAACGATTTTCCCCCGGAGTTTAAACAGGTGGGAACCGGCGACGAGTATGGCCCCGCACAATGGAGCAGAAGGCTGGCCCAGAATCCAGGGAATCACGATGAAGCCCAGATGCTGGCGACCGGCGAGACCGATAACGATGACGTATTCCTGCTATCGCTGTCTGATGACCCGGATACTGATGGTCCTGCCGCTGTTGAGGTTTCAAACAACCACCTGGACAGGCAGCTTGCCGCTGTTCGCGACGTCGACACTCTGGAACCCCAGGGTTGGCTGAAAGCAAAGGCAGAAGATGAGAATGAAACGCTTCGCCTTCTGGACCTGGATGGCGATGATCTGGGCGAAATACAGAATGCCTCAGACATTCTGGACAACCCCACTGAGGTACGCGTAATCGGGGATGTAATGCCTGACGGATCCTATTATCTGGAAATCAAAAACGACCAGGGGATTTTTGATAATGCGTTCAACCTTTTCGTCCTTGAGCCAGAAAGCCAGGCAGGTACGGGAGAGGCAGCCTGGTCAGTTCATCCAGTGACCTTTGACGGTCATGGCGATGTGGATATCCGTGATGACTTTGACCCTATTGGCATCGACCTCGCTTCCCCGTCACAAGGGCCGGTCCGGATCGCCTACGGGGATGATAATGACCTGTTCTTTGCCAACGAGTCTCTCAGCGGGGAAGGCACCGCTGTCTATCGAGTACAGGGTCGGTCAGCGGAAGCGGTCGCTCAATCCGAAGACGACAACTTCAAATTCGACCAGTTTTTCCGTGGGCCAGAGTCGTTCATCTGGTTCACGGGTGATGGCGAGGGAGATGTCATCAAACAGATAGCCATTGATGGCTCAAGCGTCGAAAAAATCGCGGACACCAGCACCGACCGTTCGGATTTCGGCGATACCTTTTCCATATTGGATGAATATGACACCACTGTCCGCGGGCACCGGGATGGCTGGATTTTCTACAACCTGCGCCACTTAACAAGCTCCGCTACGCTTCGGGATGCGGCCATTGCAAGAAACCTTGACGGTGATGGCTACTTCGCCGTCGAAGACGCGGAGTGGGTGGGCTCGTCCCACGACGGCTCCCTCGGAGAAGCCAGCCTGCTTGGCGATGGCCGCCTGAGTGAAGTCTTTCTCATGACCCGCGACGGATCTGATAACCGCAATCTCGCTGCAGTGGATGCCAGTGACCCTGAAGCAGGCATGGTAGACCTCGGCCGCCTCCCCACCGGCACTGAAGCGGTTAACGAGTTTGGTCGAACCGGTGGACCCCACCGCCTGTTTCAGGCCCGGATCGACAGCAATAACCAGCGGGCTGTCTATGTGAATACGCGCGAAGAAGACTCCATTGAAATACTGGGCCAGGCAGGCGACATCAGCCAACCTGTTGATGGGTTCTGAGGATGCCCTGGCTAGGGCGGCCCGATAGCTTGGTAAAAACGAAAGCCGATAAACAGAGAGGAACTCTCATGAAGATTGAAAAGGAAAAGACACGGTTAGCAGGTGTTTGTATCAGTATCCTGTCGCTGAGCTCTCTTGTCATGCTTGCGGGGTGTTCTGGCGACAGCAGCTCTGGTAATGGCAATGGGTCGGAGGATGTGCAGACCTCACTCAACTGCGACCAGACACTGCAATTTTCACCTTCCCCCTCTGGAGGCGTCACTACCACGGCAGAGTATGAAGGTGCGCGCTACTACGCGTCTGGGGATTCCCTTTGCCGCATTGATCCGCAAGACAACAGCGTAACCACCGTCGATACGATTGCCGGAGTCGACGGGCAGCTCGACATAGCCCTGACAACCTTTGACACTGGCGAGACGGGCAATGATCAGGTTGAAGCCATCGTTTACGCCAACGGGGGGCAGCTTTTTTCTGCCAGTGCAGGAACCGGTAACGCTGACCCTGGTGCCTTTTCCTCCGAGTCTGAAGCAGGAGAAATCATGCAGATGTTACCGGGCCTCTCGAGCAATGGCCAATCAACCAGCGTTGCTTACCTGCGCGGCGAAGAGGACACCCAAGGGAGCTGGAATCTTGCCGATTTGAGCGACTCAACCGGTGATGTACCAAGAGTATTACCGGAAAACCGCAGAATTGTCGCGCCGGTGCAGGATTCAGGCGGCGAACTGACCAAGTGGTTAGTCGTCAACAACCCGTTACTATCACCTGGGGAAGATCTCACCCTCTGGTCTGTACCCGTGGGAGAAGAGAATGTCCTCTCTGAATACAATGAGCTTACGACACTGCCTGATGCCGTTATCGTTCCATTTTTAAACTCAACCCATATCGCCACCCTCGACAACGGCAACATTGTATTCAGGCATATTACGCAAAGCTCCTCGGACTACCTTTTCTATGACAGGGAAGGTGATGAAATATCCGCAGAGGTGTCCATTCCCAATGGTGGCGACAGCGTGCCCGTGGGAACCTATGCAACGGATGGCGAGCACGTCTATGGGGCCTTGGTGGTGGAGGATACGCAATCAGAACGCGCCACTCTTTACCGGATATCCGAAGAATCAGATGGTTCTCTGGAAGAGCTCTCTCAGGTTGCACAGAACGGGTCAACCAACCCAAGCTTTGTTGTGGCTTCAGAAAACCATGTCATCTGGGCCTGGACTGACGTTGGCGGCGATACCTTTTCCGGTGTCGAAGCTGTTATAGACCCGGCGGGAGCAAGCCCGGAGATAACAGAAATTGTGTCCGCAGAGGGAATAGATGATGGCCTTTTCTTCTCATCTGAAGTTCCTGGCTATCAAGACGATGTGGTGTTTTTTGAAGGCCGCTCCCCGGATTCCTTTTTAAGCAGGGCCTACTGGGTCGACCTGGCTGAATACGAAAGCGGTCCCGAACCGGATATCAACTTCCATGATCGGGCACTCTGGCAAGGTGCTTCCGCCTCCAGTGCGGCAGAATTTGAACTTGGCGTGGCGACGAACTGGAAAGTTACCGAGGTATTCCTCAGTGAACAGGATAGCGACAACGTCAGTCACCTGCGCGTAGTCGCGGCTGACAACCCTGAAAACCTTATCAACCTGGGCACCCTGAACCCCACCAATAGTCTGATTGATCCGACCCAACTCCCGATTCCACTTTCCGTACAGATGCAACCATTCGGGCTGGGCCCCTATCGCCTGATGATGATTGGCAGCGATCTGATCATGGTGGATACCCGTGCCGAAGGCTCCTTGACCACGCTTGCTGCGGAAGAGCCTGACAATCCGGTAATTCGGCGTTTTCCGGGATTCTAGGGATGTATCAGGGTGAGCCTCTGGCCGGGATTAGTTGACCACTACAAACCTTAAATACAGAAAGGCAGATATCCTGGGCCGGCTCACAGGCGATCAATTCACGAACTATGCAAGTACAGGAGGCCGTGCAGGTAATCGACGACTCAACAATACTGCGAAATTCGCGCGCGGTGGTACTAACTTTGTGTTTGCCAGCTATGGTGCGGCACTTAAAGCGCTGGCACAAGGTTACCAGAGTGCTGATGCCATCATTCAGTCTGTGTTGACTGGACGACCTGAAAGGTTGCCAGAAGGAGCCCGCAGCATGACGCCAAAGAGGCTTACAGAGGAGCAGACTGAACTCGCTGATAATCTCCATTGGGTACTTTCTGAGATGTTGTCGTCAATGGCCAGTGCAACGCCGGGACCTGTTCCAATTCGAGAGTTTTGCTCCCAACCGGAAAATGTCGACCTGAAAGGTATCTGCAAATGAATCGTTTTGTAGAGGGTACCGTCAACGCCGTTCGCTACACCTTGGCTGAGTTTTTTACCCGGATATTTTCTGCAGCAACCTCAGTCTTGGCTCTGTGGGCCTGGTTTCACTTCTCCACTATCTATGCTGTGATTCCCATCGTTGTTTTGGCGTTGATTATTGGTGGTTATCTGTACGGGATCATTGAAGGGGGGGAAAGAGAAGCGAGCACGGGCAGAGGGTAGTAAAGAAAATAGGGATTAGGAGTAATTTCTTTAAAAGACTGGGAGCTCCTTTTGTCCTGATTCCGGACGCTCAAAACCTAACAGTTAAGGAGCGGCCAATCAGGCCGAAAACTTGAAAATGACGAATTAAATGCCCATGAGACCAATAGTCACATTGTCCAGTATTCAACAGAAAAACTCTAAAAACCTCGTGCCCATAATCGTCGCTAATCGGTCAAAATTCTGATATCAATGGATTTTCGTAACTTCCGGATTTAAGCCCAACCCCCACTCCCAGTAAGACCATCGCGGCCATGGCCGCTCCCACACCGAACTCCAAACTGAAGATCATCAACCTCCGGTCTGCCCCCTATTTTCTCCAATGCGCCGACACCCTCCGTGAAAGTTATTTACATTTTTACAGATAATGTCAATATATGATCATACCGGCAGGAGAAAGCCACCATGATCACTCCCGAGAAAACCCAACCACAAACTGCAGATTCAGAAGCCTTCCGCGGCCATGTTGCCCTCAAAGGCTTCTTCAATATCTGTGCAGAATGGGGCTGCTCACAAGAGGAGATGATGCAGATGCTGGGCGGTGTTTCCCGCACCACCCTGGCCAAGTATCAGAAGCTGCCCTACATCAAACTCTCCCGGGATACCCTGGAGCGGATCAGCTACATCATGGGCATCTACAAGGCGTTACGGCTCATGTACCCCACTGCCGAGCGGGCCAACCGCAGGGTACGCCTGGCGACCAGTGAACTGCCCTTCTCCGGCACTTCAGCACTGGCGTTTATGGCCCGTGGTTCCATGAAACACCTGATGCTGGCGCGGCGCTATTTCGATGCCAAGCGGGGCTGGGCATGACAGCGTCTCCAGCGCTGGTCCTTCCCCAGTGGCAAGGTCACCGCATCATTCCCAGTCACTATCCGCCGATCAACCTCTATGAGCGCATCTACGACACCCCTGAAGAACTGAGTGTTGCCTTTGAACTGGAAGCCATGACGAATGATCGCCTGCTGGATGAGACCGGTGATCTGGCCATGGTAGCGCCCCAGAACCGGCTGACGGGCCCGGGTTCCAGTCCGGTAATGGCCGCATTTACCCACCTGGGCTTTGGCAGCCGGTTCACCAATGGTGATTTTGGTGTTTACTACGCGGCAGACTCCCTGGAGACGGCCATTGCCGAAACCCTCTACCACAAAGAACGGGAAATGGCGGCGGCCAATGAAGAATCCATTGAGCTGACCATGGGCTGCTACGTGGGGGCCATTGTGCTGCCCATGCTGGATATCCGGGGCCAGGCCTTTCAGGCACTCCACGACCCTGACGACTACGCCGCAAGCCAGGCATTTGCAGCATCACATCGTGCAAGCGGGTCTAACGGCTTGCTCTACCCATCGGTTCGCAGGTCTGGTCACGAATGTATCGCGGCCTTCAGACCCGTTGCCTTACAGGCGCCGGTTCAGTGTGAGCACCTGCGGTACTTCTGGGACGGCCAGAAGCGCAGAATGACTCATTGGGCGAAGATTTCCGACGCCCATGAAGTTCCGCGGTAAATGCCTGAAAACGAACGCCAGCCCGGGGACAGCCCCCCCTAACTCCCAAAGCCGTTGAGTTCGTAACGTGCGTATCGTCCGTGGGAATAAACCGGCTTTAGCATGTTCTTTTCGACGAGCTCAGAAAGATCCCGTGTTGCAGTGGACTTGGAACACCTCGTAATGTTTTTGTACTTGGTTGCATTCATTCCTCCCTCAAACCCCTGGGGCTCGGCATCGATCATTAGGCGGAGGGCTTTGAGTTGTCGATCGTTCAGATCTGTTTTGTCGATGCGGTCATAAAAACGCGCTTTCTCCGCAACGGTCTTGATAATGTCCATCGTCAGGTCCTGTGTTTTGACTGCACAGGCGCCAAACCAATTCACCCAGGGGGTTGCATCAAGCGTGTTCTTGGAGGCTTTGTTAAGGTTTTCGTAATACTGCTTCCGGGTCAGACTGAAAACGGTCCCTGTGCTGAGTAAGAAGGGAGCTGCCAATGATTGCGACAACGCTTTGTCTGCAATGGTGCGCCCTACTCGTCCGTTGCCGTCTTCGTATGGGTGAATGGTTTCAAACCACAGATGGGCGATCGCTGCTCTGGCAATGCCGGGTAGCTCCAGAGACTCTTCATTGAACCATCTCAGAAAGCGCGCCATTTCTTCCGGAACCCGATCCGATGGGGGGCCCTCATAATGGATTACTTCTTTCCCGATGGCGCCAGAAATAATCTGCATGGCTTCAGGATGCGTTCGCCACTGACCAACCGTCGGCTTTTTCGATATGAAACTGGCGGAAACAGTCCATCAGATCGGCGCCAAAGATTGCCCTTTTCTCAACGCTTTCTGCCTGTACATCGCACTGTCAGCAACGGTAAACAATTCATCAATAGTGGCGCCATCAGCGGGATACACTGCCACGCCTACACTGAGTGATAGTGTGATATGGCGCCCGTTATTGAGGGTAATGGGGGTGTCTGTGCAGGTGATCACTCTCCCTTCAAGGGTGGGGATATCCCGGGGATTAAGGGGTGGCGCATACAGAATCACGAATTCGTCTCCGCCAATGCGAGCAACCGTATCGCTGGCTCGTACGCATCCTTGTAGGCGTTGCGCCATTTCAATTAACACCTGATCGCCGACCCCATGGCCATAGGTGTCATTGATGGGTTTAAAATCGTTCAAATCAACAACAGCAAGGGCCAGGCACTGGTCCTGGCGATGTGCAAGGGCCAAGGACTCTTGTGCGCGACGGTTTAAGTACTGGCGATTGGCCAGGCCCGTGAGCACGTCGTGGCTTGCTTGATGTTCCAGCTGCTTTTGGCTTGCCTGAAGCAGGCGATTAGCGGTTTCAAGCTCAAAGGTGCGTGATTGAACCCGTTGCTCCAGCTCTTCTTTATTGAGACGTTCGGCCTCAAGCCACTGCTGGCGATGAATAATGGCTTCTGCCTGGGCCTTATCCTTTTGCTGATGCAGATGCTGAATACGGTCTGCCAGGGCCAATGACAGCAGGAGAACTTCTACCACTGAGCCAATCATCATGGCATTGGAGATGAGCAGGGAGCTGGGCAATACACCCAGGTTATGCAGGGAAATAACCAGCACACCCAGAAGAAAACACAGCCATGCCAACACGAAAAAGCGGGCACCGGGCTCTTTTCGGATCAGGCTGGCAATACCCAATAATGCCGCAGAGACCACAAATACCAAAGAAGTGATGTTGACTGCCAGGGCAGCCCAGTAATAGGAGACGAAAAGTGCGGTCAGCAGTATTAGCCCATAGGCGGCACTGATACCGGGCATAAGCCAGTTCAAGCGTAGCCGCCGTGGCGTCGCCCCCAGAAAGCGCTGCACAAAAAGAGCACCAAACACGCCTGCAGCTGAAACTCCCGCAGTGGGCGTCAGGTCTGCCAGCCAGGGCAACTCGGGAAACAGAAACTGTCCGGCAACCCCTGATAGCCCCGCCTGGCCGATGGCCAAGAAGAACACGTAGCCGGAGTAAGTGATATAAATCGTATCCCGCAAAGCAAAGTACAGGAAAAGGTTGTAGATCAGCAGGCTCAGCAGAATGCCGTAATACAGGCCCAGCACCATGTAATGGTTTTGATCACTGCGCCAGAGAGCGTCTTTAGTCCAGAGTTTCAGAGGAACCGTCAGGGTGCCTTCAGAGCGGATCTTGAGTAACAGATGCTGCGACAGGGGTTCAGCACTACCAGTGACTGCCGGATTAGACAAAGGGAAGACATGATTCAGGTGAGGGATGGCGCGGGAAGAGAAAGGAAGCCGGTCCCCAGAGACTGCTACCTGCCAGTCACTGTGTTGCTTTCCTGGTACGGTTTGAAAAAGCGTCACCTGATCCAGAGACGCATGCCCCACCTCCAGATACCAGGACTGAGTGGCTCCTGAAAGACGTTCCAGGGGCAGGTAAACCCAGGCTGTATCCCTCGTCAGACCGAAATTACGTCCACGTTGATGGATTACTTCAGGGCCATCATCCTGAAACCGCTGCAACGCTTCTTCAGGACCGAGCTCTTCCCCGGAATGGAGAAAATACGCTACATCGCCGTGAATCTCGATCCCTTGATGGCCTTCATCTGACAACAGTTGCGTTTGGGCAAAAACTGTACATGAAAAGCACAGGCTGAATAATGCTGCAATGGACAGAACCCACTGCATCCGCCATAACCGCATAGCACTAACATCCTCTGTTATTGAATCTTATAAAGATAATTTCCCATTAATGCGGTAATGACGTTTATTCCCTGACTCTACCGGGGCTTCGGCACCTCCCTGACCGTCTCCAGACGAATCTCTACCCGCCGATTCTCGGCGCGGCCTGCTGGCGTCTGGTTATCTGCAACGGGCGCTTCCTCACCCATGCCGGTGGCCTGTATCCGGCCCGCCTCAATGTTGTGTTGAGTGGTCAATATTTCAGCCACAAAGCGCACTCGGCGCTCAGACAAATCCCGGTTGGCGCTCGCCGGACCCTGGCTGTCTGTGTGGCCGATCAGTTCAACGGTGGAGCCCGGGTGCTCATGCATCCGTTCAGCCAGCTCCGCAACGGCTGCGAGGTTGGCCTCATCGTCAAACCGGGTAGCCCCTGAGGCAAAGGTGACAGGGAGTTCGTGCTCAATTACCTCCGGGATCATAATCGGGCAACCGGTCTCATCAACGGCCCACTGCGGGGGCGTGTCCGGACATTGATCCCGGTAGTCCGGCACACCGTCTCCATCACTGTCCAGCATGACCACGGGTACCGGCCTGCTGAACGCCGGTGGGGGTGCAACCACCGCTGCCTCAGGGCGGGCCCCGCGTCCCAACCGAAGACTGATGCCAATCTGAACCTGCTGATCCCGGAACTTGTCCCGGGTGGTGAAAAACTCCCGCACATCCCCCCGCAGGGCTACCCTGGGGTGGACCTCCCAGCGCATGCCGATACCGGCATTGACCCTGGCCCGCCGGTAGGCGTCAAACTTGATGTAATCAACCCCCATTACGCCATAAGTGCTCACCTTGGATGTGGGCAAGGGGTTAACATCGAAGTAGCGCAACCCGTCCAGGCGGATCCCCAGGTGTTCGATGTCATTGCTGCCGTCCGCTGTGTCCGGCTCGGCGGCACTCAGGGTGGCTTCCAGGGCGTACCGGCGGTTGATGCGGTGCTCATAACCCAGGCTGACCACGAAATCGTCAGACAGGCTCCGGTTATTATCAAACCACAGGTAACCCCCTGAGAGGTTCAAGTGGCCTACATGGGTGGTATCGTCCGCATGCGCAACCACACTGGTGGCCAGAAAGAGGCTGCTGCAGGCCACTAATAAGGCTGTTCTGCACCACTTTCCCGGTGCGGATACCTGCTGCCTCTTCCACTGCTGATTACTGCCTCTACTCGCCATCAAAATACCCACCCAAGTTGCGCCAGGAAGTTGACCCGACTGGTTTTCTCAGACCTTGCCTCGCTGGTCAGCCGAGCTGCCGCATAGGTACGCAGGAACAAGCCCTGCCCATGGCTGAAACTCCAGCCAATACCGGCATCCCCCAAGGTTCGCCATTCGTCGTCTTTTGCCCTTTGCCCACGACCCACATTGCCAAAAAGCTGAGCCTGATGCTCCAGACCGGCGAAGGAAGGCAGGCGACGGGAAAACTCCAGCCGCGCCAGCGCCGCATCCCGGCCACTGAATTCACCGGAGGGGTAAGCCATAACGCCACTGGCCCCGGCCAGCCCCATCCTTTCGCTGCCATCCAGGTTCCTGTCGAGCCCCTTCTGGCCCCTGACACTCACCGTGGTTTGCAGGCTCATGGGCAAAAGCACGGAAACGGTGGTGTCGAGATTCAGCCGGCTGAAGGTACCCTGGGTCTGCGGTCCACCGGGGGCCTGGTCAATCATCAGGGCCAGGTCGTCACGAATATCCAGATCACCCACGGTATAAGTCAGTGCACTGCTCAGCAGGGTCGGGATTGCGAAGATCACTCTCTCTTGCCGGAAAAGGGTATCAACCGCGAAGGAATTCACCCGTTTGGAAACCTCAACGTCCACCACCCCGACCTCATCGGTCAGCTGGCGGTAAGTCCGCGACAGCCCCACATTCAGGTTGCGTCCACTGCTGCGAATGACCGGGTAGGAAAGCCCCGCCACCACGGAGAGGGCTTCGCCCTCGGCTTCCAGGGACTTGAATTCATCCCCCAGTTCATAGCGGGTTTGCGCCAGTGCAATATCCCCCTGCAAACCACTGCTGGAGAGCAGGGAGGACACTTCGACTCTGCCGTTGATAAGATTGCCGTCTTCCGTCACCAGACCGGTTAATCCCAGTCGATGCCCCCGTTGGAAGGGGGAGTTGATGTCCAGGCTGGCACTCAGCCGATTCTCTCCGGTGGATTTCAGGCCATGGTTGTCTGCCACCACATAACCATTGGTACCGGGGGTGCGGTCGGTGCCAATGGCAAAATCAGAGGTACCAGGCACTTGCCCGGGTTGCGCGTCCGCCCGTGAAACCTGAACCCCCGGCAAGTCATTGAGCAGCAACAGGGCGCGCTCGAGGGACTGGACTGACACCACATCCGCCTCTGACGCACGGCTTAACACCCCCTGAATGATATCGTCCTGCACCCGGGAGTCATTGACCAGGTCAAATTCGCCATATTGCCCTTCAACGATACGGAATCGGATAACACCATCCACCACCTCCTGAGCCGGCAGATAAGCCCGGGCCAGAAAGTACCCCTGGGAGCGGTAATAATTTGACAACCTGCGTGCCAGCTCTTCGAGCTCTGCCAGGGTATGGCGCTTACCGGCCTCGCCCTCAAGAATCGTCAGCAACCGGTTGCGACCCACCACGGTGTTGCCTTCCATATCGAAGCCGTTCACCAGGATTTTTGGCGCATCATCCGGCAATTGCTCCATGGGGGGCTCCAGTGGAATCCCCCCAACCTCCGGCAATCCCGGCTCTGAGCGAACCACCGGTGGCACCTGGGGCAACTGCTGTAACACATCCCCCACCTCGGGTATTTCCTGGGCCATCAGCCAGGGGGCTGCGCTCAACAGGGCTCCCAGCGTCAAACACCTGACTGCCCCGTTGTACCGCCCCTGCAGGCCACAATCTCTTTTACGCATCAGAAAATCTCATGTTGTGCATTCATTATTGGGTCACAAACAGCAGCTGCTCCACGCCCTCAGGCAATGACACGCCCCCATCCACAATGTCCACCAGGGAGCGATTGTTCAGGGGCACGGAAATGCGGCGTCGCTCAGCGGCAGTGTCCACACCCTCGTCCTCGGGCAGCCCGGTCATTAAGGCCACCTCAGACAGGGTGACGGCCTGGGCCTGCTCACCGGGCCGGGGTTGTGCCACCAGCTGTAGTGCAGCTTCGGGACCAAAAACATCCACCAGAAAAGCCATGGGCTCAAGCACCGCAAGGGTTCGGTCACCTTCCGCCATTCCCGGCCCCATCACATGGGGTTCCGCCACCTGTTGAGGGGGCAATACCCGGGTCTCTGGCGATCCGGTCACCCTTTGGGCCGCTGACTGGTTCTCCAGAATGCGCTGGTCGGCGTTCTGATCCGTATCGAACAGGGTCAGAGGCCGGATCGCGGCGAAGGTCGTGGTGGTGGTATTGAGCAGCCGGTAGTTCCCCGCATCAGCGCCTTCCAGAGTGATCTCTGACACCTGCGCCACGCGCTCAGAAGCAGGTGCAGACTGGGTAAACTGAGCAGTGAAGTAATAACGGAGCTCGTCCTCCGGGCGGACGCGATTGTCCAGAATGGTGACATCCACAGCTCTGGTGCCGTCGAATACCTTATCCAGAGCCGCTGCGGTCACCGCAAGGTCTCTGGGGGTAATGCGGGCACTCAGGTTACTGATGGGCGCTATGGTGTAGTTCTGAGCCTCAGCCCCGAAAAGTATGGGCTCGCCGGTGGTGACCGTGATGCTATCCCCCACGTTACGATCAGCAAACTGCCCCTCAAGCTGTGCAAGGGCAACCTCGTCGTCCCCGATCATGCCCTCCAGAATGGCGAGGCTGACGTTGATACTGGCGTCAGTGGTACCGTCGTAGACCTTGTCCCGGGCGACCAGATTGAATACAGAAAGGGCCCGGGGCGTAATGCTGGCAGTGGTGGTGGCCTGGTCCACGAAGCTGTAGTTGCCTACATCGTCACCACTGTAGGTGCTGGCGAGGGTAACGGTCTGACTGTCATCCACGTTGCGGCTGACAAATTCACCCGTGGCGGTTACCTGAACATCGTCGCCGGCAATGAAATCGGCAAAGACCGCGTCACTGACGTCCACGTCTGCATCCCTGGTGCCATCGTAGACCCGGTCGCTGGCGCTGATACCGTTAACGCTCACCTCCCGGGGAGTGATGCTCGCCGTGGTGGTGTCCTGATCCACAAACACGTAGTTCGTGGCATCCTCCCCGCCGTAGCTGCTGTCCAGCAAGACATTCTTGCCGTT
>REBR01000139.1 GCA_007692645.1 Halomonadaceae bacterium | reverse complement strand
CCAGCCCTACCAGGGGCAACAAAATCACCTGGCCGCCGAGACCAGCCACCACCGCACGGGGATACTCCTTAAGACGGATGAAATCGCTCACAGTCAGCAGCAACCCCATGCCGAACATGATAAAACGCAACGTCCACGGCAACAGCACATCCAACAGGATGTTGACGTCATTTTCCACGGTATTCTCCTGGTATTGTTCTTATTTTGTCAGACCCTGCTAAGGGGTCTGCCAGAATCATGATCCCTTCTTCAGCGGATCACCTTACCTTGACTGAGGCCACAAGACATCACCGCCGAAGCTCCGGGCGTTAAATGGAAGCAGGGGGGAATGGCACTTACTTAAACATCTTTGAATACCCGTGTTCTGCAATGGTTCCCCCGCAGCTGGTCCTACCTGTGGGAGCTGGTCCTACCTGTGGGAGCGGCCATGGCCGCGATAAAGCAACTCAGACTTAGGTGTTCTGGCAAGGGTTTCCCTGAGGCCTCGAAAGTCATCGCGGCTATAGCCGCTCCCACAGGTGGGAAGGTGTTGTATGGGTTTCAGTAAAGTGGGGGCTTAAGTTAAGTGCCATTTAACGCGCCAACAACCGCCTCCCTTCCCCACTATTGCACCACCCTGGTGCGCTGCACCTCTGCCCTGACCCCGGTCAGGCGCTACACTACTGGATAGGTATGAATTTCGCAGGCTTTAGATGGGGCAGGTTAAATGGGCAGCAAATGGGGACAGACCACGTTTTTGGTACTTCAAAAAACGTGGTCTGTCCCCATTTAAGCTCATTTAAGCTCATTTAAGCTGCCCATTTAGCGCTCATTCACTGTCCAGGGATAAGCCCCATGTCTGCATCACCAGCCTACCGCTATGTACTGGGTGCCAGGACCTACAGCTTCCGCCACCTGGCGGATCTGATGGCCAAAGCCACCCCGCTTCGCTCCGGAGACCAGCTGGCTGGTGTTGCAGCGCTAACAGAGGAAGAACGGGCCGTGGCCCAGTTGCGCCTGGCCGAGGTGCCCCTGAAGGCATTCCTCACTGAAGCGCTAATCCCGTATGACGAAGATGAAGTCACCCGCCTGATCATGGACACCCATGACCCCAGTGCCTTTGCCACCATCAGCCACCTGAGCGTCGGCGACTTCCGCAACTGGCTCTTGAGTGACCAGGCCACACCGCAGGTGCTGGCAAAACTTCGCCCCGGCATCACCCCGGAAATGGCCGCCGCCGTCAGCAAACTGATGCGCAACCAGGACCTGATTCTGGTAGCGCAGAAATGCCAGGTCATCACCCGCTTCCGAAACACCCTGGGCTTACCCGGCCACCTGGCCACCCGGCTGCAACCCAACCACCCCACCGATGACATCAACGGCATCGCCGCCAGCGTCCTCGACGGGTTGCTCTATGGCAACGGGGATGCCGTTATCGGCATCAACCCCGCCAGCGATAACCTGGCCCAGGTGATCCGGCTTAACCGGATGCTGGATGAAGTGATCCAGCACTACCAGATACCCACCCAGTCCTGTGTGCTGACCCATGTCACCAATACCCTGGAGGCCATTCATCAGGGAACCCCCGTGGATCTGGTGTTCCAGTCCATCGGCGGCACCGAGGGCACCAACACCAGTTTCGGCGTTAATCTGGCCTTACTCACCGAGGCCCGTGAAGCCGCCCTCAGCCTGAAACGGGGCACCCTGGGGGACAACGTGATGTACTTCGAGACCGGCCAGGGCAGCGCCCTTTCTGCCAACGCCCACCATGGTCTTGACCAGCAGACCTGCGAAGCCCGGGCTTACGCCGTGGCCCGGCATTTCTCACCGCTGCTGATCAACACCGTGGTGGGGTTTATCGGCCCGGAGTACCTGTTTGATGGCAAACAGATCATCCGCGCCGGACTGGAAGACCACTTCTGCGGCAAACTCCTCGGCCTGCCCATGGGCTGCGACATCTGCTACACCAACCACGCTGAAGCCGACCAGAACGACATGGACAACCTGCTCACCCTGCTCGGGGTCGCCGGCTGCAACTTCATCATGGGTATCCCCGGCTCCGACGACATCATGCTCAACTACCAGACCACCTCCTTCCACGATGCCCTTTACGCCCGCCGCGTCCTGAACCTGAGCCCGGCCCCGGAGTTTGCCGACTGGCTGCAACGCATGGCGATCTGCCAGGACGCCCGGGGCCAACAACTGACAGACACCCTGCCCAACGCCTTCGCCCCCGGTCTGAAAAACCTGACCGCCCCAGACACTCCCGAAGAGGGCACCCCATGACCAAGCCCCCCGGCCTGACTGACAACCCCTGGCAAAAGCTCCGCCAGTTCACCGATGCCCGCATTGCCCTGGGCCGCTGCGGTGTCAGCCAGCCCACGGCGGCACACCTGGAATTCCAGCTCAACCATGCCCAGGCCCGGGATGCGGTGCATCTGCCCCTGGAGACAAAGGCGCTATGCGAAGGCGTGGCCCATCTTTCACTGGCAGCCGACCCGACACCCCGGCAACTGCACAGTGCCGCAGAAGACCGCATGACCTACCTGCGCCGGCCAGATTTGGGGCGGCAACTCTCTGAGGCATCCCGGGCATTACTCTCCAGCCCGGACAACACCCCTACCCCTCCCTGCGATCTGCTCCTGATCATCATCGACGGCCTCTCAGCCCAGGCCGTTAACCGCCATGCAGTCCCCTTTGTGAAAGCACTGCATGACGCACTGCTGGCCAACACCGATACCTGGACCCTGGCACCCCCCTGCGTGGTTACCCAGGGGCGGGTCGCTATTGGTGATGAAATCGGCGAAGCTTTAAATGCCCGCGCTACCCTGGTCATCATCGGCGAGCGACCCGGCCTGAGTTCCCCGGACAGTCTCGGCGTCTACCTCACCTGGAACCCCAAGCCCGGCCGTAGCGATGCTGAGCGCAACTGCATTTCCAACATCCGCCCGGCGGGGCTGAGTCTGACTGCGGCGGCTGAAAAAGCCTGTTATCTGCTTGGGGAGGCACGGCGTTTAAATGGGTCGGGGGTTGCGTTGAAGGACAGGAGTGATGGTGAGGCGCTGATGCCGGCGGAGTCGGGAAAGAATTTTCTGATTGGGCGTTAAATGGCGCTGCAGAGCACCCGGCAACCAGGGGATATACTTCTGGTGCAGGAAAAACAAGAACATTCTCCCTTATATTATTGTTTCCTAAATAATATTTTATTTGACGGTACCAATACCGCAGTATAAAAGAACGCCCTAACAGTGAGTGAACCGCACCGAACTCACTTTTACCTGTGTATTGGAGTCCAGGTAACATGAAGTTCCTGCCCCCCGTCGGCAAAGCCATCACCACGCTGTTGCTGGTATTGGTTTCAACGATCACGCAAGCCCGCCCCCCAATCGGAAACTGGCACCCACCGGAGCCGGTGCTTGAGAGTGTGGTTTTGCAGACCAGCCTCTACACCACGCACTACAACCCAAAACCGGAACACAACAACGATCAGCAACTGGTGGGCCTGGAACTGCACAATCCGGAGGGCTGGTTGCTGGGCGGTGCCCGTTTCCTTAACTCCTTTGGTCAGGAAACCGTTTTCGCCTACGGCGGACAGGAGCGCACCTTCTGGCGCTCCGGCACCCAGCTGAGCGCCCACGCAAAACTCGCCGTTGGCATTATTCATGGCTATCGGGGTGAATTCGCCGATAAAGTGCCCATGAATAACCTGGGTGTTGCGCCGGGCGTCCTACCCTCTATCGGTCTGCGCTGGGATCAGTTGCACGCCGAGGCCGTGCTGTTTGGTTTGGCCGGCACCATGGTAACCGCCGGCATTCGGTTCTAGCCCAATCCGCAAGGCCCCCATTTAATTCAAGACAAGCCTCTCACTATGGTCGCTCTGTTATTGAAGCACCGGTGCATATACGGGTAACCTCCTGCCAGCAAGCTTCTGGCACAGTGCCTATCGAGTCAGTTTTTTCAGGCTAAATCGTGAGTTGTTATGCGCATAAAAAAAAGGACTTTTCAGGCAGTGCTGGCAACCGGGCTTCTTACGTTGCTGCTGGTGCAGACTTCACTACTTTCAACTCAGGCGATGGCGGGTATGTTTGGAATGTTTAAGCGGTATGACGTGCATTTGTCACCGGAGG
>REBR01000164.1 GCA_007692645.1 Halomonadaceae bacterium | reverse complement strand
AGCCCTGGTCAGTTCAATGGATCTGGTGGTGGACGCCACGGATAACTTTACCGCCCGCTTTGCCATTAACCGGGCCTGCGTCGCCGCCCAGGTGCCTCTGGTCTCCGGTGCCGCCATTCGCGCCGAAGGCCAGGTGATGGTGTTTGATGCCCGCCACCGGGATACCCCGTGCTACCAGTGCCTGTACGCAGACCAGGGGGAGGAAGCCCTGAATTGCTCCGAGGCCGGTGTGCTGGGTCCTCTGGTGGGTATGATCGGTTCCCTCCAGGCGATGGAGGCGATCAAGATGATTGCCGGCATCGGCAAACCATTGCTGGGCCGGCTGTTGCTGTTGGATGCCATGACCATGCAGTGGCGGGAAATGACCGTACCCCGGGACCCGGCTTGCCCGGTGTGTGGGGCGTCCGGTTAATTCTTCAATGCCTGAAACTGGGCAATGGCCTGCTTGCGGCTTTCCTTCAGACCCACAATGGGCGACGGATAGCCGGCCACACCCCCGGCCCGGCTGGGGTCATGAATGGCTTTGCCGGTGAGGTGGGCAATTTCCGGCACATAGCGGCGGATAAAGGTGCCCTGGGGGTCAAACCGCTCACTCTGGGTGACCGGGTTGAAGATGCGAAAATAGGGGGCTGAATCGGTCCCTGTGGAGGCACTCCACTGCCAGCCCCCGTTATTGGAGGGCAGATAACCGTCCAGCAGTTTCTCCATGAAATATTGCTCCCCCGCGCGCCAGTCAATAAACAGGTTCTTACTCAGAAACATGGCGGTGACCATGCGCAGGCGGTTATGCATCCAGCCGGTCTGGTTAAGCTGGCGCATGGCGGCGTCCACCAGTGGGATACCGGTGCGCCCCTCACACCAGGCGGTAAAGGCGTCACCTTTCGGCTTCCAGGTCAGGGCCTCGGTGTCCGGCTTGTAGGCCCGGTGGCGGCCAACCCGGGGGTGGTGGTAAAGAATATCGATGTAAAAATCCCGCCAGCACAGTTCCGTGATCCAGGTATGGGCCCCGTCGCCGCCGCCATTGGCAGCCACTACCTGTTGCGCCTGCTGCAGGCATTGGCGACCGGACAGAATGCCAACGGCCAGATAGGGGGAAAGCAGGCTGGTGCCGGGCTCGGCAGGAAAATCCCGCTTCTCTTTGTAATGCTGCATCTGCTCCCGGGTAAAGGCGTCCAGAGCCTCATGGGCAGCGTCCTCTGTGGCTACAAACCAGTGGCCATGGTCTGCCCGCAAGTGGGTTAATGCCGGTATCGCGGTTACCGCCAGGGGCTTTCCCTGGGCGCCGGGTGCCGGGTACAGCTGTATTGGATGCTGTTCCACCCAGTGGCGCCATTGCCGTGAATAGGGGGTAAATACTGCATAAGGGTCGCCACTGCCGGTACGCAGGGTACCGGCAGGGACGACGGTCTGGTCCCGGTAAATCAGCAGATCACTGCCATTATGCTGCAGGGTTTTCTTGAGCAGCCGGTCCCGCTTGCGTTCATTGACGCTGTATTCTTCATTGGCATGGACAGTGGTCACCTGCAATTGCCCGCATAAAGAAAGCAACGCCTCGTTGCCATCTGTGAAGGTGTCCGCTTTCAGCACATGAAAGGGGATGCCCAGCTCAGCCAGGCTTTCCGCCAGGCTTTCCAGGCTGCGTAGCACCAGGTCGATGCGCACCGGGCCCCAGTCATGGTCCTGCCACTGGCCCGGGGCCAGGATAAAACAGCCGGCCACCTTTTCCCCCGCAGCCAATGCCCGGGTCAGAGCGGGGTTGTCGGCAAGACGCAGGTCATTTCGGAACCATACCAGCTGTGTCACAGTGAACTCCTGTCAGGGGTCAGGCAAAATTTATCGTCACCGGCAGAACACCCGGTCCAGAGTATTCGCTGCCCGGGCAGCTTTGGATTATATTGCGGTAATTCCTGATGGTTGCATCAGTAACAGAACTGTACCCCGGCAGGCTTGGGGCTTACTATCTCCAGCCTGCTCTCAAGTGCTTTTCCAAGAGTGCTGCCCTTCATGGGCAAGGGTCGATACAGGAGCAAGAATGAGCGCTAGCGAGAACACACCTGCACCTGAAGGCGCCGGCGATCTGGACACCATGACTGGGGAAGGCCAGTGGTGCCTGTCCATGGGTCTGTTGCCGGGCCAGACCCTGGCTAATGAAATGAATGGCCTGCGGCTGTGGGTGACCATGCTTGAAAAAGAGTGGCAGCTGCGTCACCAGCGTGTTGCCGGAGATGGAGAAGATACCGTCTGGCGCCAGGGGCAGAGTTTTGTGGTGCCGGATCAGGATAAGACCTTGCAGCGTTTCCTGCGTAATGGAGAGGCAGACCAGCTCAGCTTTCGTCCCGCCCTGGCGGACCGTTCCATGGTGTTGCGCCCTTACAATGCCCTGCATATCGCGCCAGACAGTGACTGCACCATTTATATGAGCACGGTACTCTGGGTGCAGGTATTGGTGGGTGAGAAGCAACGGCTGCTGACAGAAATGCCCATCATGGCTCCCTCCTGGACCTGGATGGGTATTGGTACCATGGAGGGTGAGATCTGTTACGCCGGTCAGAGTTTTGCCCGGCTAATGCGGGAGGCGTTACCCAAGCGACCCTGGCGGGCGATCACCCCGGTGAAGATTCGCAACCGTGGCCCTGAAACCCTGAAACTGGACCGCCTGAGCCTGCCGGTGCCGTTGCTGGCTCTTTACCAGCAGCAGGCCATGACCTCTGGTGAAAAGGGTGAGAAGGGTGGGAACGGAGAAGCGGGCTTTGGCCTGTGGACCCCTCAGGTCACCATGACCTGTGAGAAAAATCTGGCTACCGCCTCCCTGGAGCTGGGCCAGGGTGCCCCGGCAGAGGCCGGGCCCTGTAAGCTGGTGGCTGAAGCCCGGGAAAAACCGGACAAGGGTTCACTGGTGCGTCATATTGACCGACTGTTTGGCTGATGCCTGTAAGGGGAATGGAATTGTGATGGAGAGCGCTCCATGGAAATACTGATTCAGTGGCTGAAACCCCTGGTGGTTATGGCGGTGGGCCTGACAGTGGCCATCACCGCCTCCCGAGTGGTACAGCGTTATTCCGCGGAGCGTCTGAGTCAGCACCGGGCAGTATTGTTACGTCGGTTGGTGTTTTACACAATAACGGCGATTTTTCTGCTGATGGCCCTGCGTCAGTCCGGTTTCCAGATCGGTGTGCTGCTGGGGGCCGCGGGTATTCTCACGGTGGCGATTGGTTTTGCCTCCCAGACCTCTGCTTCCAATATCATCAGCGGGCTGTTTTTGCTGGCGGAAAAACCCTTTGAGCTGGGCCAGATGATCGAAGTGGATGGTAACCGGGGAGTGGTGGTGGGTATCGACCTGCTGAGTGTCAAACTACGCACCCCGGAAAACCTGTTTGTGCGCATTCCCAATGAAACCCTGATCAAGACCCGGGTGGTTAACCTCAACCGTTTTCCCTTGCGAAGGGTCGACTTACCAGTGGGGGTCGCTTACGGGGAAGACCTGGATAAAGTGAAGCGCATACTGATCGAACTGGTGAACGCAGACCAGCGTTGCATGGAGGAGCCGGTACCTTTTGTGCTGATGCAGCAATTTGGCGCTTCATCCGTGGACCTCATGCTGTACTTCTGGGTCCGGCAGGAAGATTTTCGCCAGCTGCGCAGCGATATGCTGTTTGCCATCAAAGCCGCCTTTGACCGGGAAGGGGTAGAAATTCCCTTTCCCCATACCAGCCTGTATGCCGGCGCCCACTCGTCTCCCATCCGTATTTCCCTGGTGGACGAAGCCAATACACAGGCGTCCCAATTCCAGGAGCCGCCGTTATGAGTCAGTCCCGCAGGGCCATCAGTGAATTAAGACCCCGGGAGCCCTTTTGGCTGGGTTGGCGGGAATGGGTGGGGTTGCCTGAACTGGGTATTGCCCGGCTCAAGGCCAAGGTAGACACCGGGGCCCGCACCTCCTGCCTGCACACGGCGAGACTGGAAACCTATGAGCAGGACGGTCAGCGCCGCGTGCGCTTCTGGGTGCACCCCCACCAGAACGACCTGACCCTGGAACAGGCCTGCGATGCGCCTATTCTGGAGGAGCGTCAGGTGACGGATTCTGGCGGTCACCAAAAAATACGTTATGTCATTCTGAC
>REBR01000230.1 GCA_007692645.1 Halomonadaceae bacterium | reverse complement strand
AGTGAGCGCCGAAACCCAGGTTCACATAGACGTCACTGGCATCCCCCTGATTGCCATCATCGAAGATGATTTCAGGGCTGAAATTGAGAATGGCATTGTTGATGTTGGTGGTCAGGGCAGTACCCACACCCAGGTTGGTGACGCTGTCGCCTTCGTCCGGGTCAAAATGGCTGATACCACCGTATACTGCCCAGTCCACTGCAATGCCTTCCAGCTGAAACGGCTGCAGCCCCACTTTGAGTAGCAGCTCATTGTTGGTGCCCCGGGGGTCCAGGCGGCCATGGTTCAGAATCAGTTCAGAACCGGGCAGGCCAAGACGGATACCTGCGGCAGAATCCTGGGCGCCACCGGATTGCAGGTCAACGGCTGCTCTGCGTTCTTCAACGGTGTAGGCACGCTCCAGCATAAAACCCCGGGTGGGTTCATTGTAGGCAGGCTGGGCAATAGCTGTGGCACTGAAAGAGGCGGCAACAGCCGCAATAAGCAGGTGACGGGTGGTCTGTGTTTCCATTAGATAATGCTCCTTTTTCTGGGGCGTAGCCAGTCCTGGTAGCGGTCAAACGCTCCGCACCCAGGCGGGCATGAAGGTGACGAACCTGTACGGAGGATCAGGATGGCAGTGTGTCTTGCTGGGGGGCAGGACCTTCCTTAGCCGGGGTTGCCTTCCTGATTCAGGCGGTTGCCTGAGGGTTTTCCTGCCGAACGCATGACGATAATATTTCATGCCCCCAGGGAGTGCAAACCCCCTGAGGGCAAGTGTTAAACAGGATTAGCGCATTGTGGGCCAGTCGTCAGGCGCTTTTGGCCTGCTCGCTGTTGATCTTATCAGGAACCCGCTCTTCTTCCATGATCAGCTCCTCATCCACGCTTTGCAGGCACACCGGAAAGCCCCACAACTGATGCACATGGCGCAGCACTTCCCGGGTCTCCGGGCCCAGGGGCATGCCGTCGGTGCGGTTATGGCGCAGGGTCAGGGTGCGGTCACCACGCACATCCACATTCCAGACCTGAATATCCGGGTCCCGGTAACTCAGGTTGTACTGGCGGGCCAGCTTCTCCCGCACGGCCCGATAGCCGTGGTCATTGTGAATGGCAGTGATTTCATACACCGGTTCCTTCTCGTCATCACTGATGGCAAACAGTTTCAGATCACGGATCACCTTGGGTGACAGGTACTGGAGGATAAAGGACTCATCCTTGAAGTTGCGCATGGCAAAATCCAGGGTGGCGAGCCAGTCTGAGCCGGCAATGTCCGGAAACCAGCGCTGGTCTTCTTCAGTGGGCTCCTGGCAGATGCGTTTCAGGTCGGTAAAGATGGAGAACCCCAGGGTGTAAGGGTTCAGGCCGGAATAATAGGGACTGTCGAAGGGGGGCTGATACACCACGGCACTGTGGGATTCCAGGAACTCCAGCATAAAACCATCGGTCACCAGGCCCTCTGCATAGAGTTGGTGAATCAGGGTGTAGTGCCAGAAACTGGCCCAGCCTTCGTTCATGACCTGGGTCTGGCGTTGAGGATAAAAGTACTGGGCGGTTTTGCGCACAATACGCACCAGTTCACGTTGCCAGGTTTCCAGCAACGGGGCGTTCTTCTCAATAAAGTAGAGGATGTTTTCCTGGGGCTCAGAGGGAAAGCGGCTCTTGCCTTCACTGCGCTGCTCGCTGTTGCCCATATCGGGAATGGTGCGCCAGAGGTCATTCAACTGGTGCTGGCGAATGGCTTCCCGCTCTTCCTGGCGCCGCCGCTCCTCACCGGCAGAAATCGGCGATGGGCGTTTATAGCGATCAACACCGTGGTTCATCAGGGCATGGCAGGCGTCAAGTACCGCTTCCACCGCATCCAGACCGTAACGTTCTTCACACTCAGAGACATAACTTTTGGCAAACAGAAGGTAGTCGATAATGGCGCTGGCATCGGTCCAGGTGCGGAACAGATAGTTGTTCTTGAAAAACGAGTTATGGCCATAGCCCGCATGGGCGGTAACCAGCGCCTGCATCATCATGGTGTTCTCTTCCATGAGATAACAGATGCAGGGATTGGAGTTGATGACAATCTCATAAGCCAGACCCATCTGGCCCCGGCTGTAACTCTGCATGGTATGCAGAAACTGCTTGCCGAATGACCAGTGGTTATAGCCCACCGGCATGCCCACGGAGCTGTAGGCATCCATCATCTGCTCAGCGCTGATAATTTCAATCTGCACCGGGTAGGTATCGAGACCAAAGTCAGCTGCAATACGGGCCAGTTCCCGGTCGTATTGTTCGATAAGCTCAAAGGTCCAGTCGGAACTGGTGGAAATCGGTGCCGTCATAGACTGCTCCCGGCCGGCAAGGGCCTATTGCTGAATCAGTGGGTTTTACGCTCAAACAGGGAGCGGAAAACCGGGTAAATGTCGGCGACCTGGGTGATCTGCTGCATGGCAAAGGACTCCGGGTGTGCCGCCTGAACCCCTTCGTATTCATGCCACAGCGTCTGGTGATCATCCGGGGTGATTTCCACGTAAGCGTAATACTGCACCAGGGGCAGCAGCTGTTTACGCAGCATGTCGCTGCACTTTGGGGAATCGTCGTTCCAGTTATCCCCGTCAGAGGCCTGGGCGGCGTAGATATTCCACTCCTCTGGGGGGTAACGGTCGCGGATGATCTCGTGGGTCAGTTTCAGGGCACTGGAGACAATGGTGCCGCCGGTCTCCCGGGAGTAGAAAAACTCCTCTTCATCCACTTCCTTGGCGCTGGTGTGGTGGCGGATAAATACCACCTCAATGCGCTTGTAGTTTTTCTTCAGAAACAGGTACAGCAGAATAAAGAACCGCTTGGCGATGTCTTTGTGGGCCTGGCTCATGGAGCCGGACACATCCATCAGGCAGAACATTACGGCACTGGTGGCGGGCTTTGGCTGGCGCACATGCTGGTTGTAACGCAGGTCAATTTCGTCAATCCAGGGAATGCGTTTAACGCTGTTGCGTAACCGGTGCAGCTCTTCTTCCAGGGCCTGGATCTGGGCCTTGCCGTTCAGGGCAGGGTTGTCCATGACCAGGCTATCCAGCACCGGGTCCTGGGAGCGCTTTCTGCCCTGGGAGGTGGGTTTTTCATCAGTGGCTGCTGGGGAAGAAGAAGTGGAGGGTTGCCGACCCTGCAACGCCTCCAGCTTCTGTTCCAGCTCACGGATGCGCCGTTTACGGGAGCCCCCCAGGCTCATACGCCGGGCATGGGCCCCCCGCAGGGAGCGCACCACATTGAGCTTGGCTGGGGTGCCGTCGGTGGTGAACCCCGCCCTTACGTAATTGAAGGCTTCTGCCCGCTTGAGTTTTTTACGGGCGAGACGGGGCAGTTCCAGATCATCAAACAGAAAGTCGAGAAACTCTTCCTGGGTGATCTGGAACACAAAATCATCCATGCCCTCACCCTGGTTGCTGGGGTCCCCCTGCCCAGGGCCACCCCCTTCGCCACCATCGGGTTTGGGCAGCAGGTCACCGGCGATAAATTCCCGGTTTCCCGGGTGAACCATCTCCCGGTGGCCCCCCTTGCCGTGGTGAAAGTGGGGTTCATGAATGTCCCGGGTGGGGATGCTGATGCTTTCGCCTTTCTCCACCTCGGTAATAGAGCGATCATGGACCGCCTCGGACACGGCCCGTTTGATGTGTTTACGGTAACGGCGCAGAAACCGGTCCCGGTTCACGGCACTCTTGTTCTTACCATTCAGTCGACGGTCAACAATGTGACTCATTCCCATACACAGACCCCCGGGTCTTTGCCGGTTACTGGGATTTACGTACGCGCAGATACCATTCCGCCAGCAGCCTGACCTGCTTCTCGGTGTAGCCCCGTTCCAGCATGCGATTCACAAACTGCTGATGCTTGCGCTGGTCGTCTTCTGAGGCTTTGGGGTTAAAGGAAATGACCGGCAGCAGGTCCTCGGTATTGGAGAACATCTTCTGCTCGATCACTGCGCGGAGTTTTTCATAGCTCAGCCAAGAGGGGTTTTGCCCCTGGTTGTTGGCCCGGGCCCGCAACACAAAGTTCACCACTTCGTTGCGGAAGTCCTTGGGGTTGCTGATGCCCGCGGGCTTCTCAATTTTTTCCAGTTCGTCGTTAATGGCACTGCGGTCAAGAATTTCCCCGGTATCCGGGTC
>REBR01000033.1 GCA_007692645.1 Halomonadaceae bacterium | reverse complement strand
AATGGGGACAGACCACGTTTTATTGAATTCAATAAAACGTGGTCTGTCCCCATTTTCTCTAACCTCTGTGTAGAATGAACCCCATGCTGAAACCAACCCCCATCCCCTTTGCCGGCACCGACACCCTGAGCTTTCGTCAGATTGATGAGATGAACGGGCTGACCAAGGGCACGACGTTTCGCCTGTTCAAGGCCCGGGTTAATCAGCTGGTGGAAGGCGAGGATTACTTTTACCTGCCTGATGAGTCTCACGGGGCAATGATTTCGGCCCTAAAGGAGACCGGTCAGATTTATCAGCGGACTACGCATTTGGTGCTGATTACCGCAGCGGGCTATGGGAAGTTGAAATAAATGCATTTATTTAGACTTTATCTGTTCCAGCATTCTGCCCATAGCCTGGTGGATAGCATTAACCGCTTTCAACGGCCGCACCATCACCTTGAAGTCTACAATCTGGCCATCATCGTTCCATTGGATCATGTCAACCCCATTGATCAGGATGCCGTCCAGTTCCGTTTGAAATTCCAGAACCGCGTTATGCCCGTCAATAATCTCCCGCAGGTAGCGGAACTGGCCGGAGGCGTTCAAGGTTTGCATGGCGGCAGTCAGGTATAGCTGGGTGATGGCCTTGCCTTCCTGGGGGCGATGCACCACGGGGGAGTGGAACACCACCTCATCTGCCAGTAGCTGCTTGAGTCCGGCGGGGTCCTTCTGGTCCATGATACGGTGCCATTGCTGTATTACAGTGCTCATGATGAGGCTGCTCCCTGATAGGCTATGGTGGTATTTGCAGTCTGACTGCAGCAGGCCCCCGGGACAAGTTTAAGGAGATAGGATGTGAGGCAATGGCTGCGCCGCAGGCGTGAACGCCGGATTATCCAGGGCAGTGACCTGGGCCAGCCTGAGTGGGCAGGTCTGTGCCACAGTCAGCGGGTGCTGCATCGTCTGTCCAACAAAGAGCGGGAGCGTTTGCGGCAGTTGGTGATTCTGTTTCTCCATGACAAGCAGATTGTTGCTATGGAGGGGCTGGAACTGAACCGGTATATGCGCTGGGTAATTGCGGCCCAGGCCTGTCTGCCCATACTTAACCTGGGCCTGGATTGGTACCGGGGCTGGCAAACGATCATGGTCTATCCCAACGCCTTTGAAGCCCGCCATGAGTATATGGACGAGGCCGGGGTGGTGCATGAGGAGAGGGGGCTACAGGCGGGTGAGGCCTGGGATCAGGGGCCAGTAGTGCTGGCCTGGGAGGAAGTGCGCCATTCTTCCAGCCTGGTAATTCATGAGTTTGCCCACAAGCTTGATGCCCGCAACGGGGTCGCAAACGGCATGCCACCCCTGCACCCGGAGATGGATCGCAGTGAATGGACCCGTGTATTTGCTTGGGCCTGGAAGGATTTTGTTGCCCGGGTGGATGCTGGAGAAGCGGTTCCAATCGATCCCTACGCTGCTGAGGCGCCGGCGGAATTTTTTGCCGTTCTCAGCGAGACCTTCTTTGAAGCACCAGGGCAGATACGGTATTTCTACCCTGATGTTTATGAACAGTTGCGGCAGTTCTACCGGCAGGATCTGCTTGTTTAAACGAACAAATGGGGACAGACCACGTTTTTGAATACCCATGTTCTGCAATGGCTTCCCGGGTAGCTGGTCTTACCTGTGGGAGCGGCAATGGCCGCAATAAAGCAACTCCGACTTAGGTGCTCTGGCAGGGGGGGCGTTATGGCCTCGAAAGTCATCGCGGCTATAGCCGCTCCCACAGGTGGGGAGAGTCTGTCCCCATTTTAAAAAACCTGATTTGTTCCCACTTTTACATCTAGTCGTTACTTTCTGCGGCTTCTGCCTCAGCGCCCTCAGCTTCTTCTCGCTGACGCTGTTCTTTGGCTTCGCGCTTGCGCTGTTCTTCCGCCTCACGGGCAAGGCGCTGTTCCCGCTTGCGTTGCATTTCTGCCTGATGCTCTGCTTCCAGGGCCTCGCGGAAATCGACTTTGCCGCTACGGACTTTATCCAAGGCATCGCCATCAGCGTAGACCAGGCGGCCTTCAAACTGTGCAATCTTCACCCAGGGGTGCAGGCCACCGACACCCGCAGCGGCAAACCAGCCCCAGCGGGTGGTACAGCGGGGGGTTTCATGCCAGGTGCCTTCGGCGTGGTTGCGCCAGCGCACACCGATCATGCCGTTAGCGGCGTGCTCTCTGGCGGTGGTCCGGGCCTCATCCAGTACTTCTTTGATCAGGGCACTGCAGTCGTTCCAGGCATAGCCATAGGCTGAGCCGGTAACCGGGCCAACTTCCACATAAGGAATGTTGCCGGTGTTGTCTGAGGCATAAATGCTGCGGTCGCTGTAATCCACAAAGGGGGTATGGGTAGAGCAGCCAACTGCCAGTAAGCCGATGCCTGCAACCGCCAACAGGCCCTTGATGGGATGCTGCTTGTTCGTTGTGGTCATGGTAGAAATCCTTATTTCTCTAAGTAAGGTCAGCGCTATCAATCGTCTTGAAACGGGTCGCCGGTAATGGAAAAGAGACTTTCATCCTCGAGGTAACGAAAGCTGAACAGAAAGTTCACCCCGGATCCCTGGGTGGGGTCATTCAGGTAGGTGAGTGAGGCGGTTTCGGTAAAGCTGCCATCGAAGGCAATCAGGGTGATAATCAACTGATCGTCACTGGGTTGGGACCAGAAGCCGCCTATTTCGCTGCCATCGTCAAAATCTTCGATAATGCCGGTTTCTGTCATGTTAAGGGAGCCATCCTCATTGAAGAGGATATGCAAGGTGGTTCCCATGCCGTCGTCGAAGGTGACTTCCTTGCCCCCCAGGACCGGGAAGCTGCCGGAGCTCAGGCTGTCGCAGTATGCTTGCTCGGAAACACTCAAGCCGGCTTGCACCAGTCCCGCGGTGGTGAGGCGATCCGGACCACTGCTTACGAGACAACCTTGTTCCTCATGGTCGCTGATGCGGCTCCACACTGCGGCCAGGTTACCGGGGGTCACCGGGGTGTCGAGCTGCAGTTCAAGGAAGGCGGCCAGTGCCCGGGTGGCGCCAGTCAGCTCGGCCTGATTAAAATCAGCGATGGTTCCTGAAACGCTGTTAATTTCATCCTGATAGGCTTGTGTGGTTGCGTGGGTCTGGTCTGCCTGAGTCGTCGCCAGTGCCTCTATATTGGCTTCATTGGTAAAGCGTGCAGCGGCTGCCAGAATCACTTCCTTGAGGGATTCCTTTTCAAGGGCTAACCAGGAGGTGTTCTCCAGTGCGGGTGTCAGCTCCTCATAAAGCGCTGATACCAGTCCTGTGAGTGGTGTACTGTTGCCCTCCGTGGCAGCAATTTCGCGCAGTTTATGGGCTATTGCTAACACTGCCTGATGTTTCTGAAAGGCTTCCAGGGCAACGGCGGGTTTTCTATCTACTGGCAGGGCCTGGGACCAGAAGTCACCGTCAGAGGTTGCCGGTTGCAATGATGTGGAAGACAGGGGGGTTATTGCTCGAACCGTACGGTCATCGCTGGCCTGGACCTGATACAAACCGCTCAGGCTGCCAAGGAAGGGCTGCCCCGTGGAGAGATCATACCCCCCCTCAACCCGCACCCTCACTTCACCGGTATTGGCCGGTATGCGCAGGCAGTGCCGCGCCGGGCCGTGGGCACAGTAATCCACTGCTTCAACCATCTCGCCGCGGCTGTCCATAAATGATGGGCGGATGGAAAAATAGCCGTACTGGTCGGTCAGGGCCTGAGGCTCAAAGCTGTCGCGCCGCCCGTTGTTATGGATATCCCCATAGACCCGGGCGCCGGCAATATAGCCATCCACAGCGACCCCACTGACTTGTGACTGGTTGATATTGTTACCCCGGTCCGGGTCGTTTGCGCTGCTAAGGCAGGCGCTGACCAGGGGGGCGACCAGAAGCAGGACGGCGAGCTTATGGTGGTGTTTTTTCATGATTGAATCTCTCAGTGCATCATGGCAAACGGCAGGCAGGCTGCCCCTTAATAAAACAGTTCCAGGCTCAGGCTGACCATGGCCGCCCGGGGAAGATCACTGTCATCCCTTTCGATGTCATCGGTGCTGACAGCAGCGTCCAGGTTGAGCATGCGGAAGAACGTCAGGCCGGCGGTGACATAACTCAGCTCAGAACCTACCCGGTT
>REBR01000034.1 GCA_007692645.1 Halomonadaceae bacterium | reverse complement strand
TAAGGGGGGGGAAATAGGCGCTGCTGAACGGCTGCAGGGGGTGCTGTGTGGTCAGTGCATCAGCGGGTGTCTGTTCTTTGGTGACACTCTGCAAGGTCCAGCCACTGTTGATATGGTCACGTAACTGCCCTACCAGCACCGAAGGCGGGCGCACGGAGTTATCCCGCACGCTACGGCCTACCCAGCTGATGTAGAGCTGCTCCCGGGCAGAGAGCAGGGCTTCCAGAAACAGGTAGCGGTCGTCTTCCCGGCGGGAGCGGTCACCGGGGCGGTAATCCCGGGCCATCAGGTCAAAATCCAGTGGCGGCCGTGACCGGGGGTAATCCCCATCATTCATGCCCAGCAGGCAGACCCGGCGAAAGGGAATGGCGCGCATGGGCATGAGGGTGGCGAAATTGACGCTGCCGGCGAGAAAGCGCTGGTTCAGCCCGCCCTGGTCCAGCCCCTCCAGCCAGACCTCCCGAACAATGGCCAGTGGCAGCAGTTCATCGTCGATGGCGGCGTCCCGGGTGGCGGCAAACCAGGTTTCCACTGACCCCTGGAAGCGGTTCCAGGCGATCAGATCCGCCTCATCCAGTTGCGCAAAAAAGGTGTTTCTCAGGTGGTCAATGCGCAGCAGCCAGTCCTCGGCACTGGCGGGGGTATTCAGCTCCTGGCGCAGTTCTCCCAGGCGCTGGAGAAAGCGATCCAGCTGGCCCGCCATGGCCGCCTCCAGGCCACCCACTTCCCCATAAGGCTCAATGCCCTGCCAGGCGTCACCGTCCCCCAGGGCAAAGCCCGCCAGCATGCGCTGCAGGCCAGACAGCCAGGTATTGCGCTCCAGCCCGGGGGGCAGGTCCAGATCCTGGCGGTGTTGCCCATCCAGCCCCCAGCGGATGTTGGCCTGATCAATCCACTGATGCAGCCGGGGCAGGTCTGCCTCGGCGATGGCAAAGCGTTCCCGCAGGGCGGGTACTGCCAGCAGGCTGAGAATTTCGCTGACGCCAAAGCGGGACTCCGGCAGCCCCAGCAACTGCTCCAGCGCCACCAGTAAGGGCACCTGATGCCGCTGCCCCTGATCGGAAATGGTAAAGGGAATATGGCAACGGTGCTCAGGGCGGTACCGGCCAAAAACAGCCTGAATATGGGGGGCATACAGGTTAATGTCCGGCACCATGACAATGGTGTCCCGGGGCCGCAGGGTGGCATCGGCGTTAAAGGCCGCCAGCAACTGATCATGGAGGATTTCCACTTCCCGCTGGGGGCTGTGGGCGCTGTGGAAGACCAGTGAGCGGTCCTGCTGAGCATCCAGTTGTGGCCAGTGGTGGCGGGTTTCATGGAGCGGGCGCAGTTCGGTGATATCCGCCTGGATCTGATGCAGTAACTGATCGCCCTGGGGCAGCTCGAAAATATCCACCCGTTGGCCGGCAGTGGCAAAGCCCCCCCGGTACTGGTCCGGGTTGTCGAACTGGTCCAGCAGGCGGATATAGTCCCGCCCCTGTTTGCCCCAGGCGGCCAGCAGCGGCTGGGCATGGAGGTGAAGCTGGTCCGGGTCTGGGGGGGTGTGCAGGTTGTCCCGCACTGCGCCCCGCTTGCGCTCGGCTCGCAGCAGATCCCGGTCACTGACAATGTCGGCCCAGTAAAAGCTGCAGGGGTTGTGCACGCACAGCACCACCTGGCAGCAGTGCCCCAGGGCATCCAGCACTTCCAGGGTCTGTTGCGGCAGGGAGGAGACGCCAAAAACGATAATACGCCGGGGCAGCCCCGCCGGGCGTTGTGCCGGTGTCAGCTGTTTTGCCGCCGCCATAAACTGGGTATGGATGCGGGAGCGGCTGCTGGGGCGCTCAGCGGCTGTCATACCTGCCACCAGTCGTCGCCACAGTGCGGGCTGCCAGCGTTGCTCATCCCCCAGGGAGAGAGGTTCTCCGCGGGCCGGAATCAGGTGGTCATCGCCGTCTTCCCAGGCAGATAGCCAGTCGGCACGGAACACCTGGTACTGGTCGTACAGGTCGGCGATTTTTTCTGCCAGCTGGTAGCGGCGCCGGTCTGACTCGGCCCCGTCGAGAAAACGGGCCAGGGGAGCGTATTGGGCTTCCCGGGTCAGGCTGGGTAACAGGCCATACAGGCGCCAGGTGAGGCGGTCTTTATCATAAGGGGATTCAGGGGGGACATAGTCGGCACCCAGTACCGCCCGGTAAGCCTGCCAGACAAACCGTGAGGGCAGGGAAAAGGCCATGGCAGCAGCGATGCCAATACCCCCTTGGGTGGCCCCCTGTTCATCCCGGGGGTGTTCCGCCAAGGCCAGTTTGAGCCACTGGGCAATGCCGTTGCTCTGCACCAGAAAGGTTTCATCCTCCAGGGGGGCAATGGGGTACTCGCGGATCAGCCACACCACAACCCGGCGCAAATCTTCCAGGTGATTGGCATGAATGGCCTGAAGCCCGGCGGCAACCGGGGCTTGGCTGTGGGGCATGAGAGCTCCAATTTAGACGGCGGCAGGGAAGTGGGTCCATCATGCCATAGGGGAGGCCGCCAGGGCACCCAGTCAGACCTAAGCAAAGGGCCTGCCGGACAGATTAGTGCTGTTCATGCTCCAGGGGTTGCTGGGGCTCATGCATAACCACCCGGTTGCGGCCGGCGTGCTTGGCTTGGTAAAGGGCGGCATCAGCCTCGGCAAAGAGTGATGCCGTTTCATCCGCTGAGTTGGGTACCCGCACAGTAAGGCCGATGCTGACGGTCAGGGGCACCGGGTTACCTGCCACCATAAAAGGGCGCTGCTCAAGGCCACGGCGGATGCGCTCTGCCACATGGGTAGCCCCGGGCTGCGGGGTATCCGTCAGTAACACCACAAATTCCTCACCGCCAAAGCGGGCTGCCAGATCCCCCGGGCGGGTCACGTTCTGATGAATCAGCCCGGCGACCATTTTCAGGGCTTCATCGCCGATCAGGTGGCCGTAGTTGTCGTTGAAGGATTTGAAGTGATCAATATCCACTACCATCACCGCCAGGGGCAGGCGGTGCCGGAACGCATTGGTGGCCAGTGTCTGGAAACCTTCATCAAAGGTACGGCGGTTTTTCAGGCCAGTGAGATCGTCATGGGAACTCAGGGCTTTCAGCTGCTTGTTCACCCGCTCCAGCTCATCGGTGCGCTCCCGCACCCGCATTTCCAGCTGGCTGTTGGCTTCCTGCTCTACCCGCAGTGTCTCCGCCTGGGCATGCCGGGCCAGCCGCTCCTGCTCCAGAGCCTGTTGTTGGGCCACAAAAGCGGCTTTTTTTTCCCGGTTCAGCCGGTCTGCCAGGGCCAGTGACAGCAGAATAATGCCCAGGGCAGACCCCACCTGTGTGGCATTTTCGGTAAACAGGTTACGGGGTAGCAGGGTGAATTTGCTCAGGGCCAGTATGATGCCTCCCGCTAACATCAACATAAACGCGGTGGTGAAATAGCGGGCGGCCGCATTGCCATGGGACATGCGTAACACGCCGATGATGAGTTGAAACAGACACACAGTGACGGCCAGAAGAATGGTGCTGATCACCACCTTTTCATAGGGGATAAACAGGGTAGACAGAGCCTGCAGTCCTGCGATACAGATCAAAACCACCATGGTGCCATTGATCAGGGGGTGGGTGTCGCGCTTGATGTCGAGAAAATCCCGTGTGAACAGCAAACCGAAAAATACCACCCCATTCAGGGCAAACATGATCGCCTGATCATTCCACCAGGTGGAATAGGGCCACAGGTACTGGAACGCCAACCCATTGAGGGAGGCCACAAACAGGGGCATGGCGGTAATGAAACCGGAATAGAACAGGTACATGCGCTCCCGCAGCGCACGAAACACAAACAGGTGGTAAAGAATCATCACCAGGACAATGCCGTAGTAGACCCCTTCAAACAGCATCTGGTTCTGTTCTTCGTCATAGAAGGTCACCGGGTCCCAGAGGGTCAGGGGCAGCTGCATGGCGGAACTGGTCTGGACCCGGAAATACAGCCGGTCGGTCTCGCCGGGGGTGAAGGTCAGGGGAATGACGAAGTGCCGGTGATTAATGGGCCGTTCACTGAAATGCTGTTTGTTGCCCACCCGGCTGTGGTGCAGGGTTTCCTCGTCCCGGACCTGGTAAATGTCTACCCGGTCCAGCACCGGATAGCTGATTTGCAGATAGGAG
>REBR01000272.1 GCA_007692645.1 Halomonadaceae bacterium | reverse complement strand
TGTGCCTCAAGAGAGAGCGCATTCTACAGCTTTCCCTCCAAGGGTCAACGGTTTTATGACTTTTTCCCACCTGCTCCCTGGCGGCGCTGGTAAAGACGGCGCAAAGCCATGGCTGGACCAGATGCCACATACAGCAAAAAGACCGCAAACAGGACCGTGGCAGGCTGTATCGCCACTACCGCAAAGACCAGCACCACCAGCAGTATCGCCGCAAACGGCACCCTGCCCTTGAGATCAAGATCCTTACCACTGTAGTAAAGCACGTTGCTCACCATCAACACGCCCACACCACCTACCAGTATCATGGTTACGACTGCCAGAATCAGATTCGGTTCCCAGCTGTGGAAACACCAGATCAGGCCAGCCACCAGGGCTGCGGCAGATGGACTGGGCAGCCCGACAAAATAACGCTTATCCACAGAGCCAATCTGGGTATTGAAGCGCGCCAACCGCAAAGCAGCCCCTGCCACGAAGATAAAGGTAATAACCCAACCCAGCTTTCCGTAATCGTTCAGCACCCAGAAAAACGCCACCAGGCCCGGCGCCACGCCAAAAGCCACCATGTCGGCCAGGCTGTCATACTCGGCGCCAAACTTGCTCTCTGTGTTGGTCATGCGGGCGACCCGCCCATCCAGACCATCCAGCACCAAAGAAACAAAGATGGCGATGGCAGCCGCATCAAATACCCCGTTTGAAGCCGCAACAATGGCGTAAAAACCGGAGAACAGGGAGGCTGTGGTAAACAGGTTGGGCAGCAGGTAAATACCCCGCCGGCGAACTCGGGCGCTACCGACCATTTCTTCTTCTTCCACTTCAGCCCCGGCAATACCCTTATCTGCAAGGGTGCTGTCGGTGTCGTGATTGTCCGCAGAAGCATCTGCTGGCGAATCGGATTTTTTGGACGTCATGGGATTGCGCCTGTTACTGGATGAATACATCTGACAAAAAAATACCCGGACAGCGTAACACTCTCCGGGCATTTTGCGCACTGTCACCCCGGATTCACCGGGGCACAGATCAGTTCTTGCTTTTGTCCACCAGCTTGCTGTCCTGCAGCCATGGCATCATGCCTCGCAGCTTGGCACCCACCTGCTCGATCTGGTGCTCCTGGGCGATGCGGCGCTTAGCTTTCAGGGTAGCCTGGCCAGCCTGGTTTTCCAGAATGAACTCGCGAGCGAATTCGCCGTTCTGGATTTCTTTCAGGCACTGACGCATGACATCTTTGGTGTCTTCAGTGATGATGCGCGGCCCACGGGTCACATCCCCATACTCTGCGGTGTTGGAGATGGAGTAGCGCATTTCCGCGATACCGCCCTGGTACATCAGGTCAACAATCAGCTTGAGCTCGTGGAGACACTCGAAGTAGGCCATTTCAGGGGCATAGCCGGCTTCTACCAGAGTTTCAAAGGCAGCCTGTACCAGGGCAGTGGCGCCGCCACAGAGCACGACCTGCTCACCGAACAGATCGGTTTCAGTCTCTTCACGGAAAGAGGTCTCGATGATGCCTGCACGGCCGCCGCCATTACCGGAAGCGTAAGACAGGGCAATCTTCTTGGCGTTGCCGGTGGCATCCTGGAAGATGGCGATCAGCGTGGGAACACCACTGCCTTCCACATACTGGCCGCGCACAGTGTGGCCAGGGCCCTTGGGGGCGATCATGATCACGTCCAGGTCAGCCCGGGGCTCAATCTGGTTGTAATGGATGTTGAAGCCGTGGGCAAAAGCCAGGGCTGCACCCTTTTTAATATTGGGCTCAACATTGGCTTTGTAGATGGCGGCCTGCTGCTCATCTGGCGCCAGCAGCATAACCACATCGGCATCTTTAACTGCTGCATCCACTTCAGCAACCTGCAGACCGGCATTTTCAGCCTTGGCCCAGGAAGAAGAACCCTGACGCAGACCGACCACCACATTGGTGACACCAGAGTCCTTCAGGTTGTTAGCATGGGCGTGGCCCTGTGAACCGTAGCCGATGATGGCAACTTTCTGACCCTTGACGATGGAAAGGTCACAGTCTTTGTCGTAATAAACTTGCATTGAAATCCCCTGTTATCATTCTGGCCCTTCACGGGCCGCTTTAGTAAAAATTCAGATTCAAACCGATCGTTAAAAGCGAGCGTCAGAGCGCCAACACTTTCTCCCCACGGGCAATGCCAGAGACGCCGGAGCGCACCACTTCCAGCACGCCCAGGGCGCTGACCGCCTGAATAAAGGCATCCAGCTTGTCGCTGTTACCCACCAGCTGCACGGTATAGACGGTGCTGGTCACATCCACGATCTGGCCACGGAAGATATCCACGGTGCGCTTGACCTCGGCCCGCTGGGCGCCGCTGGCCTTGAGCTTGATCAGCATCAACTCGCGCTCAATATGCGCACCTTCGGTGAGATCCACCAGCTTGACCACTTCCACCAGCTTATTGAGCTGCTTGGTGATCTGCTCGATGACCTTGTCAGAGCCTTCCGTGGTGACGGTGAGCCGGGACAGGGTGTCATCATCCGTGGGCGCTACGGTCAGTGTCTCGATGTTGTAGTTGCGCTGGGAAAACAGGCCCACTACCCGTGACAGGGAGCCGGGCTCGTTTTCCATCAGTACTGAAATAATCCGCCGCATGACCTAGACCCTCTCCGTCTTGCTAAGCCACATGTCCTTCATGGAGCCGCGGGCGACTTGCATGGGGTACACGTGTTCAAAGGGGTCCACATAGATATCAAGGAACACCAGCTTATCTTTCATGGCAAAGGCTTTTTCCATGGCCGGCTCAAGGTCTTCCAGCTTGGTCACCTTGATGCCCACATGGCCATAAGCTTCCATCAGCTTGACGAAGTCCGGCAGAGAATCCATGTATGAATTCGCATACCGAGACTCATAATTCATATCCTGCCACTGCTTAACCATCCCCAGGGACTGGTTATTAACGTTGATTATTTTCAACGGCAGCTGATACTGCTTACAGGTAGAAAGCTCCTGGATGTTCATCTGGATACTGCCTTCGCCAGTCACACAGGCCACCTCCGCATCCGGGTAGTGCAGCTTGATACCCATGGCAGCAGGAAAACCAAAGCCCATGGTGCCAAGGCCACCGGAGTTGATCCAACGGTTAGGTTTGTCAAATTTGTAGTACTGGGCGGCAAACATCTGGTGCTGACCCACATCGGAGGTGATATAGGCATCCCCCTTGGTAACCTTGTACAGGGCTTCAATAACCTGCTGTGGCATGATGTGTTTATCGCTCTTTTGATAGAGCTCAGTACGGAAACCACGCCATTCATTGAGCTGCTTCCACCAGGCATCAAGGGCGTCAGGGTCAGGCTTGACCTTGCTTTCTTTGATCAGGCTGAGCATTTCTTTCAACACGGAATCCACCGGCCCAACGATAGGCACATCAGCAGGCACCGTTTTGGAGATGGAGGTGGGGTCAATGTCAATGTGCACTATGCGGGCACCCGGGCAGAACTTGTCCGTGGCATTCGTCACCCGGTCATCAAAGCGCGCCCCTACGGCCAGAATCAGGTCCGCATGGTGCATGGCCATGTTCGACTCATAGCTGCCGTGCATGCCCAGCCAACCCAGTGACTGGGGATCTGTAGCAGGAAAGCCACCCAGACCCATGATGGTGTTGGTCACCGGGAAATTCAGCTTATGGGCCAGGTCGGTGAGCTGCGGGGAGGCTTTGCCGAGAATAACCCCGCCGCCGGCATAGATGATGGGCCGCTTGGCCGCCATCATCATATCCACCGCTTTCTTGATCTGGCCGGCATGACCGCGGACCGCGGGGCTGTAGGAACGCAGCTTGACCTTATCCGGGTAGCTGTATTCAAAGCGCTCGTTGGGGGCGGTCATGTCCTTGGGAATATCCAGTACCACAGGACCCGGGCGACCGGTGGAGGCCAGATAGAAGGCCTTCTTGATCAGGGTGGGGATTTCAGACGGGTGACGTACCGTCATGTTGTGCTTCACGATAGGCCGTGAGACACCGATCATGTCGGTTTCCTGGAAGGCGTCTTCGCCGATCAGGTGGGAGGCCACCTGGCCACAGAGGATTACCATGGGAATGGAATCCATAAAGGCAGTGGCGATGCCAGTAATAGTGTTGGTGGCTCCGGGACCGGAGGTGACCAACACCACGCCGGGCTCGCCGGAGGCACGGGCGTAGCCGTCGGCCATGTGAACGGCCGCCTGCTCATGCCGCACCAGGATGTGCTTGACGTCATCCTGCCTGAAAAGTGCGTCGTAAATATGCAACGCCGCACCACCCGGATAGCCGTAAATATATTCCACGCCCTGGTCTTTCAGAGACCGGACGATCATATCGGCGCCAGATAATAACTCCACGATTAACTACCCTCTCTAAAGGTGAAACAGTTGTGTTCCGGTATGTCGCTCACAGTGCCTGAGGGGCCGCCGCTTGGCTTCTTGTGAAAGCCGCCGGGGGCAGTTGCCACACTGTCGCTTGCGAGAGGTTCTCTCCGGGTGAGATTGAGGCCCGAGGGTGACGGCCGACAATCTGAAATGCGCAATGGCAGCGCCTACGGTCCAGCCCCCCTGTTAAAGGTGCCGAACCGCAGGCCTGACCAGTGTGGTTACAGACAGTTCCGTTGTTTCGGGGTTACCGGGGCGGAGTCTGACTGAATTCAGGCAATCGGTAATTTTGACAGGCGTGGGTACAGTGTCAATAGAAATGCGCAGCTAAGGGCAATTAATGCTGGCATTGTCCCCCCTGAATCCCTGAACTAGACTCTTGTAAAGACCTTGATGGCAACAACAATGATGACCGATTCTCCCGGAGCACCCCTGCCATGACTCACCGCCCTGCTGCCCTGTGCCTGTTAATCGGCTGCCTGTTTGCCAGTCACGCCCTGGGCGGCTCCATTTACCGCTGGGTCGATGAAGAGGGCAATGTGCAGTTTTCGGAAACCCCCCCGTCCGACCGGCAGTCAGAGCAGACCCGCTACCGCACCGGGCGCAGTGCAGGGGACTCCGGCAGCAGCGGCCCTGCCCTTACCAGCCCGCAACGCAGTGAAACCCCCGGCACACCGGCAGCAGAGCCTGAGGAGGAAACGGAGACCGTTGCCAGGGAAATGACACCGGAGCAGCAGCAGGAGCTATCCCGCCAGCATCAGGCTAATTGTGAGGCCGCCCGGGTGGCCCTGGAAACCATCCAGAACAACGCCCGGCTGCGGGTGGAAGAAAACGGTGAGATGCGTTTTCTCACCCCGGAAGAAATCGAACAGCGCCGGGAGAAATTGGAAGGCGTCCAGGCAGAAAGCTGCAACTGGTCACCCCCGGTCAGCGACTCCTGAAGACCAACTGCTCCCCTTCCACGTCCCCATGAATTTCGCTTCCCGGCATAAAGGCCCCCTGCAACAGCTGTTGTGACAGGGGGTTTTCAATATAGCGCTGAATCGCCCGCTTCAGGGGGCGGGCACCGTAAACCGGGTCATAGCCTACCGCTACCAGTTTATCCAGGGCCTCAGCAGACAGGGTCAAAGACAAGTCCTGCTCCGCCAGACGCTGGTTGAGCCGCTCGATCTGGATAGTGGCAATACCCTCAATCTGCTCCCCGGAGAGGGGGTGGAATACCACCACTTCATCAATACGGTTAACAAACTCAGGGCGGAAATGGGTGCCTACCACCTCCATCACGGCGCTCTTCATCTGCTCATACTGACTGGCGTCGGTCAGGGTCTGGATCAGCTCTGAACCCAGGTTCGATGTCATCACCACCACAGTATTGCGGAAATCCACGGTACGGCCCTGGCCATCCGTGAGGCGACCGTCTTCCAGCACCTGCAGCAACACGTTAAACACATCACCATGGGCCTTTTCCACCTCATCCAGCAACAGCACGGAGTAAGGCCGGCGACGCACCGCTTCTGTCAGGTAGCCCCCCTGCTCATAACCCACATAACCAGGGGGCGCGCCTATCAGCCGGGCCACGGAGTGCTTCTCCATGAACTCGGACATATCGATGCGCACCATGGCGTCTTCCGTATCGAACAGAAAATGCGCCAGGGACTTGCAGAGTTCGGTCTTACCCACCCCGGTGGGGCCCAAAAACAGGAAAGAGCCATTGGGCCGGGCCGGGTCAGACAGTCCCGCCCGGGAGCGGCGCACGGCGTCAGACACCGCTTTCACCGCCTCGTCCTGGCCAATTACCCGGCCATGCAGGGCCTCTTCCATGCGCAGCAGTTTTTCCCGGTCACCTTCGAGCATCTTGGACACGGGAATACCGGTCCACTTGGACACCACTTCGGCAATTTCCGCTTCTGTGACCCGGTTGCGCAGCAGCTTCATTTCCATCATTTCAGCCTGGCTGGCCCGGTCAAGCTGCCGCTCAAGCTCGGGAATACGGCCATACTGGATTTCAGACATGCGAGCCAGGTCACCGGCACGGCGGGCGTTTTCCAGTTCAATGCGGGCCTCTTCCAGCTGACTCTTGATCTTCTGGGTGCCGTGGAGGGCAGCCTTTTCGGTGTTCCACACCTCTTCAAGGTCAGCATATTCCCGCTGCACGGTTTCAATTACCTGGTTCAGCTCTTCAAGGCGCTTTTTCGAGGCCGGATCGGTCTCGTTTTTCATCGCCTCCCGCTCCATTTTCAGTTGGATCAGGCGCCGCTCAAGGCGGTCCAGGGGCTCAGGTTTGGAGTCCATTTCCATGCGGATCTGGCTGGCTGCCTCATCGATCAGATCGATGGCCTTGTCCGGCTGCTGCCGATCAGTAATGTAGCGAGTGGATAAACGGGCAGCGGCGATAATGGCACTGTCGGTCACGTCCACCCCGTGGTGTACTTCATAACGCTCTTTCAGGCCACGGAGTATGGCCACGGTATCTTCATCATTGGGCTCGTTCACCATCACCCGCTGGAAACGCCGCTCCAGGGCCGCGTCTTTTTCAATATTTTCCCGGTATTCATTCAGGGTGGTAGCGCCCACGCAGTGCAGCTCGCCCCGGGACAGGGCCGGCTTCAACATGTTGCCTGCATCCATGGAGCCTTCGGTTTTACCGGCACCCACCATGGTGTGTATTTCATCGATAAACAGAATCACCCGGCCTTCTTCCCGGCCCAGTTCTTTGAGCACCGCTTTCAGACGCTCCTCGAAGTCGCCCCGGTACTTGGCCCCGGCCAGCAGGGCACCAAGATCCAGAGACAACACCCGCTTGTCTTTCAAGCCCTCCGGCACCTGTCCATCAACAATCCGCTGGGCAAGACCTTCCACAATGGCGGTTTTACCCACCCCCGCCTCACCGATCAGCACCGGGTTATTCTTGCGCCGACGCTGCAGCACCTGAATAGTGCGGCGGATTTCGTCATCACGGCCGATCACCGGGTCCAGCTTGCCCGCTTCTGCCCGGGCAGTGAGATCGATGGTGTATTTATCCAGGGCCTGGCGACTTTCTTCTGCTGCGGGGTCACTCACCGACTCACCACCACGAATTTTCTCAATGGCATCATGGAGAGCCTTGCGCTCAACATTGAACTCCTTGAAAAGTTTGCCCAGGGCACCCTTGTCTTCCACTGCTGCCTGCAGCACCAGTTCGCTGGATACGTAATCATCCCCACGCTGCTGGGAAAGTTTGTCCGCAATATTGAACAGACGCACCAGCTCGTTGGAAGCATGCACATCACCCTCAGCCCCCTGCACCTGGGGCAACTTGTCGATTTCCCGCCCCAGGGCCTGGCTGAAGCGGTTCGGGTCAACCCCCACCTGCTGCAGCAGTGTGCGCACTGAGCCGCCTTGCTGGCTTATCAACGCCTGCATCAGATGCAGCGGTGCAATCACATTATGATCACGGCCCACGGCCAGTGACTGGGCATCGGACAATGCCTCCTGAAGCTTGCTGGTCATTTTCTCTTGTCGCATATCCCTGATCCTCTGGGTGGTACCGGGCCTCTGGCTGGAACACGGCAGCCAAGCCCGTCAATGGAGTGATTGTCTATAGATGTTGGGTTGTTTGCGTTGACTTCAAGCAAGGGGAAGGCACAAAAGCCCGGCAGGGGCAGATATCAGGCGAGCCAGATCAGGGAGGCCATACGGCCGGTGCGGCCATCCCGGCGGTAGGAATAAAACCTTTGTGGCTCATTGAACGTGCAGTAATCACCGCCATAGACGGCACCGATGCCGGCGCAGGTAAGCCGCCACCGGGCCAATTGATAGAGGTCAGCCAGATACCGGTCACCCTGAACCACAAAGGCCGCCCCGTGGGCCGGGTCATGGGCGACAAACTGCTGGCGCACCTCCTCCCCCACTTCAAAGGCTCCGGGGCCAATGGCCGGCCCCAGCCAGGCCATCACCTGATCCGCCCGGGGGAAGCTGGCCAGGGTCTGTTCCAGTACGCCCCCGGCCAGGCTCCGCCAGCCGGCATGTGCCGCTGCCACCTGTTGCCCCTGTCGGTCACAGAAAAGCACTGGCAGGCAGTCGGCGGTAAGAATGGCGCAGGCCAGGCCCGGCGCCCGGGTGACGCTGGCATCTGCCTCCGGGATGGGTTGGGGGGTGGCGGTTAAACGGGCTACCCGGGTGCCATGCACCTGTTTCAGCCAGCCAATACGGTGTTGATCCAGACCGGTTGTGGCGGCCAAACGGCGGCGGTTCTCAGCCACCGCAGCGGCCTCGTCACCCACATGTTTCCCCAGATTCCAGCTGTCATAGGGGGCAATGCTGACGCCGCCTGCTCGGGTGGTACTGCAGGCATGCACTGTTGCCGGCGCCGGCCAGTCAGGCCTCAGCACCTGGAACTGGTGATTATCAGAGCGGGGCATTACGGGCGCTCTGACGATCACGGAAATCCCCCAGGGCCGTCAGCAGTGCCTGCATATCTTCGGGCATTTCCTGCTGCCAGGTCATGCGCTCACCACTCACCGGATGGTCCAGGGTCAGCAGCCGGGCATGGAGCGCCTGACGGCGAAACTGGCGCAGGGCCTCGATAATAGCATCGTCTGCGCCTTTGGGAGGACGGACCCGGTTGCCATACACCGGGTCCCCTACCAGGGCGTGATGCTGGTGGGCCATATGCACACGAATCTGATGGGTGCGGCCGGTTTCCAGCTTACAGCGAATATGGCTATGCCCGGGGAATCGCTGTAACAGCCGGTAATGGGTCACCGCCGGCTTACCGGAGCGCACAATGGCCATTTTTTTGCGCTGCTGGGGGTGACGACCCATGGGAGCATCCACGGTGCCCCCACCGGTAAGTTCACCCAGCACCACCGCATCATATTCACGGCCCATGGAGCGATCCTGCAGCTGTTTTACCAGGGCGGTATGGGCTTTCAGGCTGCGAGCCACCACCATGACACCGCTGGTGTCTTTGTCCAGACGGTGGACAATACCGGCCCGGGGCAAGTGGTCCAGTTCCGGGGCGTGGTGCAGCAGCGCATTCACCAGGGTACCGTCCCGGTGACCGGCTGCCGGGTGCACGACCAGGCCGGCGGGCTTGTTGATCACCAGGATCTGGTCGTCTTCGAACAGGATATCCAGGTCGATGGCTTCCGGGCGCCAGCGGTCATCACCCAGCACCGTGGCGGCAATGACGATTTCGTCATGGAGCAACACCTTGTCCTTGGCTTTAACGGTGCGACCATTCACGGTTAATTCACCGGATTTGATCCAGCCCTGAATACGGGAGCGGGAATGTTCCGGCAGTAGCCGGGCAGTCACCTGGTCCAGGCGCTGGCCGCTGTCATCGGCACTGACATTGAATTGAGCATCGATTGTGGTGCGAATTTCGTTCATGGAGCTCCTGGCTTATGCCTTGTAACGGTTCCGAACTGGCCGGCAGGTCGTTACAATACCGTCTTTGACTGGTATCGTCTTGGTTTTGCCAACCCATTATACGGATAAACGCATGCGAATCGGGTCCCGCCCTACTCTTTTAAAGCTGGCCGCCCTGGCCCTGTGCCTACTGGTGATTGGCGGCTGCGCCTCCCGGGATGACCGGGTCCTGCCCGAACAGGAATATTATGAACTGGCCCGGAGCGCCCTGGAGAATCGCAATTTCTCCACGGCCACCCGTAATCTGGAGTTTCTGGAGACCTATTACCCCTTCGGACGCTATGCGGAGCAGGCTCAGCTTGACCTGATTTACGCCCGCTTCCAGAGCCAGGACCTGGACGGTGCCCGCAGCTCCGCGGACCGCTTTCTGCGCCTGAACCCACAAAGCGCCAATGCGGATTACGCCCTTTATGTGCGGGGTGTTGCTTCCTATTACATGGATCTGGGGCTGGCGGTACGCTACTTCCCGGTGGCAGCGGATGCCAGGGATCCCGGTGAACAACGCCGCTCCTACCAGGACTTTTTCACCCTGGTAAACCAATTCCCAGACAGCCCCTACGCGGCGGACTCCCGCCAGCGCATGATCGCCATCCGTAACCGACTGGCAGGCCTGGAGCTGCATGCGGCCCGCTATTACGTCAAACGGCAAGCCTATCTGGCCGCTGCCAATCGGGCTCAGGGCGTGGTGGAAGACTTTCCCCGCACCCCGGCAGTAGAAGAAGCCCTGGTCATCCAGACAGAAATGTTCCGCCGTCTCGGTCTGCGCCAGGAAGCCAATGAAACCCAGCAGTTGCTGGCCCTGAACTTTCCAGAGAACCCGGCACTGGATAGTGACGGAGAGTTTATTCGCCAGAACTTCGGCATTCAGGACCGCTCACTGCGCAACGTGCTGACCTTCGGCCTTCTGGGCCGTCCCGCAGAACTGGACGACTGAACCCCGCCAGCCGGGTCAGATACCCGGCTTCCAGCCATTGGTGATGGGGTAGCGGCGGTCTTTGCCGAAGCCCCGGTCACTGATTCTGACCCCGATGGGGGCCTGCCGCCGCTTATACTCATTGATATCCACAAGACGTATCGCCCGGGCCACATCCGGTCGATCAAAGCCTTCCGCAATAATCGCCTCGGCACTGTAATCCCGTTCAACATACAGATTCAGAATGGCATCAAGAATGGCGTAATCCGGCAGGCTGTCCTGGTCCTTCTGGTCCGGCGCCAGCTCAGCCGAAGGGGGGCGGTCGATAACCCGCTGTGGAATAATTTCCTGCTCCCGGTTGCGCCAGCTGGCAAGACGATAGACCCAGGTTTTTGGCACGTCCTTGATGGGATCGAAGCCCCCGGCCATATCCCCGTACAGAGTGGAATATCCCACGGCCAGCTCACTCTTGTTGCCGGTGGTCAGCACCAGGGCCCCCCACTTGTTGGACAGACTCATGAGCAGTACACCCCGGATACGGGCCTGCAGGTTTTCTTCCGTGGTATCCCCAGGGCGCTCCCCAAAGGGTTCCGCCAGGGTAGCCATAAAACTGTCATACATGGGGGCAATGGGTAACACCCGGTAGTCTACCGACTGGGTGCGAGCCTGCTGCTCAGCATCTTCCAAACTCATGCCAGAAGTGTAATGGAAGGGCATCATTACTGCGGTGACTTTCTCCGGCCCAAGGGCGTCTACCGCTATGGCCAGAGTGAGGGCCGAATCGATGCCCCCTGAAAGGCCCAAAACCACAGAGTTAAAACCATTTTTTAAGACATAATCCCGGGTGCCCAGCACCAGCGCCTGATAACTACTGGCCTCCGGCGACAGCAGCTGCGGTAACGGCTGGGATACGGGCTGGCAATGCTGGTCCACCACAAAATCCACCGGGTAGAGCCCTTCCACAAAGACGGGGGCCTGCATACAGCGGACCCCGGCATGGTCATAGACCATGGAGGCGCCGTCAAACACCAGCTCATCCTGCCCACCCACCAGGTTAACGTACACAATGGTCAGGCTGTTATTCTCAGACTGGCGTGCCAGCAGTGCCTGACGCTGGGCCAGCTTAGTGCCATGGTAGGGGGAGGCGTTGATGTTGATCAGTAACCGGGCCCCCAGGGCTGATGCCTGTTCAGCGGGTCCTTCGTTCCATAAATCTTCACATACGGTGATCGCGGTAGGCACGCCTCGCAAAGGGAAAACCTGCACCTGTTTGCCCGGTGAAAAATAGCGGACCTCGTCAAATACCTGAAAATTGGGGAGGTGCTGTTTGTGATAGCGGTACACCACTTCACCCTGGTCAATTACCACCACCCCGTTATACCAAAGGCCGTTCTCCTGCAGTGGCAGCCCCAGCACAATCGCCACCGGCAGCTTTTCTGCCTGAATCGCAGCCAATGCCGCATCCAGGCGCAGGGACAGGCTCGGCCGCAATAGCAGGTCCTCTGGGGGGTAACCGGTCAGCGCCAGTTCAGGGAACACCACCAGATCCGCCTGCATTTCCTCCGCCCCACGGCGGCTGGCTTCGATCACCCGCTGACCGTTGCCCGGTATATCACCCACCAGAAAATCCAGTTGCGCCATTACTACCCGCAGTTGCCCTGCCATCTGCTCTCTCCTGTCGCCACCTGGGTTTGCACGCTATTATAACGGTTTACCGGCACAATGTGTGCGCTGGTGGCCATCAGGCATAACCAGCGCTGGTCTTTTTTTCTGCGCCGGCAACGGAGTCCCATGATCGTCAACACACCCCCTACGCTACTGCAAACAGGCCGGCTGTTCCGGGTTTACAACAGTTACCGGCTGGTTGTCAGTCTATTGCTGGTGGCTCTATTTTACGTGGGTGTTGATGCCCTGGGTCAGGATTACCTGGACCAGGTCCAGTATCAGGCCACGGCGTTAAGCTACCTGGCCTTGAATGGCTTTGTCGCCTTGCTGTTGCTGGCCGGTTACCGCCCCGGCGCCAGGCATATTACCCTGTCGCTGCTGCTGGACATTATGGTGCTGCACCTGCTGGCCCTGCTCAGCGGTGGTATCGGCAGCGGCATTACCAATCTGGTCATCATCACGGTGGCAGCGGGTAATATCCTGGCGCCAGGACGTATCGGTTTTTTCTATGCCGCCCTGGCCACCCTGTTTTCCCTGACCATGGCCAGCTGGACCGTACTGGTTGGGCTGGATGGACTAGAGAGCGTCGTCAGGGCCGGTTTTCTTGGCATGATCTATTTTGCTGCCGCCTTTGTTCTGCAGAACATCAGTCGTCGCCTGGTGAGCAGCGAGGCACTGGCGCAACAGCGGGCCCGTAGCATTGTTGAGCTGGAACAACTCAACCACCAGATTATTCACCGCATGCGCACCGGCATACTGGTGGCCAGTCAACGGGGCAAAGTACGCCTGATGAATGCTGCCGCTGGTGAATTGCTCCTCGGCAAAGCCCAATCCGAGATACCCCTGAAATTCTTGCCCCAGCCACTGAAACTGCGATTGGGGCAATGGTTGAAAGATCCGTTGCAACAACAACAGGAGCCCTTTCAAAGCAGCGACACCACTCCCCGGGTGCAGGCCAGCTTTACCCGGCTGGATGGCAGTGCTAATGACTATATTTTGATTTTCCTGGAAGATACCAGCAACCTGATGCAACAGGCCCAGCAGATCAAACTGGCCTCACTGGGTCGTCTTACCGCCGGGATTGCCCATGAAATCCGTAATCCCCTGGGAGCCATCAGCCATGCCGCCCAGTTGCTGGCAGAGTCTCCCTCCATTGATCCCGGTGATCAGCGCATGACGGCCATTATTCAACGCCACAGTCAGCGGGTTAACGCCATTATCGAAAATGTGCTGGAGCTGTCACGGCGACGCATGGCTAGCCTGCAGCAGCTGGATGTTGCCCAATGGTTACAGGAGGCCATTAACGACTACCAGGAAGGTCATGGCAAACACTGCCAGATTCAATTGCAGGTATTGACCCGGCCTGCCCCGGCCCGGTTTGACCCCAGCCAGTTAAACCAGGTACTGACCAACCTGATGGACAATGGCCTGCGCTACAGTGAACAGCAAACCGGTCAGGCCAGCCTGATTCTGCGTTGCGGGGTCCACACCGAACAGCAGCGCACCTACATTGATGTGATCGACCAGGGGCCCGGGCTGAGCGAAGAACGTCGCCATTCCGTCTTCGAGCCCTTTTTTACCACTGAACAGGGGGGCACAGGGCTGGGTCTGTATCTGGCCAGGGAGCTCTGTGAAGCCAACCAGTCCCAGTTGACTCTGCTGGACCCCCGCCCCGGGCAATGCTGCTTCCGGGTCAGTTTTGCCCACCCGGAAAAGCGCAGCCAACCCCTTGAGGAATCCGGGCTGAACCCCCGGGCCAACCCCTTGTGACACACAGGAAGGAGACCATGACAGAACCCACCGTACTGGTGATTGATGATGAGCCGGATATCCGTGATCTGCTGGCCATTACCCTGGGCCGTATGGCCATAGAGTGTCTTACCGTGGCAACCTTGGCGGAGGCTTATGGATTGCTACGCAAGCGGACTTTTCAACTGTGCCTGACGGATATGAATTTGCCTGATGGCAACGGCATAGAATTGGTGCAGTGGATGCAACAACATTGCCCCACCACCCCAGTGGCGGTGATCACCGCTTATGGCAGTATGGAAACCGCCATTACTGCCCTTAAGACCGGCGCTTTTGATTTTGTCTCCAAGCCCATCGAACTGCCCCGGTTACGTGCGCTTATCGACAGTGCCTTGCGCCTGCCCCAGGCCCCGGCCAGTGAACCGGAACCGACCCAGGAACAGCTCATTACCGGGGACTCACCAGCCATGGCCACACTGCGGGCCCAGGCCCGCAAAGTCTCCCGCAGCCAGGCGCCAGTCTATATCAGCGGCGAGTCCGGCAGCGGTAAAGAGCTGGTGGCACGGTTGATTCACCAGCAGGGTCCCCGTAAAGACAGCCCGTTTATTCCGGTCAACTGTGGTGCAATCCCCGCCGAGCTGATGGAGAGCGAGTTCTTTGGCCACCGCAAAGGCAGCTTTACCGGAGCCAGCGAACACAAAGACGGCCTGTTTACCGCCGCCCACCAGGGCACCCTGTTTCTGGATGAAGTGGCGGATCTGCCTCTGTCCATGCAGGTAAAACTGCTAAGGGCGATTCAGGAAAAAGCCGTTCGCCCGGTGGGTGCCAGTGAAGAGGTGACGGTAGATGTGCGTATCCTTAGCGCCACCCATAAAGACCTGGCGGCACTGGTGGAGGAGGGACTGTTCCGACAGGATCTGTATTACCGCATTAATGTGATTGAACTGCGGGTACCGCCATTACGGGAACGCCCCGAAGATATCCAGCCTCTGGCCAAACAGATACTCGGCCGCATCAGTGCCGGTATTGATGACAGTGTTAAGCTGGACGAGTGCGCTTTGTCATTGCTTTCAGAATACAGCTTTCCTGGCAATGTGCGGGAACTGGAGAACATTCTGGAACGGGCCTTCACCCTCTGCGAGGGGCCGGAGATTAAAGCCAGCGACCTGCAACTGGGCAGTGGCGTGACCCCCGCCACCGGGGAACAGGCTCTGCTCCCCCCGGGAGATCTGAACCTGGAGCACTACCTGGAGCACATTGAACGCCAGACCATTGAACAGGCTCTGAGCGCTACCCGCTGGAACAAGACGGCAGCGGCAAAAAAACTCGGCATCAGTTTCCGCGCTTTGCGCTACCGCCTGAAAAAACTGGATATGGAATAAGCACTGAACCCAGCCACAAAGCATCCGGCCAGGATGCTTCTTTACCGGTTTTAGTTGCCCTGGCAAACACCCGTCCTTTGCCATCAATGGTTTAGGGCAGTGGCCTGGGAATTGCGTTACTCCTTAGCTCATCCGGTGTCTGCACCTGCCCCGTGGCAGCCCTGCAGGAGCCACCGGCATCAGCGTAAGGAACATGTGATGAAACATGTATTTGTTCTTGCCATGGAGGACTTTCAACGGCGGGAATTGGGCACTATTCGTAACCCACAAAACTATCGGTTTTATACTGTATTAAACATGGAGACCGCTGGTAGCGGCAAAACACATCGCCTTCGACCAGCTACTGGAGCGATGCCGTCAGATAATTAACCGGGCGGGAGTCCCTGTGGATGCCATCATTACGCACTGGGATTTTCCTTCCAGCTTACTGGCACCCATTCTGTGCCAGGAATACGGGCTAAACAGCCCCACTGTGGAGGCGGTACTGAAATGTGAGCACAAGCTCTCAGGAGCTGCTAGAGCGTTACCAGCAGTGTCTGGTGCAGTTGCCCATTACCCTTTCGACCCCGGATACTGCGACCCCGGTTAATGATCCGGGGCCAGAGCAAGCCAATGAAGGAGGCGGCAGTGAAGACAGTCGCATCATTCCCCTACCCAGTGAGAGTGATCGAAAATCTTGTCACTCCGATGCGTGACGGCGCCAGGCTTGCCGCCAGAGTCTGGCTGCCGGAGGCCGCAGAGGAAGAGCCCCTGCCCTGAAAGCCGTGATCAGCGCCTGCTCCAGTGACGACCTGTATGCGGACAATATGCATTACATGGGGGGCTGCCTGCTGGGGGACAACCTGTCAGAGGCCACGGTAATGTTCGCTTTCAATTCCCTGCCACCGGACCCGGAAATCGTCGGTGCGCGCTGGCGCAGTATGTGGATGGAGCGTCTGGACCGGAGCGGTCTCTGGCTGGAACCCTGGCTGCGCCACCAGCGCCGCAGTGATTACTGGCGGCGCAGTTCTGTCTGTGAGGATTACAGCGCCGTGGACTGCCCGGTGATGGCCGTTGGCGGCTGGGCAGACGGCTTTACCAACACTGTTTTCCGGCTGTTACAGCATCTGCAGGTGCCCTGCATCGGCCTGATTGGCCCCTGGGGTCATAAATACCCCCATCAGGGCATCCCCGGACCCGCCATCGGCTTTCTCCAGGAGGCCCTGCGCTGGTGGGACTATTGGTTAAAAGGCAAGCCCACGGGCATTATGGACGAGCCCGCCCTGCGCGCCTGGCTGCAGGACAGCGTCCCTCCCTTTGCCGCTTATAAGGTCCGCCCCGGGCGCTGGGTGGGTGAACCCTCCTGGCCGTCACCCAACATTCAGGACACCACCTATCCACTGCATCACAACACCCTGGCCAAACCCGGTGCCTCCCCGTCACCGGAACTCTGGCTCAACTTGCAGTCACCCCTGTGACTGGGTATGGCGGCGGGAAAATAGTGCTCCTACGCGGCCACACCGGACCTTCCCGGGGACCAGCGGGAGGAAGACGGCGGAGCATTGACCTTTCAATCCGCCCCCCTGACCCAGCCTCTGGAGATCTTGGGCGTTGCCCGCCTGGACCTGGAGGTGGCCGCCGATAAACCGGTAGCCATGGTAGCTGCCCGTATTTCCGATGTGGCACCTGACGGTAAAGCCACCCGGGTGACCTTTGGCTTACTCAACCTGACCCACCGCAACAGCGACGCCTTCCCTGAAGGCCTGGAGCCGGGGAAAGCTTACCGGGTCCGTGTTTACCTGAACGGCATTGGCCATCGCTTTCCAGCAGGTAACCAGTTGCGCGTCTCCCTGTCATCCTCCTACTGGCCCCTCACATGGACACCGCCCCAGGTGACCATGTTGAAGCTCAACCTGGCTGCCAGCGCACTGACTTTACCGGTGCGCCAGGCTCCAGAGACCCTCTCTACTCCCAGCTTTGCCCCCCCCCGGAGCAGGCACCGGATCTGCCGGTAATCTGGCTTGAGGATGAGCGCCGGGTGTTTACCCGGAACTGGTCACTGACCATTCCACGCAATCTGGTTTAACGAAGCCGCCAGAATGTGAACCGGGCACCGGTTTCCACCGCTTTGACCGGTCTATAGTCTGCAGTACCCCAGGGAAGGGGAAAAGTCTGGTTCACAAAGGGAGTCAGTCATGCACGCACTCCAGGGACGGAGAAGCAGTGCGGCACCTCATGCCTGCCAACAGGGCATCACCTTACTGGAACTGATGGTAAGCCTGGTGGTCTTGGTGGTGTTGATGGGTTTTGCCGGGCCCTCATTACAGGGCTTGCAGGAGAACATGGAACGGCGGGTGATACTGCTGGGTGTTTACCAGGCCACCCTGCTGGCAAAGCAGGAAGCTGTGCGGCGCAACAGCAGTGTTACCTTATGCCCTCTGGATACCAACAACAGCTGCCATGGAGACTGGAACCAGCCCGTTGCCGTGTTTCTGGATCCGGAGAACCAGCGGCAGTTACTAGAGGATAGCTATCTGCTAAGGGTGCTGCCCGCTCCCCGCCGGGGGAGCCGCCGAATCGGCGTTGGCAATCGTGGTTTCTTCCATTACGGCCCCATGGGCATAGGCCGCCATACCCCGGGGCATGTGCTGTATTGTCCCGCCAGTGGCAACCCCCTGAGGGCAGGGCAGATTATTATCAATATGACCGGAAAAGCCCGGTTTGCCCGGGATCTGAATGGGGATGGCAGAGTACAGGATGCCCAGGGGCGCCCCATGGTGTGCGATTAACCCCTACCAGCAGCTAGCCTCAGCCGCCTCACGGTTACCCTGGTGGTCCAGAGTCAGGTCGCCACAACGGTCACCTGCCTGACTATTACGGGGGACTGCTTTCAGGGTGTAACTATTCTG
>REBR01000050.1 GCA_007692645.1 Halomonadaceae bacterium | reverse complement strand
ATTGGAATGAGCATCCCCTGCCAGGTATTTCTGTATCAGTAATGGGCCTCATCAGAAAAACCCACGCGCTATTGAACTCCGGCATCACGGAATCGGCAGAAAAAGGGTCTTTTGGTGACCAAAAGAGCGCTCCATTTTCTGAAAACCGTACTTCTGAAAAAAGTTACTGCTGGCTTCCGTTAGCGGATCAACCACAATCGCAACCCCGAGCCCGCTGTGCTCGATGATCCTCTGGGCCTGGTCAAGGGCTTCCAGCAACAACGTTTCGCCCATTCGGTATGTGCTACGTTGGTACTCTTGGGCAACGCCCAGCCACGCAAGCTTAATCACCGGCACTGGATACCGGGGGAAGCCACTTTGCGAGTACGAAGCTGGCAGCTCTTGGCGAACAACACTCCCCTGGGTGAGGGTGAAATACCCCGCAATCGGGAAGGGTTCCGATTGCTGCGTTTCGCAATCCACAACCACCCAGGTCCGATTGATTTTCTTCTCCATCTGCGGACGTGCTTGCGTCTGCAAAAAGCTGCTGACCTCAGGTTGGCCACAGTCGAAAGTCTTCCGGTTATGGCGACTCTTGTTCAATAATTCTATGTCTAATGTCACCGCTCTCAATCCTTTGTTTACGGCGACGCTGTGCAGCCAACAAGGCGTCGTTCGGTTTCTGCGGACTTTCACAAGCCGCCACGAAAGCATCAAACGAGTCGTTGGTCAGCCGAATAATTTCGGCCTCCTCAATGATACGAGACGACTTCTCCCGGATCGCCGCTGTGACGAAGGCCGAAAGACTTTGACTCCCCATGAGGTCAGCAGCGCGCATCGCCAGCTCTTTAATGGCCGGATCCAGTCTCAGATCCAACCGCGCGCTTGAGTTTTTCATCACTTAGCTCCTAAGCGAGCCTTTTCATTGAAGGCTCATCTATTTTTCACTCAACCCAATATGTACGGAGATATTCCGTACAAGGCAATCATGTTTCCGGTAACGCTTACAGTCAACAAAAATAGTGACTCGTTGTGAGCCCTCTCCATTGCCCACCGCGAGTACGTTCACCCGGACAGGCACTCCAGTCTCACGTTTAATCGACTTGCCACGGGCTTGCTTGGTAAGGGTGTGCGTATTAGGTTAAGGGCATCTACTTCGTCTGTGAATGCCTGTTTGCAGCAGGATGTGATATTTGCGGCGAAGTTTCTCCCTTAGCCTGAGGTTCAGGCGATGCCGGCAAACGCTCTAACCCTTACTGACCTGGAAGCTCGCTTTATGAATTCTCCTGCCAACAGTACTTTCGTTGTTAATCGTGATGACCTGCACCAGTGCCAGATCCTTGAACAGCCGCTTTTGCGCAGCGAGGACCTGGCGGAAGGCGAAGTTCTGCTGCGGGTGGACCGGTTTTCCTTTACGGCCAACAATATCAGTTATGCCGCACTGGGTAAGGCCTTCAAGTATTGGGATTTTTTCCCGGCCGAGCCTCCCTGGGGGCAGATCCCGGTATGGGGGTTTGCTGATGTGTGCGCCTCAAAGCATCCCCAGGTGGCGGTGGGCAGTCGTGTTTATGGCTACCTGCCCATGGCCTGCCAGCTGAAGGTGCAGCCGGATAAAGTCTCAAGCGGTGGCTTTATGGATGGCGCACCTCACCGCCAGGCGCTGGCAAAGATTTACAACCAGTACCAGTTCACTGCCACCGACCCGGCTTACCAGCCTGAACACGAAGCCCTGCAAATGTTGCTGCGCCCGCTGCTGACCACGGCGTTCCTGCTGGATGACTTTATTGCCGGTTCTGATTATTTTGGCGCCCAGCAGATCATTCTGACCAGCGCCTCCAGCAAGACCGCTCTGGGGCTGGCGTTTATGCTTCGCCACCAACGTGAGCAACGTGGTGAGCCGCTGACCCTGACGGGGCTGACCTCAGCGGGCAATAGGGCGTTTGTGGAGGGCCTGGGCTATTACGACCAGGTTGTCAGTTATGAGGATCTCGAGCAGCTTGATCCGGACAAGGCCAGCGTGTCTGTGGACTTTGCTGGCAATGGCGCGGTGCTGAGCAGGCTCCACCAGCATTTCCAGGGCCAGCTGAAATTCAGCTCTCTGGTGGGTGCGTCCCATTGGGATCAGCGGCGGGGTAAAACGACCCTGCCGGGCCCAAAGCCTGAGCTTTTCTTTGCTCCGGGCTATTGGGAAAAAGCCGTCCAGCAAAGCAGTGGCCAGGCGCTTATGACGCGCTTTGCCGAACTCTGGGCGCCCTTGCGGGCCTCGGTGGATGACTGGATGACGGTCACCCAGGTCCATGGCCCCGAGGCGGTCAGACAGGCCTATCTGGATACCCTGGCAGGCAGCATCAAGCCTGACCAGGGGCTGGTTCTATCTCTTGATAACCGCTGACGTTTCAAAACAGTATGGTGGCAGTATGGTGGGACAGGCACTCCAGAAAGACACAACCGCAAAAGGAAGTCACCGGACCATGCTCTACCCTCTGGCCACCCTGTTGTTATTGCCGGTGCTTTTTATTCAGGGGCGTTACGTGCGAAGCACCGCCCTGCGACTCCCGGAACCGGACGGTCCCCGCCGGGGCCGCGACGGCAAAGGCCCCCGGCTGCGACTGCTGATCGCCGGCGACTCCGCCACCGCCGGCGTCGGCGTCAGCCACCAACAGGACGCCCTGTCCGGCCAACTGGTCTCGGCCCTGGCCACAGACCATGAAGTCCACTGGGCCCTCACCGCCACCACCGGCTACACCGCTGGTGAGCTGTTGCAACGCCTGCAGACAGAACCCCCTGAAACCTTCGACGCCGTTTTGCTGGCCGTAGGCGTCAACGACGTCACCGGTGGCACCGGCACCACTGCGTGGCAAAACAACCTCCAGCAACTGATCCGCCTCGCCCGGGAAAAATACAGCGCCCGCCATGTGTTCCTTTGCAGCGTCCCGCCCATGCACCTTTTCCCGGCGCTACCCCAGCCCCTGCGCTGGTGGCTGGGCCAACGGGCACGGATGCTTAACGGGCAACTGGCGGCGCTGGCAACGGAAGACCACCAGTGCAGCCTGGTCACCCCCGACTTTCCCCTGGAACACCACTACATGGCCGAAGACGGCTTCCATCCCAGTGCGGATGCTTACAAGGTCTGGGGAACGCAGGCGGCTGCCATCATCGGCGCGCAGTTGAGCAGCGGAAAATCCGTCTAGAGTTCTATTGAGTGCCTGTCACTGTTTCTGACGTGATCAGCAGGGTTAGCTTCCATGCAGGCGCTGGAGTCAATCAGACTTCAGCGCCCTGGGATGTCTTTCGTCCAGACGCTAACCGCTAGCTCTGTGGTGTGATCAGAAACTTCTCCCCGGTCGCCTGTTTGCCGTAAACCGAGATCGCACCCAGTTGTAACGCACCGGCCAGGGAGACTTCGTGGGTGTAGTGACTGGCGAAGGTGGTCTTGATCTCGGCAGCGATGCGTTTGCGCATGGCGATGTTGGTTTCCTTACTCAGTTTTCCTAATGCATTAAACAACAAAAAGCCGTTCACACCCCAGGCAAAACCGAAGCTGCGGTTTAGGGTAATTGGGCCGCGATCAAGCCCACCGTAGATATAAACCTGTTTATAAGTGTCAGATCCATACACGCTGTATTCAGTCATGTTGCGAGAGACAGCGACTTCCATGCAGGTGAGAATATCGCTGGCCAGTTTACCGCCACCGATAGGGTCGAAGGCGATGGTGGCGCCGGTTTCGATCAGTGCTTCGGTCAGGTCTGCCTTAAAGCTGTCGCTGCTGGAGTTGACCACGTATTTGGCACCCATGTCCCGCAGCAAGGCTTCCTGTTCCGGCTTGCGGACGATATTGACCAGGTCGATGCCGTCGGCGATGCAGATGCGGTTGAGCATTTGTCCAAGGTTAGAGGCGGCAGCAGCATGCACGATCGCCTTGTGGCCTTCAGCGCGCATGGTTTCTACCATGGCCAATGCCGTCAGCGGATTAATAAAGCTTGAAGCGCCTTCGGCTGCCGTGGTACCAGGCGCCAGCTCCAGACAGCTTTGCACATCGGCACAGAGATATTTGCGGTAGGTACCACCGCGAATGACCGCAACGGTTTTGCCCATCAAGCGTTGCGCGGCGGCTGATGAGCCGGCAGCGACGACGGTACCGGCCCCTTCGTTGCCTACGGGTATCGCTTTGCCAACCCGCTTTTTAACGGCACCCATGAACTTGGCCGGGACATCGGCACTGATGACCGGGCGATCGGCGCTACCGGATTGGCTGGCAGT
>REBR01000035.1 GCA_007692645.1 Halomonadaceae bacterium | reverse complement strand
GACATAAGGCCTTGGCATCAACAATTCTGGTTCCTATTCTAGGCCAATCGGCGGCCTGATTAAACCCGGGGCGGTTCACAGGGCGCCAAGACTGAAAAACTCACCGTAACTGGTGACCCCCAGATGCCGTTCGCCACCCTGCTCCCGCTCCTGTGCCAGCTCCACCAAATGGTAGTAAGCACTGCGCTCCAGCCGGGCATAGAGGTTGCGCCGCACCCGCACATAGGGAGCCGGCTCACCGGTCTGTGTATCCTGCTGCACAGACAGGGGGTGATCAGGCCCCAGAGCCAAACGATCCTGGCTGCTGGTTGTCAGCCATAACACCTGATCAGGCCCCGGGCTCTGTACTTCCAGGGTATGGGCTACAAAGGGGACGTCATCCACCTGGATGTGGAATTTCTCCACCGGAGTCACCAGGCAGTAGTCATCGCCAGAATCACGCCGCAGGATTGACGCAAACAACTTGACCAGAGCCGGCCGGGTCAAAGGTTTGCCCTCGTAGTGCCACTGGCCGTCCCTAGTAATGCGCATGGCCAGCTGACCACGGTCTGGCGGATCCCACTGATCAACAGGAGGCCCGGACAAAGCCGTATCACCGGACACGACGTCGTCCAGCTGACCTGCCAACTGCTCCAGTGGTGCCTGGGACTTGGTGTAATTACTCATAATGCTCCGTCTCATTAGAATACAATGACCTCAAAGCCCCCGCTGCCATTCCTGGCGCAAAGGCATGACCCCGGGTTGTTCCAGGGCCATCTTTACCTCATTTAATAGACGATCACGGTCACGATTCAGTTCACCCCGAAGCACCAGGTAATTAGAGGCGTGGTCGCTGCGGAACAGGCTGTTTTCCAAGCGGGTGTGCTCCAGAAACAGGCCAACTTCCTGAAACAGCTCCTGCTGGTTCAGGGGCTCGAAATCCGGAAACCCTGCCTGAAAACGCGCCATACCCTGGGGGAAACTGACCACCAGAGTTGACACATAATGCGGCTGGGTTTCGTTAACCACATGGGCTGAGGCGATGGCATGCTGCTCGCTGTATTTACGTCCCCCCAGGCCGTTGAGAATCATCACTGAACTGGTCATCCCCGCCTGATGTATACGCTGCAGGGCGTCGATCTCAGAAGCAGCGGTTTCCCCTTTTTTGACCAGGCCCAACACCGTGTCATCCCCGGATTCAACGCCGATATAGAGCATTTCCAGGCCATGGGCCCTCAGCTCTGTGAGCTCTTCCACCGATTTACGTTTCAAATTGCGGGGCAGACAGTAGCTGGAGATGCGCTCCAGGTCCGGGAATGCGGCTTTCAGCCAGCCCAGAATCTGTAACAGGCGCCGGGTAGACAGGATCATGGCATCCCCATCCGCCAGAAAAACCCGACGCACCGGACCCAGTTGCCGGGCTGCCCGGTGAATGTCTGCCTGGATTTCTTCGTCTTTGCGGGCTCGAAACTGTTTCTGGGACTGGGTATACATTTCACAGAAGGTACACTGGTTCCAGGAACAACCGTTGGTCACCGGTAAAATCAGTGAACGGGCTTCACTGGGCGGCCGGAAGACCGGCTCGATATACTGTATTGGAAAGGCTGTCATGGCAGCGTTGGTTCTCCACAAGTGAATTCAGGGAGTCGGATAATGACCCTAGCAGACAGCACCCCTCTGGCACAGGCTTTTCCCCAGGCCAGCGACATGCTGTACCTCAATCATGCCGCAGTGGCGCCCTGGCCCCGAGTGGCCAGGGATGCGGTTATTGCCTTTGCCAGCGAGAACACCCTGCGGGGCGCAGCAGACTACCCCCGCTGGCTGCAGGTGGAACAATCCCTACGGCGCAACCTGGCAGCACTGATCAATGCACCAGGGCCCCAGGACATCGCCCTGTGCAAAAACACCTCCGAGGCCCTGTCCTTTGTGGCCATGGGCATCGATTGGCAAGCCGGTGATGAGGTTATTATCACAGACCAGGAGTTCCCCTCCAACCGCATTGTCTGGGAAGCTCTGGCGGACCGGGGGGTCGTCTTACGCATCGCCGCTATCACCCACCATACCGGATCACCGGAAGCCGCGATTGCAGAGGCCTTCACGCCACGTACCCGCCTACTGGCAGTGAGTTCCGTGCAGTATGGCACCGGGCTAAAACTGGATATTCCCCATCTCGGCGCCCTGTGCCGCAAGCGGCGGGTACTGTTTTGCCTGGACGCCATTCAGAGCATTGGCGCCGAACCCCTGGATGTACAGGCCTGCCAGGTGGATTTCACCATGGCAGACGGGCATAAATGGATGCTGGGGCCTGAAGGCCTGGCATTGTTTTACGTGCGCCCTGCCATCCGTGACCAGCTGAAGTTGCAGGAATTTGGCTGGCACATGGTGGCTGCCCGGGGAGATTATGACCGTAAAGACTGGCAACCGGCAGCCGATGCCAGCCGGTTTGAATGCGGCAGCCCCAATATGCTTGCAGCCCATGCCCTGGAGGCCAGTACCGGATTGCTGCTAGCCACCGGTCTCGAACAGGTGCGGGAAGGGATTGCCCGGCGGGTGGATTATCTGGAAGCAGGGTTAGCGGAGCTGCCGGGGTTTCAGGCCATTACCCCCAAAGATCCCCAGCGCCGCCTGGGCATTTTCACCTTCACCCTGGACGGCCATGACAGCAAGGCGTTACAACGCCAACTGATGCAGCGCGGCCTGATTTGCGCCTGCCGTGGTGGTGGCATTCGTTTCTCGCCCCACTATTACACCCCTTTCCAGGTGCTTGACGATGCCATAGCACTGGTCAGGTCAATGACGGGCTGAAATTCACAGTAGTGAATACGCCAGAGAGCTCAAAAAAGCCCGAAAAAACTATAGAAATTGCTTTAGAAAGGTTGCACAACCCATTGAAGGATAGTCCATTTCCAGCATAACGGCCTGGCTGGTGGCGAAGGGGTAACCTCCGGAGCGGCCATCCACCAACAGGCCTGTGAGAATATTCACCAGGGGCATATGACTGACCAATAGTAAGCGACTCTGTGCCGGCTGTTGCTGCAGAAGTGTGAGAACCGCACCAGGGTCATGTTCCGGGGTAAGGCTGTCTTGCTGGATCAGCGGCAGTTGGAGCTCCTCAGCCAGTAGTTCCGCACTCTCCCGGGCACGCTTATAGGGGCTGTGCCAGATGGCGTCAAAGGCTCCGTCACAGGCAGCGGCAATAGCCCGGCTTACCCGGGTAACATCAGCCCTGCCCGGCGGCGTCAGGGGCCGCTGGGCATCTACGGCATGCATACCCGCTTCACCGTGGCGTATGATAATCAACTGCATGGAGGCCCTCCCGCCAGCCACCTGAAGGTTACGTGCCCACTGCTACTGCCGTGGCAGTATGAACTCCACATCACTGTTCTGGGTAGCGCTCATCAGGGCGTTGACCACGTCCGTAATGGACGCCTTGTTATACAGAATCTCGTAAAGCCCGCGAACCAGAGGCATAGGAACTCCCAGCTCTTCGGCTTTTTCTTTCACCAGCAGCAGGGTCTGGGCACCTTCTGCCACCTGCCCCAGACGGGACACCGCATCTTCAAGGGTCGCCCCCTGGCCTAGAGCATAACCCACCCGGTAGTTGCGGCTTTTATCGGAGGTGCAGGTCACAATCAGATCCCCTACCCCTGCCAGGCCCATAAATGTCATGGGGTTGGCCCCCAGACTAACGGCAAACCGGCTCATTTCCGCCAGGCTACGGGTGATCAGCATGGATTTGGTGTTTTCCCCCATGCCCCGTGCTGCGGCAAGGCCGGAAATAATGGCGTAAATGTTTTTCAGGGCGCCACCCAGTTCTACCCCATAGGTGTCCACGTTGGCGTAAACCCGGAAATAATCACAACCCAGCAGCGCCTGAACGGTTTCACGCACTTCATCGTGGGGGGAGGCAATTACCGAGGCGGTGAGTTCACAGCGCACCATCTCCGCGGCCAGATTGGGTCCGCTCAACACACCCACCCGGGTCTGGGGAATTTCCTCTTCCAGCACCTCGCTCATGAGCTTGAAGCCTTTCTTCTCAATCCCTTTTGTGGTGCTGATCACTATTTGATCCCGGGGAAAGAGATGGGCGGATTCGTGAATTACCTGGCGAAACACCTTGCTCGGCAAGGCAACAAAAACCACATCTGCCTGGCTGATGGATTCTTTCAGACAGGTGCTGGGATGGATGTGCTGGGATAATTCTATGCCGGGAAGGTAGCGTTGGTTTTCATGGTGCTCGCGGATGTAGCGCGCCTGTTCTTCATCGCGCATCCAGAGGGTAATGTGCTG
>REBR01000072.1 GCA_007692645.1 Halomonadaceae bacterium | reverse complement strand
ATGGCGGCACCAAGGATGATGCCAGCTTTCAGGGTATCAGGTAGCCAGATAACAAACTTTTTACCCAGCCCGCTGACCCCGAGCAGAAAGACCAGAGAGGCAAACACCAGTGATAATGCCGTCATGGCCTGGAAGCGGGTGGTGGGGTCGTCATACCCCCCGATGACAAAAAACAGCACCAGTGGCAGCACGGGTGTAATCCAGCCGGCGGCATAGGGTTCGCCGAACACAATCACCGCAGAGGCAATCAAAGTGGTATGAATAAAGGAAAGGGCGACGGCCTCTTCAAAGGTCAGGCCAAAGGCACCGGTCATAATGGGAACCAGGGCCAGACCCGTGGCGGCGGCGACAAAAAACCCCTGTAGCAGTTCCGGCCAGCAGACTTTGGTGTGGTAAAACGGCAGGCGAAAGGTAAACGGCCCCCATTTCCAGCCCTGTCGTTCTGTAGGTTGCGACATGATGTAAAACGCTCCGGTTAGTTATTATTGGTCAGCGGGAGTATGGCTGCTATAGACGCTTTCGCCAACACCCTAACAGCGGTAAGCGTCACCGCTCACATAAGAAGTGAGTCCCTCTTCAACATTTATCCACACCACATGGGTAGCGTTTACTGACACCGCTCTTTCCAGGGCTTCATTCTGTGCCTGAGTTAATGCGGCTGCTTCGGAGAGGAAAAACCCTTCTGCCGTGCCATAGACCCGTGCCACCCGCTGGCATTCGGCCACGTCCTGGCTTTGAGCGTCCTGAATCGCCTGGGCTTCAGGGCTTGGGGTCGCTGCGCAGCCCACCAGTAGTAACAGGGCCAGTAGAGGCAGCAGAAGGCGGCAACGGACAAGGAATAACATAGGCATTACCTCGGTGCAGGGTGTTTAGGGGCGAGCCGCTTTCAGGTGAGCAAACAGGGCCGGGCCTGACCAGGGCTCCCCCGGGTTATTTTTTTCTGCCTGGCGGATCAGGGCCACCAGTGCGGCATTGACCGGGGCGGTGGTACCCAAGTCTTGCGCCAGATGTACCACCTCACCATTGATGTAGTCCACTTCCGTGCGTCGACCTGCCTGCAGATCTTCCCACATGGAAGAGCGGGCTATGGGGTCCATGGCCAGCATGTTTTTGGCCAGCCGGGTGAACAGGAAATCCGGCGAACTCATCAGGGTGGGTAGCCAGGTGGCGGGAAGCGGTGTCAGGCGGATGGTGGCAATACCCGCCTGTTTCAGCAGGCCCAGGGTTTCCCGTTGGGCCATGGCCAGGCAGCGCCGGTAGGGCCGTTGTGACAGCTCTTCTTTCAGGGGCAGACCGGAAAGGGCATTAATGGGATTATTCAGGTTAAGCAGCAACTTCGACCAAAGCACATTGCTCATATCCTCCCGCAACTCCAGGGCCAGGCCGGCTTTTTCAAATAGTGGCTGCAACTGTATAAGCAAGGGGTGAGAGCTGGCCATCAGGTGGCCGAAGGTGCCCTGGTGAAAATGCCCGGGAGCTTTCTGCAGAATATTGAAAGGGACCATGCCTGCCAGGGCCGTGTTGTCCGGTAATTGCTCCTGCAGCACCTGACTGTTGGAGACCCCGTTCTGCAGGCTGACCACCGGCACACCGGGACGGATCGACGCTGCCAGGGTTGCACCAACCTCCCGGGTGGCGGCGGATTTTACCGCTACCAGTACCAGATCAGCAGCGGCCAGGGCGGCAGCGCCATGGGTGACAAACTGGGATGGGGTGACCGTTACCTGGGTGGCAAAACCATTCAGGTCACTGACTTTCAGGGGGTGCTCTGCCAGTTGTTCCGCCAGCTTTGGCCGCCCCACCATAACCAGATCTGCACCGGCTGCCAGCAGGCGGCCGCCAATGTAACCACCGACACTGCCGGCGCCAAAAATTACAATGCGAGGGGGTAAAGCCATGGACAACTCCGGGTTACCACTGAAAACGATCCATCAGCATAGCGGCCTTAACCAGGAAAGAAAGACCCCCTGTCAGAAGAAGTCTGCCAGGGAGCGGACAAAGCAGGCCTTGATATAGTCGGTTTCAGGGATTCCCGGAATCACCGGGTGGTCCGGTGCCTGGTGCCCCTGCTCCAGTAGCTGCATAAAACGACCGGTCTTGCGGCCACTGCCCCGCAGGATATCCACCAGTTTTTCCTGTGACAGGTGCATGGAGCAGGACGCGGATACCAGCAGGCCATCCGGAGCCAGCAGGCGCAACCCCAGTTGATTGAGTCGTGCATAAGCCTCTTCACCGGCTTTCTGGTCCCGCCGGCGGGGAATCAGGGCAGGGGGGTCAAGCACCACAATATCGAAGCTGCGCTGCTCGTCTCGCAGGCTTTTGAGGGCGTCAAAGGCATCCCCCTCCAAAGTGTCCACATTGCTCAGACCGTTAAGTGTCGCATTGTGGTGAACCGACTCAATGGCACTGGCGGAACTGTCGATGCAAGTGACCTGGCTGGCGCCGGCACAGGCCGCCTGAATACCCCAGCCCCCCACGTAACTGAACACATCCAGCACCCGTTTTCCGGGGGCATAGTGCTGTAAGCGCTGGCGGTTCATACGGTGGTCGTAGAACCAGCCGGTTTTCTGGCCTCCGGCCATGGGCACCTCAAAGCGCACCCCGTTCTCTTCTACGGTTAGCAGGGTGACCTCGGGGCCGTGAGGTTGTTCCACATAGCTTTCAAGGCCCTCGACTTTACGCATTTTTCCGTCATTTTTGAGAATAATGGCGGTGGGTTTCGCCAACCCATGCACCGCTTCGATCACTGCGGTTTTCATCTGTTCCATGCCGGCGGTGGAAATCTGTATCACCACGGTATCGTCAAAGCGGTCGATGACCAGCCCGGAAAGACCGTCACTGTCACCGAACACCCAGCGGTAGAAGGGTTTTGGGAACAGGCTCTGGCGCAGGGTAAGCGCCGTTTGTAGGCGTGCCGTCAGCAGTTCCGGGGTCATGCCCTGGGTGGCCTGGCGGCTGATCAGGCGGCCACAGATCAAGGCGTGGGGGTTAACAAAAACGGTGCCCAGGGGGTTGTCGTTACTGCTGCGCAACTGGGCCTGGCTACCGGCGGCAAAACCGGTAAGGGGGGAGCGCCGGGTATCCACCTCATTACTGTAAACCCACAGGTGACCGGACCGAAGCCGGCGTTCTGCCCCTTTGCGCAAATACAGTGGTGGAAAGTCCATGGCGGCTACCTGTGGTAAAGAAAGGGGCTGGGATTATACACGGGGAGCCCCCTTGCCAGAAACGCGACGGGCCCTGCCCACTCTGCCTGACCCAGGTTTTGGGTCGGGAAAAGCGCGCAGGGCCCGTGGCGGAGGTCATCCGGAGCTGGTGTTAATTGCGACCGCCAGCAGACGGTCACAACGCACACAGCAAGACTTAAGCGGTTTTCTTCTTCGGTGGCTTCTGCTCGTACAGGTCAGCCAGGGCGTCCAGTTCCCGCAGCAGGTCACTGTTGTCATGATCCCAGGGGTGGAAATCCCGCCGCAGGTAATCCAGGGCTTCACTGAACAAGGTGGTGAACATGCCGGATTTGCGGTTGAACAGGAAGTGCCCCATGGTCATCCAGCCACGAATATCTGTCAGGCCTTTTTCCTTGCGCAGGTTGGACAGGTAATAGGCGGTCACCAGGGGCCAGAACAGACCCATGGCCAGGGCAAAGGTGCCGATGCGGTTGGCATAGGCCAGCATGCTGTCATCCTGGGTGGCGAGCCAGGCGTCATAGGCGACCCCTTTATGCTCGGTCTCTTCGTAGGCGTGCCAGAGCCAGATATCCCGGTATGTGGGGTCGGCGTTTTCGAAAATTTCCTTGTGCCGCAGAATGAAGTCACCCATCAGAGCCGTCATATGCTCCAGGGCGATGGTGCCCCCCAGCTGGCTGGACTTAGGGAAAAACTTCTGCATGCTCTTGAGCAGCCAGGTTACCTGGGCTTCATGGCTTTTGGTGTTTAAACCGGCCGCCGCCATGGCGTCGTTATACTCATCGTGTTCACGGCCATGCATGGCTTCCTGACCAATGAAATTGCGCACCGCTTCCTGCAGTTCAGGTTCTGTGATCTCGCTACGGTAGTTACGCAGGCTGTCGATAAAGAAACGCTCCCCTTCTGGAAAGAAGGTGGAGAGGGTGTTAAGAAACAGGGTTACGTGTTTACCGCGGCCGCTCCAGGAATTGATCCGTGAAGGGTCGAGATTGAATTTCATATTTCGGCGAATAGGCATAACAGTCATTGCAAGTCTCCATAGTGACAGTGCTCAATGTCACAGTAGCTGAGGTAACTTGCATTTGCCATCCTTTGGCAGGATTGGCCCCTAAAGACAAAGGGGCAATTATCCGTTAATCAAACTGCGAGAAATCCGCTTTGCGTTTTTCCCTGAAGGCGCCGAACGCCTCCCTGGCTTCCGCCGAATCCAGTCGCTCGGCAAAGTGACGCCCTTCCACCAGCAGGGTGTCCAGCAGGGCTTCATTTTGTCCCCGGTTAAACAACGCCTTACTGGTGCGGATAGCCGCTGGGGGCTGGGCATTGATCTGTTCACACAGGGCCAGGGCTTCGTTTTCAGTGTCAGCCGGCGGGCAGACCCGGTTGATCAGGTTCAGGCGCAGGGCTTCATGGGCGTCAAAGGGACGGCCCAGCAGTAGCAGTTCCATGGCCCTTACCCGCCCTAACCAACGGGGCAGCAGCAGGCTGGAACCCCCTTCAGGGCATAGTCCCAGATTGACAAAAGGCATCTGGAAGCGGGTGTTGTCCCCCGCCAGGGCCAGGTCGCAGTGCAGCAACAGGGTGGTGCCAATGCCCACTGCGGGACCATTAACGGCCGCAACCACCGGTTTGTTGGCCGTGGCCAGAGCCACCAGGAAGCGCCCCACAGGGGTTTTTTCAAAGCTGTCCGGCATGCCGTCTGCAAACTCTCCCAGGTCGTTGCCGGCCGTAAAACAGTCAGCGTCACCGGTAAACAGGATGCTGCGAACGGATGCATCCTGCTCCGCAGCCTCCAGGGTGTCTGCCATGATGGTGTACATGGCGTGGGTCAGGGCATTTTTCTGCTGCGGCCGGTGAATCCGCACAATCCGGGTAAAGCCCTGGGTTTCAATCTGGATGGGGGCGCTCATAAGAATCTCCAAAGAAGGTGTTTTTTTGAAATCATTGACTTAGAAGGTGAGGCGCAGTCCGGCCATGACATCTTCATACAGCCGGTTACGGCGATCGGTGTCCCAGGTACGGCCGCTGCGCCAGGTCAGACCAATGTCTACAGAGGGCAGGATCAGGATGCGCACACCGCCGTGCAGCTCGTATTCCAGCAGGCTTGAGTCCCGGTTGAGTCGTGAACTGGTGAACCCGGGCATCAGGTCTGCACCCACAAACAGACGAAACCGCTCCGCCAGTACATAGGCCAGATCCAGGGTGCCCCCGAGGCCGTAGCGGTCGATGGTGACATCGGACTTATTGTTGTAGAGAAACAGACCCAGGCCAAAACCCTCGCCGGTATCCTGTGAAAACCCCTCCGCATGGAAACCGAACCGGGTGCTGCGGTAATCGTTTTCCCGGGGCAGCCCGGTGTCAAACCGCTCAGAGCTGGATGAGGGCTTGCCAACGGTGTCAAAATGACTCAGGTAAAAGTAGCCAATGCCATTGTCGATCCGGCCCCCGGCCCCCAGCAGCACGTGCATGGCGTCATCCCCATCCCAGTATGCTTCCAGCACCGGCCCCCCGGATTCCAGCTGATCCTGTGGTTCCGGTTGGGCGGCCCCCAGCAGCCGGCCCTCTGGCTGATCCCTGGGTATCTGTTGGCCACCCCGGCCATCCGCCAGTGCGTGAAAGCTCATCAGTAGCAGGCACAAACAGGGCAAAATCATGGCATTGGGGCGCAGCATAGAGAGTATCCAGGGTTGTAAATGGGGAAACCAGGGGGAAATAGTGGCCTTTACCGTCAAGACTGACAAGGCCAGGCCACAAGATAGGCGGGATGTCTGTTGGGAGCAAATCAGTCAGCCGGGGTTCCGGACTCGCTGATCAGACGCAGGCGGCGGCTGAAAGGGTTGGTATGGTTGCTGTCGATGGCTCTCAGGCGGGCTTCAGGGTGGTTTTTCTGCATCAACCGCCGCATGGTGGCCAGGTGTTCTTTCGGCACATCCACCATGACCAGAAACTCGCCATTTTCAATGGCGCTGTGGAACGGGCGGATTTTGTAATTCTCCGCATGGACGCCGCCAAAGCCGGCAATCCAGCCACCTGCCAGCACGGCAAACACAAACAGCGCCACCCAGGCCGCCAGGGGAAGCGGCGGATAGCCGGTAATCAGGCCAAAGGTGACAAGGACCAGGCCGATCAGGGTGCCAATCATCAGCCCCCGCTCCACGTAGCGCACGAAATCCTTTTTCTCAAAGAAGGTGGCGGTGTGCAGGCGCCGGGTATAGATGCCACTTTCATTCTTGCCTTCCACATGAAAGCGCCAGTCCTTGACCCCTTCCTCATGCAGGTCTTTGGAAATGGCCTCGACGCTGTCGATAGAATCGACCAAATAAAAAAGACGTTTCATCAGTGGCCTCCTGGCTATAGGCAGTTCTATGGCAATCGGCGAATTGCCGGACCCTTGCGGGAATCAGACAGGTGGGGAAAGAAAAAATTAGGCTCAGCCGTTCAATTTATCAAGGGGTAAGGGGGGGAGGAGAAAAACGCTGCAGGGGAGATCCCCGCAGCGCAGAAGGGTTACAGACGGATCAGGTAATCAAAAGCCCCCAGTGCGGCTTTGGAGCCATCGCCCATGGCGATAATGATCTGCTTGTAGGGCACCGTGGTGGCGTCCCCAGCGGCGAAGACACCGGCCAGGCTGGTCATGCCGTGGTGGTCGGTAATGATCTCACCGTGTGGTGAGAGCTCCACCGGCGAGCCTTTCAGCCACTCGGTGTTGGGCACCAGGCCAATCTGGATGAACACCCCTTCCAGAGTGATATGGCGGACTTCTCCCGTGCCACGGTCTTCAAAGTTCAAGCCGTTGACGCGACTGCCATCACCGGTGATCTCCGTGGTCTTGGCGTTAGTCACCACATCCACATTGGGCAGAGTGGCCAGTTTTTTCTGCAGCACTGCATCGGCCTTCAGCTCATCCATGAACTCAATCACATGGACGTGGCCGACAATGCCCGCCAGATCTATGGCCGCTTCCACCCCGGAGTTGCCGCCACCCACCACTGCCACGGTTTTACCCTTGTACAGGGGACCGTCGCAATGGGGGCAGTAGGCAACACCCCGGTTGGCGTATTCCTTCTCACCCGGGACATTGATGTTGCGCCAGCGGGCACCGGTGGCCAGCACCAGGCTTTTGCTGCGCAGGCGGGCGCCGGAGGCAAACTCCACCTCATGGTCACCCCCAGGCAGCGCTGCCGGATGCAGCTTCACGGCCCGCTGCAGGTTCATGATGTCCACATCGTATTGCTTAACATGCTGCTCCAGCTGGGCCACCATTTTTGGCCCTTCGGTGGCCTGCACCGAAATGAAGTTCTCAATAGCCATGGTGTCCAGCACCTGGCCGCCGAAGCGCTCCGCCGCCACACCGGTGCGGATACCTTTGCGGGCCGCATAGATGGCAGCGGCGGCGCCGGCAGGGCCGCCACCGATGGTGAGCAGATCGAAGGGGGCTTTCTGCTCCAGTTTCTCTGCTTCACGTTTGGCGGCGCCGGTGTCAATTTTGCCCAGGATCTGCTCAAGGCTCATGCGCCCCTGGTCAAAAAGTTCGCCGTTGAGAAAAATGCTCGGCACGGACATCACTTCCCGCTGCTTCACTTCGTCCTGGAACAGGGCGCCGTCGATGGCCACGTGGCGGATGCCCGGGTTGAGCACCGCCATCACGTTCAGGGCCTGCACCACATCCGGACAGTTCTGGCAGGACAGGGAGTAGTAGGTTTCAAACTCAAAGTCCCCCTCAATGGCCCGGATCTGATCAGCGGTTTCGTCGCTGATCTTTGGCGGATGTCCCCCCACCTGCAACAGGGCCAGCACCAGGGAGGTGAACTCATGGCCCATGGGAATGCCGGCGAACGCCACCCCGGTGTTTTCACCGGGGAGGGTGATGGCAAAGGAGGGGCTGCGTGGGTCTTTGCCATCTTCACGCAAGCTCACCAGGTCACTGAGGCTGGCGATGTCCTGGAGAATGCCCTGCAGCTCCCGGGATTTGGCTCCATCATCCAGGCTCGCCACCATCTCAATGGGGCGGGTCAGCTTCTGTAAATAAGCCTTGAGCTGTTGCTTCATGGCGCTGTCGAGCATAACCGTGAACCTCGCTTAGATTTTGCCAACCAGATCCAGTGAGGGTGCCAGGGTCTCTTCGCCTTCTTCCCACTTGGCGGGGCAGACTTCGTTGGGATGGGCACGCACGTACTGGGATGCTTTGACTTTACGCAGCAGTTCAGCGGCGTTACGGCCTACGTTGCCGGCATTGATTTCCATCAGCTGGATCACGCCATCGGGATCCACGACAAAGGTGCCGCGCTCGGCAATGCCGTCGGCTTCGATGAGCACGTCAAAGTTGCGGGAAATGGCGTGGGTGGGGTCTGCCACCATGGGGTACTTCAGCTTGCCGATGGTCTCGGAGCTGTCGTGCCAGGCTTTGTGGGTGAAGTGGGTGTCAGTGGAGACGCTGTAGATTTCCACGCCCAGTTCCCGGAATTCTTCATAGCGGTCTGCCAGGTCACCCAGCTCTGTGGGGCAGACAAAGGTGAAGTCAGCGGGGTAGAAGAAGAAGACGCTCCACTGGCCTTTCAGGTTCTCGTCGGTGACCTGGGTAAATTCGCCGTTGACGTAGGCGGTAGCGTTGAAGGGCTTCACTTGGGTGTTGATCAAAGACATAGTTCTTCCTCGTTGATGAATGATTGCGGTATGCCAAAATCTGGCGGCAAATTATAGATCAGAACCCGCAATGGTAAAGTAAGTGGAGCCTATAAGGTCAATTGGTTATTTCTATAGAGCCGGTAGTAGTAAGCGATTACTGATGAAAGTTATTTGCAAAACTATTAATAAGCTTTGCTTGCTAATGGGGTTCAGGAGCCCCCGGGGCGGTTATTTTCAGAGGCAGGTGATTTGTCACAGGATTGTCACGTTCCGCTTTTAGTATTTCTCCAGAACGCGAAAACACCTGTTTACAGAAACTGGCTTATTGCCAATGGAGAACACCATGAATCTGAAGAAGCTTGTTACCGCCTGCGCCCTGACTGTTGCAGTGGCTGGAGTCAGCAGCGCCCACGCTGACCGCGTCGACCCCAATCTGCCCAGCTATGAGCGGGTCAGTGGTATTTCTGGCAACATGTCCAGCATGGGCTCAGATACCCTGAATAACCTGATGACCCTGTGGGCTGAAGAGTTCCGTGGCTTTTACCCCAACGTAAACATCCAGATCCAGGGCGCCGGTTCTTCTACCGCACCCGCCGCACTGACTGAAGGTACCGCCAATTTTGGCCCCATGAGCCGTGCCATGCGCTCCTCGGAAATCCGTTCTTTCGAAGAAGCTTACGGCTATGAGCCGATTGCAGTGCCGGTCGCCATCGATGTACTGGCGGTCTATGTCAATAAGGACAACCCCATCCAGGGTCTGACCCTTCCTGAAGTGGATGCGGTCTTCTCTGAAACCCGTCGCTGTGGTCTTGACCGTGATATCACCCGTTGGGGCGATCTGGGTCTGGAAGGCGCCTGGGCAAACCGGGACTTCGCAATCTACAGCCGTAACGCCGTATCCGGCACCTACGGTTACTTCCAGGCCAATGCCCTGTGTGGTGGCGACTACCGTTCTACCATGAATGAGCAACCCGGTTCCGCCTCTGTGGTTCAGGGCGTGAGTGAATCCCGCAACGGTATCGGCTACTCGGGTATTGGCTACATCACTTCCGGGGTTCGGGCTATTCCTCTGGGGCGTGAGCTGGGTGGTGAGTTGTTTGAGCCCAACGCTGAAAATGCAGCCTCCGGTGATTATCCGCTGGCCCGGTTCCTGTATGTGTACGTTAACAAGGCCCCGAACGCTGATATGAACCCACTGGAGCGTGAGTTCATGCGGATGGTGCTGTCCCGCGAGGGTCAGCTGGTCACGGATCGTGACGGCTACATTCCGCTGCCTGCCGCAGTAGCTGCCAAGCACAGGGCAGAACTGGGTATCAATTGATACCTGCTTGCTAAAAAAACCGGCGACTGAGTTCGCCGGTTTTTTTTTGCCCGAAGGCTGTCATAAAGCTGTCACACAACCGACTTATTATCCCCCCTGAATCCCGAGGTTCCCCAACCAGGCGAAAAGTCCTATGTCTGTAACTTCAAGCACAAGCAGTGGTGCTAATCAGCGCCGCACCGATTTGCTGCCCAGTCGCGAGCAACGTATGAAGCTGCGTCGCAAGCGGGCAATAAAAGATGGTATCTCCCGCTACGGTATTGGTGCGGCGGGTATTGGCGTAGTGGCGGCGCTGGCGCTGATTTTCGTTTATCTGTTCTCTGAAGTGGTGCCCATGTTCAAGTCGGCCACCATGGAGCCGGAGTTCAGTTATCCACTGCCAGCGGTGAGTGTCGGTGATGATCTGGTGCATCTGGCCATGGAGCGCTATGAGGAGCTGGGGGCTGTCTTCACCCTCTCAGGCCAGGTCAGTTTTTTTGAGGTGGATGGTGGGGCGCTGCGTAGAGTCATGACCATTCCCCGCCCGGAAGGGGCTGCTACCACCGCCTCCGGGATTGGTGAAGGTCGCAGCGGGCTGGTGGCTTACGGCTATGACAACGGTCAGGCGAGTCTGGTGCGCCATACCTACAGCAACTCGTTTCCAACGGGCACTCAGCGGGTGATAGAGCCAAATCTTGAGTTCCCGCTGGGTGAGTCGCCGCTGACCATCGATGAGCAGGGACGTGCCCTGAGTGTTATTAATGCCCAGAAGCGGGGAGACGATGTCTATATTGGCGCGGCAACGGAAGACGGTGAGGTGCTGCTGGCCACCTTCAGATCCCGTACCAATATGATGACCGGTGAAACCACCCTGGATAAAAATGTTTACACCCTGGAAGGTTTTGACGGCAAGCCGCAACACATTCTACTGAATGACCGTTTCCGCCACTTGTATGTGGCTGATGACAAGGGCTACATCCACCACTACAACATTATCAATCTTAACCGGATTGAGCTGGTGGAAAGCATTCAGGTAACGGATAACGGAAGAGTCACTGCCATGGACTTTCTGGTGGGTACGGTTTCCGTGATTACCGGCACCAGTGATGGTCAGGTGGCGCAATGGTTCCCGGTCCGGGATGACTTTAACCAGTACAGCCTGAAACGGATCCGGGACTTTCAGGGTTATGCAGGCGCCATCACCGATATTTCCCCTGAGAATTTCCGCAAGGGCTTCTGGGTTGCCGATGATACCGGCATGGTAGGAGGGCATTACGCCACCGCCGCCAACAATCTGGTGCGGCGCCAGCTCAGTGATCTGCCGATCAACCAGATTTCTATCTCACCCCGCTATGAACGCATGTTATCCGTCGATCAGTCCGGTGAGATGCAGGTCACTGAGATCTGGAACCGGCATCCTGAAACGTCTTTTTCTTCCCTGTGGCAGAAGGTTTGGTATGAGGGCCGTTCAAGCCCGGATTACGTCTGGCAGTCCTCCTCCGGCAGCGATGAGTTTGAACCCAAGATGAGCTTTGTGCCCCTGTCCATCGGCACCTTGAAGGCGGCGTTTTACGCCATGTTATTCGCCATGCCACTGGCCATTATGGGGGCGATTTACACGGCGTATTTTATGACCCCGAAACTGCGGGGCCTGGTTAAGCCGTCCATTGAGATCATGGAAGCGCTACCTACGGTTATTCTGGGCTTTCTGGCGGGTCTCTGGCTGGCACCTTTTGTGGAAGGCCACTTACCGGCGGTATTCAGTATTCTGATTCTGATGCCACTGTCCATGTTGGGCTTCGGGCTGGCCTGGTCTCAGGTGCCCCAATCATGGCGCAATGCGATACCCACGGGGTGGGAAGCTGTACTGCTGGTGCCGGTGATCATCCTGGTGGGCTATATCTGCGTGACCTTGAGTCCTAATGTAGAAGTCTGGTTCTTCGATGGCAGCATGCGCCAGTGGTTTACAGATCAGGGGATTACCTATGACCAGCGTAACGCACTGATCGTCGGGGTAGCCATGGGCTTCGCGGTCATCCCCACCATCTTTTCCATTGCCGAAGATGCGGTATTCAACGTCCCCCGGCACCTGACACAGGGTTCACTGGCTCTGGGTGCTACCAGCTGGCAGACCATGGTGGGTGTGGTGCTGCCCACCGCCAGCCCAGGTATTTTCTCAGGTGTCATGATGGGTTTTGGCCGGGCAATCGGTGAAACCATGATCGTGCTGATGGCCACCGGTAACAGTCCGATAACCAATTTCAATATCTTCGAAGGCATGCGCACACTCTCCGCCAACATTGCGGTAGAGCTGCCGGAAACCGCGGTGGGCTCTACCCATTTCCGTACCCTGTTCTTGGCTGCGCTGGTGCTGTTCGTTCTCACCTTTGTGCTCAATACCATCGCTGAAGTGGTGCGGCAACGGCTGCGCAAACGCTACAGCAGTCTTTAAGGCACCCGTGTTCAGCAGGGGGCCTGCGATCAGGTCCCCCGGGCATTTACCCAGAGGTTTACTATGAAGAACTGGATTAAAAGCGGCTCACCTTGGATCTGGCTGAACGGCGGTGCTGTGGCCATTTGCATGATCATGGTGGTAGGGCTGATCGGGCTGATTGCGGTGCGGGGTCTGGCGCACTTCTGGCCGGCGGACATCGTGGAATTCACGGTGACCAATGAGCGCGGTGAAGAGCAGATCGTGATGGGGGAGGCGGTACGCAGCCAGATTATTCCCGCTGCTGTGGCTGAGGACTCGGGGGTTATCCTGCCGGAGGATTTTGCCGAAGACGGGATCATTACCCGTCACCTGATCAAGCAGGGCAACCGTGACTTTGGCCGTGACTTTGCCTGGTACCCGGATGTCACCATGAGTGAGTGGCGCACTCCGCAAAATGCCATCATGCTGGAACGCCGTGAGTGGGGAGACTTCTTCGGCTTTCCCGTGGAAATGCGTGTTGATGATGAAGTTTTCCGGGACGAGGAGGTGTGGCCAGCGCTGCAGGCCAGTGTCGAGCGCACTGGGGTGCTGTTTGATGACCTGAGACGGATTGAGCGTTTTGAAGTGGGCCGCATCAATCAGCAGATTGAAGGGTTGCGCCTGGAGCAACGGCGACTGGCTCTGGATGACACCATCAGTGAGGCCGAGATGGCCGAACATGTCACCCGGCTTGAAATCGAGCGGGGCATTCTGGACGCTGAATACGAGGTGTTGCGTCTGGAAATGGAGGAGCTGCGTGCCGCCAGTCGCCGCGACACCCTGGTGGCCAGAATGGCCAATGGCCAGGAAGTGACCATGTCGGTGTCTACCATTGTTCGGGCCACCCAGCCCAACACCATGGGGATGTTTGCCAAGCTGGGTGAGTACGTGTATCGCTTCTGGCACTTCCTTACCGGCGAGCCCCGTGAAGCGAACACCGAAGGGGGCATCTTCCCGGCCATCTTCGGCACCGTCACCATGGTGCTGATCATGTCCATTATCGTCAGTCCCTTTGGTGTGTTGGCGGCCATCTATCTGCGGGAATACGCCAAACAAGGTCCGCTGCTGAAGATTATCCGGGTGTCGGTATACAACCTGGCCGGAGTGCCCTCCATTGTTTTCGGGGTTTTCGGTCTGGGCTTCTTCGTCTATATCGTCGGTGGCAGCCTGGATGAGCTGTTTTATCCAGAGGCCTTGCCGTCACCCACCTTCGGCCGACCGGGTCTGATTTGGGCCTCGCTGACCCTGGCACTGCTGACGCTGCCGGTGGTGATTGTCTCCACCGAGGAAGGTCTGGCCCGGATTCCCAGTACTGTGCGCCAGGGCAGCCTGGCACTAGGCGCCACCAAGTCTGAAACCCTGTGGAAAGTGGTGGTGCCCCTGGCCACCCCCGCCATGATGACCGGTGTCATCCTGGCCATTGCCCGGGCCGCCGGGGAGGTGGCGCCACTGATGCTGGTGGGCGTGGTCAAGCTGGCCCCGACCCTGCCCATTGATGGCACCTTCCCCTTCGTGCACCTGGAGCGGAGCATCATGCACCTGGGTTTCCATATTTTCGACGTGGGCTTCCAGAGCCCCAACGTGGAAGCGGCACGGCCACTGGTCTATGCCACCGCACTGACCCTGGTGGTGCTGATTGTGGCCCTGAACATGACCGCCATCAGTGTCCGTAACCGTTTGCGGGAACGTTACCGCAGTGAATCCGATTAAACCGGCCGGCCCCGATACCGGGGCCGATCAATGCTTTGGCCAGAGGTGATGTAATGTCCCTGAAAAACGAAAAGATTAAGATTGCGGTAAATGACCTGAACCTGTTTTACGGCAAGGACCAGGCCCTGAAAGGGGTCAACCTGGAGGTGGCGGAGAACAAGGTCACTGCCTTTATCGGCCCTTCCGGTTGCGGTAAATCCACCCTGTTGCGCTGCTTTAACCGCATGAACGACCTGGTGGATATCTGCCGCATCGAAGGGGAGATCATGCTGGATGGTGAGAACATCTACCAGAAAGGCATCGACGTGGCAGAGCTGCGCCGCAGTGTCGGCATGGTGTTCCAGAAGCCCAACCCGTTCCCCAAATCCATTTACGAGAACGTGGCTTATGGCCTGCGTCTGCAAGGGGTAAAAAGTAAACGGATTCTGGATGAAGCGGTAGAGGAAGCCCTGCAGGGTGCGGCGCTGTGGGACGAGGTGAAAGACCGGCTGGATGTGAACGCCTTTGGGCTCTCTGGTGGTCAGCAGCAGCGGCTGGTGATTGCCCGTGCCATCGCGATTCAGCCGGATGTGCTGTTGCTGGATGAACCCGCATCGGCCCTGGACCCCATCTCCACTCTGAAAATCGAAGAACTGATTCACCAGTTGAAAGAGCGTTTCACCATTCTGATTGTCACCCACAACATGCAGCAGGCGGCCCGGGTCTCTGACTACACCGCCTTTATGTACATGGGGGATATGGTGGAGTTTGGCAAGACCAATGACATCTTTACCAACCCGACCAAGAAGCAAACTGAAGATTACATCACAGGACGTTACGGCTGAGGGGCTGAATCATGGTGGCAGAAAAAGATACCTACTCAAAACATATCTCCCATAAGTTCAATGAAGAACTCAGTGAACTGAAAAACCACCTGATGGTCATGGGCGGCATGGTGGAAAAACAGGTGGAGGACGCCATTGAAGCATTGATGGAAGGGGACACCGAAAAGGCCATGGAAGTGCGCCGGCAGGACAAGGAAGTGGATAAGCTGGAACTGGTGATCGACGATGAGGCGGTGCATGTGATTGCCATGCGTCAGCCTGCAGCCAGTGACCTGCGGCTGGTGATGTCCGTGGTGAAGATGGTGGCTGATCTGGAACGCATTGGCGATGAGGCCAAGAAGATCGCCAAGCTCACGGTAGAGATGGGGTCAGACAGTCGCTCAAATCGTCGCAGCTTTGTGGAAGTGCGTAATATTTCCGTGCATGTGCGCACCATGATCCGGGATGCCCTGGATGCCTTTTCCCGCTTTGATACGGATCAGGCCCTGGCGGTGATGCGGGAAGACGACGCGGTGGACGATGAGTACAAGAGCGCTACCCGTGCTCTGGTGACCCACATGATGGAAGACGCCCGCAGCATTACCAGCTGTCTGAATCAGATGTGGGTTCTGCGTGCTCTGGAGCGGGTGGGGGACCACGCGGAAAACCTGGCTGAACATGTGGTTTTTATGGTGGAAGGTACCGACGTACGGCATACCCCTGCGGAAGACATTGAGAAAGTGGTTCGTGGTAAGAAGTGAGTGCTGAATACTGCCGGGGGGTAGTATTAACCCGGCAGGAATTTTTATCAGCGTTGTCCCGGCAGGGGCCGCCAGGGTTGTACTTCTGCTGCCGTATTATGCACGATTCTGTCTGGGGGGAAATGGCAGGCAAAGGTACTGCCTGAGTCTGGTGTGCTGTCGATGGTGAGATGGGCATCGTGGTTGTAAAGCACATGTTTGACAATGGCCAGCCCCAGACCGGTCCCCCCGGTTTTATTATGCCGACTGGGATCTGCCCGGAAAAACCGCTCGGTGATACGGGGAATGTGTTCTGCCTCAATCCCGATACCGCTATCGGTGACCACCAGATGGGCACCCCGTTCGTTGACGTAGTAGTGAATATCCACGGTGCCCTGATCCGGGGTGTATTTCACGGCATTGAACACCAGGTTGGAAAAGGCACTGCGCAACTGACTGTCTTCCCCCACCAGCCAGCGCTCATCCTCAATTCGCAGGGTAATCCGGTGGCCCCGTTCGCCGCTTAAGGCGATGGCATCCCGGTGAATGGTTTTCAGGGCCTGGGCAACATCGCACTCGGTATCCCGGGTGGTGCGGTCACTGGTTTCCAGGCGCGACAGCAGTAACAGGTCACTGATCAGTGCCTCCATGCGCTGGGCCTGCTGCTGCATGGTGATCAGTGACTTGCGAAACAGCGGTGGCAGATCATCGGCGTGGTCGTTGAGGGTCTCCAGATAGCCGCTGATGACTGTCAGGGGGGTGCGCATCTCATGGGACACGTTACTGACGAAGTCCCGTCGCATCTGCTCCAGCTGGCGCAGGCGGGTGACGTTCTTGACGGTGATCAGGCGGTCTTCTTCCCCGAACAGATTAATCTGCAGTTCCACCATCAGATACCCCCGGCTCGGCGAGCGGATTTCCAGGGGTTGGCTGTAATCCTTGTTATCGAAGTACTGGCGAAATTCCGGGGTACGAACCAGGTTGTAGATGATTTCCCCTTCGTCTTTGCCCCGGCGGAAGCCCAGCAGGTATTCCGCCGCCTGGTTCCACCACTCCAGGGTGCCCCTGGCATTGGTCATTACCACGCCGTCCCGCAGGGAGTTGGTGGACTCCTGCACCCGGTTGATCATGGTCTGGAGCTTGTCCTGGGAGCGGAAATGGCGTTTTTGCAGGGTGTAGAGTGCGTCATACAAACTGCCCCAGACACCCCGGTCTTCCGGGGGGTCTGAGTGGCTGCTTAGGTGAGTCAGCCAATGGTGCAGCCGGCGCAGCTGTAATAAGCTGCGAACGATATAAAACCCCATGGCCAGCACCAGGGCCCAGGCCAGCTCACCAACCAGCAGTCCCAGGGCACCGGCGCCAAACAGGATCAGAAAAAGGTCAAGGAGGTGTCGGTGCCAACCAGTGGTCATGGGGTGTCAGTCAACCTTTTGTCAATCAGGCATCCCGGGTTGAGAAACGGTAGCCAGTGCCTCTTACAGTCTGCACCATGGCAGCGTGTTGATCCCCCAGGGCCTTACGCAGCCGGCGGATATGAACGTCTATGGTGCGCTCTTCCACATAGACATTACCACCCCAAACCTGATCCAGCAGCTGTTCCCGGGAATAGACCCGCTCCGGGTGGGTCATGAAAAACTGCAACAGGCGGTATTCTGTAGGGCCTACTGCCAGTGATTTACCGTGGGAAGTGACCCGGTGTTCCAGGGGATCCAGGCGTAAGCCTTCAAATTCCACCGGGCTTTCAAGGCCAGGTGGGGAGGCCCGGCGCAGTACCGCTTTTAGCCGTGCCACCAGTTCCCGGGGGGAGAAAGGCTTGGTGATATAGTCATCGGCCCCGGTTTCCAGGCCCTGAATGCGGTTATCTTCTTCCACCTTGGCGGTGAGCATAATAATCGGGATTTCCGCCGTGGACTCTTCCCGCTTCAGCCGCCGGGCCAGTTCGATACCGGAGGTACCGGGCAACATCCAGTCCAGCAGGATCAGGTCAGGGCGCTCATCCACAATCAGGGCGTGGGCCTGCAGGGCGTCCTCTGCTTCCAGATACCGGTAACCGGCCATTTCCAGCGCCACGGCGATCATTTCACGGATCGCCGGCTCGTCATCCACGATCAGTATGGTCCTGTCTGCCATAATGCTGCCAAGCCTCTGTTACTTTCATCGTGCTGTCATTAAAGCGTCATTATATGACAGTGTCATGACAGGTGCTCGATAGAAACCGCCTGTGGCGGGTCAGGGGCGAGGCAGCGTTAGTTTTGCCGCCGGTATAACTCGAACTGTGTAAATCGGTAATCAGAGTCCAAGGGGGTTTGCAAAATTAACTCCACCTCATCCTCGGTAACCACCAGACCACCTCTATCAACAAGCCTGTTGGTACCACTTGGTTTATTTACGATAATGTACCCGGCGCCTATTTCATCCAGATAGCCAGAGAGCTCTCCGGCGCGAATCCTTCTGGCATACTCGTAGGAATTAACAAGCCCGTCACCATTCACCAGGTGAGCACTCAGGAAAAACCCACTCCACCCTGAACCGTCGTCCTGAAATACCACCTCGTTTTCATCCAGCATGGCTTCCACCTGCTTGATAAATACCAGGGAATTTATCCGGGCAGGAATATGCGTCAGCTGATAAAGCAGGCCAAAGCCAAAAGCGATGATAAATGCTGAGACTGTGGCCCCCGGCCGGAGCAATAGGGACCAGGGCCTCTGCTGCGGCCATAAGCGGACAATCACATAAAGGGTGGGGATATAGACCGGGAGAAAATACCAGTGGCGCTGGTCGATGAATACCAAGTGGGCGGTGTAGAACCCGGCGACAGAAACCACAATGGCCGCCATCATCCAATGTCGCTTTGCCACAGAAAGTCCAAGGGCCATAACAATCAGGCCGATAGCCACAAGGTTGCGCAACAGGTAATCGTCACCCCGGTAGAATAAATTAC
>REBR01000037.1 GCA_007692645.1 Halomonadaceae bacterium | reverse complement strand
GGGGTGTGCCCGGGCGCCGGACTAGATCCGGTTGGTGCATGGGGTGGGGGAGGCGAAGCAGGGGTTGAAGGAGAAGCTGGAGGCGGAGGGCTTTGGCGGGGTGGTGATTCCGTAACTGGTCTTACCTGTGGGAGCGGCTATAGCCGCGATGACTTTCATAGCCATATCGAAACCCCTGCCAGAACACCTAAGTCGGAGTGGCTTCATCGCGGCCATGGCCGCTCCCACAGGTAAGACCAGATGCGGGGGAAGTCATTGCAGCACAGGGGCAGATAAACGTGGTCTGTCCCCATTTATCTGCCCATTTAACACCTACTTGCTCCTCGGCAGGGCCACTATCGCAAGGAAAAAGGCCGTGAACTTAAGCGCCTCACGGTATTTTTTATCTTTCTTCAGGCTCTTTATCACCGCCCGGGAGAAGCGAACACGGTGTGAGATCTTCATGCCCCGGTGGTGGCGTTTCAGGAAGCGGAGGGAGGCGGTGTAGTTGGAGCTGTGGCTCATTCTGTTTTCGGATTCTGAGTGGATCAGAACCGTTGAGCCGAGGTTGTAAACGAAGCGGCCATTGGCTCTGTTGAAGCGCATCACCAGGTCCCAGTCCTGGTGCTTGCCCAGGTCCTCGTCAAAACCGCCGATGCTCTCGAAACCGGCTTTGGTCATCACCAGGCCGGAGGTTCTTAAGGGGGCTTTTGTGGCAGAGAACTTGAACTCGTAGGCGTCATCTACCAGTGTCTTTTTTGCCCCGGTGGACGGTAACATGGGATTCCGGTGGCTTTGTTTGCCCTGGTCGTAATGGTTGCTGGCCAGGAAGTCCGTGCCACTTTCTGACTGCAGAATCCCCAGACAGGTTTCCAGATGGCTGGGGTGCCAGGCGTCATCCGAGTCCAGAAAAGCCAGCATCCCGCCGCCGGAAGCGGCAACACCCCGGTTTCTGGAACGGGCTGCGCCGGCGTTTTCCGGGTTTACCAGGGAAAGGAAGGTAATCCCCTGCTGTTCGAAACGGTCACTGTAGCGGGTGAGTGTGTCGGCCACGGAGGAATCGGTGCTTTTGTCGTCAACGACGATAACTTCCTGTGGCTGCAGGGTTTGGGTCAGGACACTGTCCAGTGCTCTTGCCAGGCATGCCCCGCGGTTGTAGGCGGGGATGATTACGGAAACGTGTGGGTGCACTGGTTGGCCTTTTTCGTCCTTGGAGTTGTTAGGAGTTTTAACGCTTACTTCATGCCTAGCTCTGTTCGAATCTCACTAATCCGCTGATCCTTCTCATGCCAGAAGCCACTCAGCCACTGCTGGAACTCCGCCCGGAACTCAGGGTCGTTGCGGTAATCCCCCCGCACCCACTGCTGGTCCAGGGGGAACTGGTGGGCTTCAACCACTACCCGCTTCACTTTGTTGGTGAGGAAATCCCAGAAGCCGGGCACGCCCTCCGGGTAGATCATGGAAACATCCAGCACGGAGTGTATCTGATCGCCGATGGACGCCATAACAAAGGAGATGCCGCCGGCTTTGGGGCGCAGCAGGTGGCGGTAGGGGGAGTCTTGTTGTTGGGCTTTGGCGGGGGTGAAGCGGGTACCCTCAGGGAAGTTCACCACGGTGACGGGGATGCCGCGGCACTTCTCGCAGGCTTCCCGGGTGGCTTCCAGGTCGCGGTTTTTCATTTCCGGGTGCTTTTCCAGGTATTCCCTGGAGTAGCGCTTCATAAAGGGGTAATCCAGGGCCCAGAACGCCAGGCCCAGCAGGGGCACCCAGATCAGTTCCTGCTTCAGAAAGAACTTGTAGTAGGGCACCCGGCCGTTAAACACCTGCACCAGGGCGGCGATGTCCACCCAGGACTGGTGGTTGCTCAGCAGCAGGTAGGAGTTCTCCTGGTTGATGTCCATGTTGCCCCGCACTTCCCACTCGGTGTTGATCAGCAAGGCGATGATGCCCCGGCAGCCCTCAGCCCAGGTTTCCGCGATCAGCATGACCAGGCGGGCACACCAGCGGCGGAAGGCAGCGTTGGGAATGGCCACCTTGAACAGTGCCACCAGGACCATAGGGCCGATGCCAATGAGGGTGATCAGGGTGATGAGGAAGAGGACGAGGATGCCCCGGAGGGTGTTAAGCATGGGGTTGCTCCTTCACAACTGGGTCAGGAAATTGGAGTAAGGGGGGACAGAGTAAGGGGGGACAGACCACGTTTTATTTAAATGGGGACAGACCACGTTTTTTGAAGTGCCAAAACGTGGTCTGTCCCCATTTAAATAAAACGTGGTCTGTCCCCATTCATTAGTCTGTCCCTCTCATCAAAGAACAGGTATCGGCCGCTTATCCGCATCCACCGCCACCATGGTAAAACAGCCACTGATCGCATGCTCCCGCCCTTCCCGGTACATGCTCTCCAGCCAGGCATCCACCTGCACCCGCACACTGGTGCGGCCCACGTGGGAGACCCGGGCGACGAATTCTACCAGACTGCCCCCGGGGATGGCGGCCCGGAAGTCGATGCGGTCGGTGGAGACGGTGACCAGGGATTTGCGGGCAAATCGGGTGGCGGCGATAAAGGCGGTTTCGTCCATCCAGGAGAGGGCGTCGCCGCCGAACAGGGTGTCGTGGTGGTTGGTGTTGAAGGGGAAAATAGCCTTGGTGATGCGGGTTTCGCTGGCGGCGACCCGGGTTTCCAGTTCCGGGGGAATACCGCCTTCACTGGCATTCTTACCCGCACCGCCACTCATACCCACATTGGCATTAATACCGGCTGCCCATTCAGACTTCTTTGAATCAGTCATCAGTAATTACCAGGCCACGGAGCGGTTACTGCCCCGCTTGATAATCGGCGTCTCATTTTCCCACACCGCCAGACCATTACGCAGGTCCGTCAGCACCAGCTGGAAGTAGTACTCCACCTGCTGGGTACGCCGGTCACGGTCGATATTGCGCTGCATGATCTTGCCGGTAAGGCCGAAGTCCGGGCTGATCAGGGTGCCGGTTTCCACCTGGGTGTCAGCCCGGAATTCTTCGGAGCCCCGCAGGCGGCGCACCTCATCCAGCAACTCATCCTGCACGCCGTCAGCGGAGATGGCGGAGGTGGTGATCACTTTGCCGCTTTGCAGCAGGGCGATACGCACCTGGCGGATCAGCTGGTCGGTGTCGATGCGCTGCATGGTGTCGTTGGTGACCCGGGAGACGGCCATCACATAGCGCTTGTTCTCCGGGTGGTCCACGGCGCCGGAGCTGAGCAGGGAGTTCACTGCGTCCATGGCGGCAAACTCAAAGTCCCGGTATTCCAGGGCCAGGGTGGGGTCAGCGTCGTCCGCCTCACGGTCGACAATCACGGTGCGCTGGGCGCAGCCCGCCAACACCAGGGTCAGCAGCATCAACAGACCCAGAGCCCGGGTTTTCATACTTATGGCATTAATCTGAAAAGTCATCAGCGCGCCCTCTCATCAATGTACAGGCGGTAGCTCACCACATCGGCACTGGGGGCAATGCCGTCGATGGTGAAGTAGCGCAGCCGGTCGGCGGTAAAACGGGTTTTACGGGACAGTACGGAGTCTACCATCTGGCCGTCTTTATCCAGCCAGTCGAACTGGTAATCCATGGTCAGTACCCGGTCGATCATATTACGGCCAGTGATTTTTACCCGCAGCAGGCCGTTGTCATTACTCTCCGTGAGGGTCTCTATCTGTACCAGGCCGGTAAGGCTTGGGGCCAGAACCACTTCATCCGGGGTTTTATGGGTAGCGCAGGCGCTCAGTAGCAGCACCAGGGCCGGAATCAGCCAGGCGGCTTTGCCCGGCAGTAAGGACCGCAGTCCGTGGAAATCCCTGTTCATAAGGCTTGCCTCGTTGTTGAAACACTATGGTCGGCCCTGAAGGGGGCCTTGTCCAGTCAGTCAGGGGGATTACAAGGTAATCACCTGTATGCCGGGCTGTGCCCCGGCCCGGGGCGCACGCACCCAGATCAGGTGAAACTGCCCTTGCGGCAAGTCCACCTGGTGAAACTGCCCGGACCACTCCAGGGTGAGCTGGTCATTCTCTGGCCGGGGTACAGACGCAATATCAAAACGTTTTGGCAACGAACTCCAGATGCGGGTATCCGCCTGGGTCGACACAATCTGGTAAATCAGCCCCACAAAACCCGCCAGGTCCCCATACTGGCGCTGCAACTGGTACTGCACCGTGGCCCTGGCAATAGAGGCGGTTACCGCCCGGGCGATAATGGGCCCCAGCTGCTCTTTAAACTCGGTGCTGATCACCGCATCCATATTACTCAATAACTCGGTGCGCTGTGCCTCTGCCCCGGACTGCACCCGCAGGCCCCC
>REBR01000038.1 GCA_007692645.1 Halomonadaceae bacterium | reverse complement strand
GATCCTGAATCCAGAAGTCCGCATAGGTGACATAGCGGTCAAACAGGTTCTGGCCATACTCGGAGTAGGACTCCAGATAAGCGGTCTGAATTTCCTTACCGATAAATTCGACATACCGGGGGGCCAGGAATTCCTTGATAAAGCGCAGGTAGCGCTCGTGCACTTCGGAGGGGAATTGTTCCTGCTCGATCTGCTTTTCCAGCACATACAGCAGATGCACGGGGTTGGCAGCCACTTCCGTGGAGTCAAAATTGAACACCTTGGAGAGGATTTTAAAGGCGAAGCGGGTAGACAGGCCATCCATGCCTTCATTGACCCCGGCGGCGTCCCGGTATTCCTGCATGGACTTGGCCTTGGGGTCGGTGTCTTTGATGTTCTCCCCGTCATAGACCTTCATTTTTGAGTAGATGCTGGAATTTTCCGGTTCTACCAGCCGGGAAAGCACCACAAACTGGGCCAGCATACGCAGGGTATCCGGGGCACAGGGGGCTTCTGCCAGGGAGCTTTCCCGGAGCAGTTTACGGTAGATTTCGATTTCTTCAGAGACCCGCAGGCAATAGGGCACCTTGACGATGTTGACCCGGTCCAGGAAGGCCTCGTTGTGTTTGTTGTTGCGGAAAGTCTGCCACTCGGACTCGTTGGAGTGGGCCAGAATAACCCCATCGAAGGGCACTGAACCCATTCCTTCGGTGGTGTTGTAATTGCCCTCCTGGGTGGCGGTAAGCAGCGGGTGCAGGACCTTGATGGGGGCCTTGAACATCTCAACGAATTCCAGCATGCCCTGGTTGGCCCGGTTGAGGCCGCCACTGAAGCTGTAAGCGTCTACATCATCCTGGCTGAAGTCCTCGAGCATGCGGATGTTTACTTTACCCACCAGGGCGGAGATGTCCTGGTTGTTGTCGTCACCGGGTTCGGTTTTGGCGATGGCGATCTGGTCGAGAATGGAGGGGAAGCGTTTCACCACCCGGAACTGGCTGATATCACCGCCAAATTCATGGAGCCGTTTAACGGCCCAGGGGGACATAATGGGCTTGAGGTAGCGCAGGGGAATGCCGTATTCCTCTTCCAGGATCTGGCCATCTTCCAAAGGGTCGAACAGCCCCAGGGGCGACTCATTCACCGGGGAACCCTTGATGGCATAAAAGGGTACTTTCTGGATCAGGGATTTCAGCTTCTCGGCCAGAGAGGATTTACCACCACCCACCGGACCCAGCAGATACAGAATCTGCTTCTTTTCTTCCAGGCCCTGGGCCGCATGGCGGAAGTAGGCAACGATACTTTCCACAGACTCTTCCATGCCATAGAACTCCCGGAATTCCGGGTAACGTTTGATGACCTTATTGGAGAAAATCCGTGAGAGTCGGGAATCCCGGGACGTGTCCACCAGCTGTGCTTCACCGATGGCCAATAGCATGCGTTCAGCGGCCGTGGCATAAGCTGCCGGGTCCTCCTTGCATACTGCCAGGTACTCTTCGAGGCTTAATTCTTCAATTTGCGTCGCCTCGTAACGATTTCTGAACTGCTGCAAGATGCTCATGGATACACCCCTCTGCTTGGTCAAAAAACGCTCAGCCTTAATTAAATCATAGTGGACAGATCCCGCGATGAATAGTTACCAACGCCAGAAAGGCGTACTTGATACGGGCTTTTTTACAATTAGCTGAGACAGGCACATGTTGACTGGGTTCTGGAGGGGGTCAGGATAAATACGAGTTATTAATAATTAGTAGGAAAGAGACAAAATAGAAAGGGGAGGCCAATGGCCTCCCCTTTCATCTATTTACCGGGCAGGGGTTCCCTGCCTGAGCCCGGTTCAGTCCAGTGCGTCGGTGACTGCACCCAGTGAGGCAGAGTTCACCGTTTTGGCGTATTTTGCCAATACACCACGGGGGTACTTGGTGGCGGGTGGCTGCCAGGCTGCGCGCCGTTTGGCCATTTCCTCCTCCGTCAGGGCCACACTGATGCTGTTGGCTTCTGCATCAATGGTAATGCTGTCACCGTCCTGCAACAGGGCGATGGGGCCACCTTCCGCTGCTTCCGGGGTGACATGGCCTACCACAAAGCCGTGGCTGCCACCGGAGAAGCGGCCATCGGTAATCAGTGCAACATCATTACCCAGGCCCCGGCCCATGATGGCAGAGGTGGGGCTGAGCATTTCCCGCATGCCTGGCCCGCCTTTGGGGCCTTCATAGCGGATGACTACCACATCGCCGGCTACCACGGTGCCATCCATGATGCGCTGCTGGGCTTCTTCTTCGGACTGGAACACCCGGGCGGTGCCAGTGAAGTGGGTGCCTTCTTTGCCGGTAATCTTGGCCACAGCGCCGGTGGGGGAGAGGTTGCCATAGAGAATGCGCAGGTGGCTGTCTTTTTTCAGGGGCGTTTCCAGGCTCTGAATGATCTCCTGGTCCGCCGGGTAGGGGGCAACACCACTCAGATTCTCCCCCAGGGTCTTACCGGTCACTGTCATGCAGTCACCGTGGAGCAGGCCCGCATCCAGCAGCATTTTCATCATCGGCTGAATGCCACCGATGGCCACCAGTTCTGACATCATGTAATGGCCGCTGGGGCGCAGGTCCGCCAGTACAGGTACCCGCTTGCCAATGGTGACGAAGTCTTCCAGGGACAGCTCCACGCCAATGGTGTTGGCCATGGCCAGCAGGTGCAGTACCGCGTTGGTGGAGCCGCCAAGGGTAATCACTACCGTGATGGCATTTTCAAATGCCTTGCGGGTCATGATGTCTGAGGGCTTGATGTCCAGTTCCAGCAGTTCCATCACCGCGGCACCGGCGGCACGGCAGTCCGCCAGTTTGGTATCGGACACCGCATTCTGTGCTGAACTGCCCGGCAGACTCATGCCCAGGGCTTCAATGGCAGAGGCCATGGTATTGGCAGTGTACATGCCACCACAGGAACCGGGGCCTGGAATGGCGGTTTCTTCAATCTGTTTTACTTCGATCAGGGATTTGTCCCCTTTGGCGTGGGCGCCAATGGCCTCAAACACCGAGACGATATCCGTATGGCCTTCACCGGGCAGAATGGTGCCGCCGTAAACAAACACCGAGGGCCGGTCGAGGCGAGCCATACCCATGATCAAACCGGGCATGTTCTTGTCGCAGCCGCCAATGGCCACAATACCGTCGAAGCCTTCACAGGCTGCTACGGTTTCCACGGAATCGGCAATCACTTCCCGGGACACCAGGGAGTACTTCATGCCTTCAGTACCGTTGGCGATACCGTCAGAGATGGTGATGGTGTTGAAGATGACACTCTTGCCACCGGCAGCATCAGTGCCAATGCCTGATTCCACCGCCAGTTTGTCGATGTGCATGTTGCAGGGGGTGACCATGCTCCAGGTAGAGGCAATACCTACCTGGGGCTTTTTAAAGTCCTCGTCACTGAAACCCACTGCCCGCAACATGGCCCGGCCGGCGGATTTGCTGACGCCATCAACAACCTTGCTGGAATGGCGGCGTTTGCTGTCATCACTCATGGATCTGGCTCTCTTTTTCTGGCTTTACGCTGTTATGATGTCCGGGACGGCCCGGTTGGCGAATCCGCTATGTTAGCGCGTGGCGCGCCTTGAGGTAAGGGGGCTGTGACCAAAGCCAAAGGAACCCGGGCTGCAAAGGCTGAGGAGAACCACCATGTGGCACCAGCAAGTGATTCAGTTAGCCCCCCGTAAGCGGGGTTTTCATCTGGTGACGGATGAGGTGAGGGGGGCTGTCGCCGAGTTGGCGACAGTGAAAGTGGGCCTGCTGCATCTGTTTATGATGCACACCTCTGCATCATTGAGCATTAACGAAAATGCCGACCCCACGGTGCGGGGAGATATGGAGCGGTTCTTTAGAGAAACTGTTCCCGAGAACGCCCCGTACTACCAGCATACCCTCGAAGGGGCAGATGATATGCCCGCACATATTCTGGCGGTTCTGCTGGGACCGTCACTGACCATTCCCTTGGCCAAGGGGGAGATGTTGCTGGGCACCTGGCAGGGCATCTACCTGGGGGAGCACCGGGACCATGCCGGTAGCCGCCGTTTGACCGTAACGCTTCAGGGTGAGGCCCGATAACTGCCTTTGACCGGCTTTGTCAGGCTGATGCACCACCCATTGATTAACAGGATGTCGCTTGTGACCGTGGACGAACTGAAAGACAGATTGAGCCGGTTTCAGGACTGGTTGCTGAACAGACCGGATGCGCAAGAGAGCCGCGTTCTGGGCTTTTTTCACCGCCAGTTGAGGGTGGCTTATGCGGTAGGCCGTGATGTGGCGGGGGGGAACCTGACCCTGCATGCCATGAGCCTGGTCTATACCACGCTGCTGTCTATAGTGCCCTTACTGGCC
>REBR01000154.1 GCA_007692645.1 Halomonadaceae bacterium | reverse complement strand
GATTTGTTTATTCAGATGCACGTGGTCAAGGAAGCACAAAGCTCCAGCCGTATTGAGGGTACGCAGACGGCAATTGATGAAGCCCTGCTACCAGTAGAGCAGATTGCCCCTGAAAAACGTGATGACTGGCAAGAGGTGCGTAACTATATCGAGGCCGTCAACTCCGCCATTGATCAACTTGCCAATACGCCCCTTTCCAATCGTCTGCTCAAGCATACTCATGAGCTTTTACTGAAAGGGGTACGTGGTGAAAACAAATTACCGGGGGAGTTTCGTAACAGCCAGAACTGGATTGGCGGTTCGAGCTTGACCGATGCCAGTTTTATTCCACCTCATCATGATGGTGTGGTGGCAATGATGGGCGATCTGGAATTGTTCTGGCACAACGATCAGATTCAGGTACCCCACCTTATTCGTATTGGTTTGAGCCACTACCAATTTGAAACCATTCATCCCTTTTTGGATGGTAATGGCCGTATCGGGCGCTTACTGATTCCACTCTACCTGATCAGCCACGGCTTGCTGACTAAGCCATCGCTTTACCTTTCGGACTTTTTCGAACGCAACCGCGCCAGTTATTACGATGCGCTGATGCAGGTGCGAACCAATAACAATGTGATTCATTGGCTGCGGTTTTTCCTGAATGGCGTGGCGGAGACTGCCACCCGTGGGCGTGATCTATTCAGGGAGATTCTGACACTGCGAGCAAAGGTGGAACAGGATTTACTGGGATTAGGAAAACGAGCTCCGCTGGCCCGTGAGGCGCTGAACATTCTATATCGTCAACCAATCGTAAACGCCAAACAGCTGGAAATAGCATTGAGCATCACCACACCAACTGCTAACGCACTCATCAAAGCATTGATAGGAAAAGATATTCTAGTTGAGATGACTGGGCAACAACGGTGGCGTAGTTATGTGTTTGATCCTTACCTTAAGCTGTTTTTAAGTTAAAGTAAGCTTATTATCTTTAACTTAGATTAAAAATACCTTAAAGCTATCTTGCTGTGCTTCCGCTCCAAAAATCACTTACCGATACAGAAAGAGCTGAAGATATGCCCAAGCAGATCGTCTGCGGTCACCGCCCCGGTGATCTCACCCAGGTGATCCTGGGCCTGGCGCAGGTCTTCAGCGAGTAATTCCCCGGCACCATTTTCCTGCAACTGTTCCTGGCCCTGGTGCAATACGTCCAGGGCCAGATTCAGTGCGTCCAGATGGCGGCGGCGGGCGATGAAGCCTTCGCTGCCTTCCCCCTGATAGCCCATGATCTGCTTGAGGTGTTCCCGCAGGGTATCCACGCCCATATCGGCTTTTGCCGATAGCCGGATAACCGGTGTGGTTTGGGGGGATTCACTGAGGCCCGGGGTTTCACTGCCCAGATCAATCTTGTTGCGGATCAGGGTGACCGGTACCCCCTGCGGTAATGGCTGACCCAGGCCCGTAGCCACTGCCTGTGGGGTGATGGCATCGGAGGTGGTGGAATCCACCAGTAGCAGTATGCGGTCTGCCTGGGCGATCTCCTGCCAGGCACGGGCGATGCCGATGCGTTCTACTTCGTCGTCACTGTCCCGCAGGCCAGCGGTATCGATAATGTGCAGGGGCATGCCATCAATGTGAATCTGCTCCTGCAGCACATCCCGGGTAGTGCCTTCCACAGCGGTGACGATGGCACTTTCCCGACCGGAAAGAGCATTGAGCAGGCTGGATTTGCCGGCATTGGGACGACCGGCAATCACCACCCGCATGCCTTCCCGCAACAGGGAGCCCTGGTGGGCCTGGGCCAGCAGTTGCTGTAACTCTGCGATCAGCGCTGCCAGATCCCCGGCGACTTTGCCGTCACCGAGAAAATCGATTTCCTCTTCCGGGAAATCGATGGCCGCTTCCACATAGATGCGCAGTTGGGTCAGGCCCTGCACCAGCTGGTGGATCTGGCGGGAGAACACCCCCTGGAGGGAGCGCATGGCACTGCGGGCGGCCTGTTGGGAGCTGCTGTCGATCAGATCAGCAATGGCTTCCGCCTGGGTCAGATCCAGTTTGTCGTTGAGAAAGGCTCTTTCAGAAAACTCACCGGGGCGGGCCAGGCGGGCACCCAGGGCGGTGGCCCGCTGCAACAGCAGGTCCATGACCACGGGGCCACCATGGCCCTGGAGTTCCAGAACATCTTCACCGGTAAATGAATGGGGGTTGGGGAAGAACAGGGCGATGCCCTGGTCTAAGACCTGGCCATTACTATCCAGAAAAGGCCCGTAGTGGGCATGGCGGGGTTTCGGGGTGAAGCCCAGGAAAGCCTGGGCCAGCTCAAGCACTGCCGGGCCGGACAGGCGTACGATGCCGACACCGGCCCGGCCCTGGGCCGTGGCCAGGGCCGCAATGGTTGCACGGGCACCGTTACCGGCCATGGCCTGAGCTCCTCTACCCCTTGGCGGTTTTGCCGCCGGTCTTCTCGATCTGCTTGGTGATGTAGTACTGCTGGGCGATAGACAGCACGTTGTTGCTCAGCCAGTACAGAACCAGACCTGCCGGGAACCACAGGAAGAAGACGGTGAAAATAATCGGCATCATTTTCATGACCTTGGCCTGGATCGGATCCGGAGGGGTCGGGTTCAGCTGCATCTGCAGGAACATGGAGGCACCCATCAGAATCGGCAGGATGAAGTAGGGGTCCATCACCGACAGATCGGTAATCCAGCCGAAGAAGGGGGCATGACGCAGCTGTACCGATTCAAACAGTACCCAGTACAGGGCAATGAACACGGGCATCTGCACCAGTATCGGCAGACAGCCCCCCAGTGGATTGATTTTCTCTTTCTTGTAGAGCGCCATCATCTCCTGGGACATTTTCTGTTTGTCTTCACCGTACAGGTCCCTTAGCCGCTGCAGCTGGGGCGCTACCCGGCGCATATTGGCCATGGAACGGTAGCTGGTGGCAGAGAGTTTGAAGAACACCGTCTTCACCAGCAGGGTCAGCAGAATAATCGCCACGCCCCAGTTACCCACCAGCCCATGGAACCAGTCCAGGATGTAGAACAGGGGCAGGGAGATAAAGAACAGCCAGCCGAAGTCCACGGTGCGGTCGAGACTTGGGGCGATGTCTTTCAGGTTTTCGATGATCTTCGGACCCAGGTAAAACTCGGAGCCCACTTCCTGGCTCTGGCCGGGCTCAATACGGGTAGCCGGTGATACAAAGCCGATAACATGCAGGCCGTTACGCTTCATGGTCTGGTAGTTATGCCGCTGTTCGGGATCAGGAATCCAGGAGGTCATGAAATAGTGTTGGATAAAGGCTATCCAGCCCCCCTGTGCAGTCAGTGCAATGGGGCTGCTGTTGAGGTCACCAAAGTCATATTTGCTGTAGGCGGACTCCGGAGTATTGATAACCATACCCAGGTAAGCACGGATGCCCATAGTGGACTGACCGGTGGGGTCGCCGCTTTCATCACGGACAATTTTGCCGGAGAAGTTACCCTGCCAGGTCTCATTGGTGGTGTTTTCGATGTGGTAGGTTACCCGGGCGTGGTAGCTGCCACGGTCAAAGGTATAGCGTTTGGTAATGGGTACACCGGCATCGGTTTCGTAGCGTAAGTCGATGCTCAGGCTGTCCTGGCCGTCTGCCAGTTCAAAGGTATTCTGTGATACCTGATAGGTGGGGGCAGGGGCGTTTCTGGCGGCATCCGGGCCGTCCCGGCCGATCAGGCTGCTTTCCAGGATATACACCCGGTTGCTGTCATTGCTCAGCAGACGCAGGGGTTCCTCAGAGCCCAGGGTGCGGTCATATTCCAGCAGGTCTGCCCGGGTAATGTGGCCGCCCTTGAGGCTGATTTCCATATCCAACACGTCGGTGCGCACAGTGATGGTATCCCCATCCGCATCGGGGGTTTCACCGCTGGGTGCCCGGTCTTCACCGGTATCTTCGTCCGGTACGGCAAATTCCCGCGGTCCGTCACTCTCAGGGTCTTCATCAGGTACGGTAAATTCATCTGCCGGGGCATCACTGCGTTCCCGCTGCTGTTCTTCAACCTGCACCGGCGCATCAGGGCGCTGGTGATAGTCTTCGTTCCAGGCCAGGATCATCAGGTAACTGACAATTGCGAGGCCCAGCCAGATGGCAATTCGTTGAATATCCATAACCTAAGATGTCTTCTCTGCAGAGTGGGAACAGCCGTGATGCGGCATTTTCCTGTGTGTTGGACCTGATCGGTTAACTGGGTCGCAGGGGCAGTGTTGCTGCTTACCGCAACCGGGTACCGGATCATAACCGCTGTTACCCCAGGGATGACAGCGTGCCAGACGTTTTAATGCCAGCCAAAGCCCTTTGGCCACGCCATGGTGTTCAACCGCTTCTACGGCATAGCTGGAACAGGTGGGATAAAAACGGCAGCGACTGGGCAGCAACGGGCTGATGCCGTACTGGTAACCACGAATCAAAAGTACAATCAGCCGTTTAATCATCAAAGCTGCTGCCTTGTGTTGCGGTGGGCTAACTGCCGGCCGTTTCCTGCGCCTTGCGGGTTAGCTTGTGCCAGAGCTGTTCCAGCATCTCATTGAGGGTCTGGTTATCCACTTGACCCAGGCCGGGTCGGGCAAGCACTACCAGATCCAACGGTGGCAAGGTGGCTTGCCGGTGCCGGAAGGATTCCCGGAGCAATCGCTTGATCCGGTTGCGCTGAACCGCTTTACGCACATGGCGTTTGGCGATAATCAGCCCGATTCTTGGCCGCTCCGTGGCACTGGGTCTGGCCAGAATCAGTAAATGCCGATTGCCTGCACGGATTTCCACCTGATCAAACACCTGGCGGTAGTGTGCAGGTGTCAGTAACCGTGCAGAACGGGGAAAACGGTGATCGGCAGGTTCAGTCAAGCCGGATCAGGCGCTCAGACGCTTACGGCCCTTGGCACGACGACGGGTGATGACTGCACGGCCGCCAGCAGTGGCCATACGGGCACGGAAACCGTGGTTGCGCTTACGCTTGATGACGCTGGGCTGGAATGTACGCTTCATGGTGTTAATCCTGAGATTGCTGTGTGGCTCCGGTAACCGCAAAACCTTGCTGATAACCCGTTCGGGCTAACGCTGCTGGGTCTGCTGCGGTGACGAAGAAAAATTTGTTGAAAAATAGGGATGTGATTCTAGTGAAAAGTTGCGCCGGGATCAATCATTGCGACAACTTTCCTCCCAGTGGCTCACAGCCAGGCAGGTGGTGATTCGGCTTTGGGATTATTCCCGGGGTGTAATAGCAGTAAAAGGTTTTAAGTCTTTTTAAAGGATTAAAGACTGTTATTACTATTATTACTGAGGCACTTTTCGGTGGAAAAACCACTTTATGTGTACAAAAACAGCTAGTTAAAGCAATGACAAAGCTGTTCGGGGGCAGGGCGTAAACCCGGTATGAAGTCTGTATCGATTGGGCATAACTTTACCCCCAGGGCAAACCCCCGAGTTGTCCCTCACTTGTTCATGGTGTTGTGCCCATGTTGTTACCAGCTTAATCACTGGCCTTTGTGGATAAGTCAAAACCACCGGGGCGTCTTTTTCACCCCGTGATTTTGTGCACTACCCTGTAGATAGGTCTGTAAAATATTGTTTTAATTTAACAAAGATATTCACAGCCTGTTTATAGCCTGATTTTCAGGGCTTCACCATTGGCCCTGCTTAGGAGTAGAATGCTTTGCCCTGCCATGCCAGAACAGAGTTATCCAATGGCAGCCAGCGGGTTCACTCACAGACAGGATAAACGGGGATTAACACCGTGCCGCAGCAAAAATGGCAAGAATGTCTGGACGTGCTCAGGGATGAATTCCCGGCACAGCAGTTCAATACCTGGATACGCCCTCTGCAGTCTCAGCAACAGGATGATGCCCTGATACTGCTGGCACCGAACCGTTTTGTCATGGACTGGGTGAGCCAGAAATACCTGGCCCGTATAGAAGAAGTGCTGAAAGACCGTTTTCCCGGTGATTTTCCTGCTGTGCAACTGCAGGTGGGTTCTGCCCGTGACAGTAAGAATGTTAACGGCAGTACCCGGGTTAATGGTTCCGGGGCAAAAGTGAATGGCAGTACTGGCGCTAACCGCTTTGGAAAAAGCCCTGCTGCGGATGATGTTGCCCCGGCGCCGGAATCGGAGCTGGCTTCTGCGGTAAGCCGTGATGAGGTCAATACCGCCAGCCAAAGCCCGGATAAACACTACCAGACCCGGGCCTGGGACAGCCGCAGCCAGCACCGTCGGGTGCAGGTTGAAGGTGGTGTAAAACACGAAAGCTTCCTTAATCGGCAGTTTACCTTTGAGACCTTTGTTGAGGGTAAGTCCAACCAATTGGCCCGTGCCGCCTCCATGCAGGTGGCAGAGAACCCCGGTGGTTCCTATAACCCGCTGTTTCTCTATGGGGGTGTGGGTCTGGGTAAAACCCACCTGATGCATGCGGTGGGCAGTGAGATTGTGCGGCGCAACCCCAACGCCAAGGTGGCCTATCTGCGTTCCGAGCGGTTTGTGGCGGATATGGTCAAGGCGCTGCAGCTCAACGCCATTAATGAGTTCAAGCGCTATTACCGCTCCCTGGATGCCCTGCTGATTGATGACATTCAGTTCTTTGCCGGCAAAGAGCGTTCCCAGGAGGAGTTTTTCCACACCTTTAATGCGTTACTGGAAGGTGGTCAGCAAATCATTCTTACCTGTGACCGTTTTCCGAAAGAAATTGTTAATATGGAAGAACGCCTGAAGTCCCGCTTCGGCTGGGGGCTGACGGTGATGGTGGAACCCCCGGAGCTGGAAACCCGGGTGGCGATCATCATGAAAAAAGCGGAACAGGCCCGGGTGGCCATCAGCAGCGAGGCGGCGTTTTTTATTGCCCAGAAGATCCGCTCTAACGTGCGGGAACTGGAAGGGGCATTAAAGCTGGTTATCGCCAATTCCCATTTTACCGGGCAGCAGATTACCCCGGCATTTATCCGGGAGAGCCTGAAGGACCTGTTGGCCCTGCATGAAAAACAGGTCAGTATCGACAATATCCAGCGAACTGTGGCGGAGTACTACAAAATGAAGGTAGCGGAGTTGCACTCCAAGCGCCGTACCCGCTCCATTACCCGGCCACGGCAAATGGCCATGGCTCTGGCGAAAGAACTGACCAACCATAGCCTGCCGGAAATCGGCGAGGCCTTTGGCGGCCGAGACCACACCACGGTGTTGCATGCCTGTAAAAAGATCGTGCAACTGCAGGAAACCGATCCTGCCATCCGTGAGGATTATCAGAACTTCATGCGGCTGTTGACCAGCTGATCACTGACTCTTTATTCAACCGCAGCAGATAACGGATAAAAAATGAAACTGACCCTTTCCCGAGAAGCCTTGTTACAGCCGCTCCAGGCCATTGCCGGCGTTGTGGAGAAAAAGCAGACCATGCCGGTACTGTCCAATGTGCTGCTGATCGCTGAAGACGGCCAGCTGACCCTGACCGGTACCAATATGGAAGTGGAACTGGTGGCACGGGTAGACGACATTGCTGTGGAGCAGCCCGGGCGCATTACCGTACCGGCCCGTAAACTCTCTGATATCTGCCGTTCACTGCCGGAGGGGGTGACCATTACCCTGTCTGTGGATGCGGAGCGCATGAAGGTCAAGGCCGGGGCCAGTCAGTTTACCCTGTCGACGCTGCCGGCGGAGCACTTCCCTAATGTGGAAGATGATGCCGAGAGTTTCCGCCTGTCCCTGCCCCAGGGGGAGCTGCGCCATCTGCTGGAAGCCACCGCTTTTGCCATGGCTCAGCAGGATGTGCGTTATTACCTGAATGGTCTGCTGCTGGAAGTGTCAGATTCCCTGTTGCGGGCGGTGGCCACTGACGGTCACCGGCTGGCCATGACCACCCTGCCTATCGACAGTGGTATTGATGCTACCCGCCAGGTGATTGTGCCCCGTAAGGGCGTACAGGAGCTGCTGCGGCTGTTGGATGATGTGGTCACACCGGTTGAACTGGTGATCGGGGAAAACCATCTGCGGGCCACCGTAGGGGGCTTCACCTTTACCTCCAAGCTGATTGAAGGCAAATTTCCGGACTACAACCGGGTGGTGCCCCGGGGTGGTGACAAAACCGTCATTGCGGATCGCCAGACTCTTAAGAGTATGCTGCAGCGAGCTGGCATTCTGTCCCATGAAAATATCCGTGGGGTGCGCCTGCAACTGGAACCCAATGCCCTGCATGTTTACGCCAATAACCCGGAACAGGAACAGGCGGAAGACGCCATGGCCGTTGAGTACCAGGGGGAGTCCCTGCAGATCGGCTTTAATGTCGGCTATCTGATTGATGTACTGAATGCTGTTAACGATGACAATGTACGCATGGTGTTCTCAGACCCCAATGCCAGTGCCCTGATTGAAAGCGGCGCTGACGATGAATGTGTGTATGTGGTTATGCCCATGCGGCTCTAGTGGCGGCCCCGCTCTCTGTGTTACTTAGGGAGCAGTGGTTACTTTTTGCCTCCACTGAGTTACCTCGAAACAAGGAGCAAATAATGGCGCAAGCAATTCCGGGGAATACCCCCCCTGTATCCCATCCCATGGGTCTTTTTGCCGATGGCGTGAAAGGTGCGTTGCGCATTGGCCAGACTGCCATGGTGCTGTCCCGTACCGGGCTGCGCTGGGCCTCTGGTGAACGACCGCCCTTTCCCCGGCTGCTGCGGCGGACCTTTGAGGAGCTGGGTGCCACCTATATCAAGCTGGGGCAGTTTATCGCCTCATCCCCCACCTTTTTCCCTGCCGCCTATGTGGAAGAATTCCAGGGCTGCCTGGATCAGACCACACCGCTGCCGTTCAGTGTGATGGAACGGATTCTGCGGGAAGAATTTGATCAGCCCCTGGACCAGCTGTTTCATTCCATTGATCCGGTGCCCCTGGCCTCAGCCTCTATCGCCCAGGTGCACTGTGCCCGGCTGCTGAACGGTGACGAGGTGGTTCTGAAAATTCAGAAGCCCGGGGTCTCCAATATCCTGCTGACGGATCTGAATTTTCTTTACCTGTCGGCCCGAATCACTGAGAAGCTGGCCCCCAAGCTGGCCTGGACTTCCATGTCTGGCGTGGTGCAGGAAATCCAGCGCACCATGATGGAAGAATGTGACTTTGTGAAAGAAGCCAATAACCTGGAAACCTTTGCCCGCTTCCTGGAAGACACCGGTAACCGGGATGCCACGGTACCGAAAGTATACCGGGACCTGAGTAGCCGCCGGGTGCTGACCATGGAACGTTTCCACGGTGTTCCCCTGACGGACCTGGAGAGTATTCGCCGCTTTTCCAAGGATCCTGAGCGGACCCTGATCACCGCCATGAACACCTGGTTTGCCAGCCTGACCCAGTGTGAGTTTTTCCATGCGGATGTGCACGCTGGTAACCTGATGGTGCTGGAAGACGGTCGCATTGGGTTTATCGATTTCGGCATTGTTGGCCGTATTCGCCCCACCACCTGGGAAGGGGTGTCAGATTTTATGGCAGCGATCATGGCCGGGGATTTTAATCGTATGGCGGATGCCATGTTGCGCATTGGTATTACCAACGACACGGTGGATGTGGATGCGTTGGCAAAAGACCTCTCTTCAGTGCAGCAGCACCTGGATGGGATGGTTCCGGACTATGACAGTGCCCATGTGATGGATCAGACTGAAGACGATGTGAATCACCTGCTGATGGATCTGGTGCGTATCGGCGAAAGTCACGGCCTGCATTTCCCCCGTGAGTTCGCCCTGCTGATCAAACAGTTCCTTTACTTTGACCGCTATGTGCACATCCTGGCGCCGGAGATGGATATGTTTGTGGATGAGCGGCTGAACATGCTGCACTGATCCCTGGCGGTTTTAAAAAGCCCCGTTGAGATTTTCTCACCGGGGCTTTTTTGTGTCTGTGGGGGAGACTGGTAATTGTAATGTTTTGTGCATCTAGGTTGCTTAGCGTTAATTTAACCTGAAAATGACGAGTTGTTATGTTTTCTGAGAACCCTGCCACATTTTAAAAGCTTCTCAACAACTCACCGTGAAACACCTGTAGGAGCGGCCATGGCCGCGATCAGCTCAGGGCCCACTCATCATTATGACAAATCCCTTCATCTGTCTGATAAATAAAAACAATGGAGATACACCTGGGCCGGCTCCATCCCACCCCGGATGAGCTGACCCCATTGCATCCCCGTTGCCAGAGATGAGGGTGGACCTCAGTGAACTGACCTATGAGGTGAACGACCGCACCCGCACCCTGGAGGAATACATGGAGAGTGGTAGCACCAACGCCCTCGCCTTTATGCACCACGGGCAATTGGTTTACGACGATTACCAGAACGGATTTAACGGAGGTACCCGTCAGCACGTGTGGCCAGTGGCCAAGTCGCTAAGCAACGCCCTGGTAGGTATTGCTGTTTCTGAAGGTATTGAGAACCCCATTGATGATCCCATCAAGAAATACATTCCAGAGGTTGAAAATTTCGTCTGGGAAGGTGTCACTATTAAGAATTTGGTGCTGATGAAATCAGGTACTTACTGGGTCGACGTACTGATTCATCAACCTGAGCAGCTTGTGCTGATGGCAGCGGACTTTCACAGTAACGGTCTTTTCGGTATGACCCGGTATGAGTATGATCTGGAGGATGGTGGCGGCACCCGTGGCTACCTGTGGCCCCATTGGGGATGTTTAGTCAGGTAATTGCAAGGCGGCAGGATTTGGTCACCAGCGGGTCGGTGTAGCACCGGCTCAGAATCTGGTGAGTGTGCGCTTTGGCAATGATCCCGTTGATTCTATTGGACCGGCTGAATGGGAAGCTGTTATGGAATCGGTGGGTAATTACCTTGAGAATGGTGTTATTGATTGATTTTCCAGGGTCGTTTTTTTTCGGTCATTTATGGCTGGAAATTTGGTGATCCTATTTTTTAGATTTATTGCCCTTTAGCGGGAAAAACGGGTGTCTGACTCCAATCCTCGCCAACTACGAACCTGACGCCAGACCTGGCCGACTAAGGCCATGGGAAGCCAACGCCAATCACCGCGCTGTGAGTAAAAAAGAGTGAACTTCCCCATAAAAGCGCAATGAAGCTTTTTACCTCCTTTTAAGTTCCCTGGGGATAGCCCTCCGGGCTGCCAGGGGTTATGGTAGTGCCTCTGCAAAAGCGACCCCTTGTGTGAGCTGCCCTGTATGGCGCTGATTGAATTACAGACCGACTCCTTTCGAAATTTGAACCCTGAGCGATTGCGGTTTTCCCCGAGAGTGAATCTGATCCATGGCGTAAATGGCAGTGGCAAGACCAGTTTGCTGGAAGCCATTCATGTGTTATCTACCGGTCGTTCCTTCCGGACTCACAAACCAGAAAATCTTGTCACTATTGGTCAGGAGTGTTTCACCCTGTTCGGTATTGTGCGTCACGATGCACGGGAACACCGCCTTGGGTTTAGTCGGGATATAAAGCGCAAGGAAACCATTCTCAAGCAAGATGGTGAACGGATTCGGTCTTTGGCCACTATGGCTCGCGAGTTGCCCGTTTCAGTTATTGAGCCGGGCACTTTCGATATCATTGCCGGAGGCCCGGGTAAGCGTCGGCAATTTCTGGACTGGTTAGTGTTCCACGTGGAACATCCCTTTGCGGGGGTTTGGCAGCGTTGTCAAAAGAGTCTGACACAGCGGAATCATTTGCTGAGAAATGGTACTATTGGCAATTCCCAGATGTCTGTCTGGGATCGGCAGTTTGCTGAGTTGGCTACCCATGTGACTCAGTATCGGAAACAGTGTTTTGAGGAGTTTGTGCCACTACTGCAGGGGTTGCTGAATACTGTCTCAGCACCCTGGGCTGGTCAGGTGTCGTTAAGCTTTAACCAGGGTTGGGCAGCCAACCGTTTATTGGAAGAAGTATTAACTGAAAGCCTGGTTCAGGAATGCCGGATGGGACACACACTCCACGGACCCCATCGGGCTGACATACAGATCCGTGTGGCCGGTCGCCGTGCCAGCGAGGTGTTATCCCGGGGGCAGCAGAAAACCTTGGTAGTGCTGATGAAACTTGCACAGATGGCCATGGTGAATCGTCATAGCCATCGCCACGGGATCTGCCTGCTGGATGACATCAATGCAGAGCTGGATGGCAGTAACCAGGATCTGCTGGCCCAACAGTTACTGCAACTGGGGTCACAGGTATTTGTGACAAGTATTGAGCGGCCTGATCCGGCGCAACTCTGGCATCAGGCCATGAACGATCTGGCCATGTTCCACGTGGAACATGGCGCCTTTACAAAAGAACAGCAGGCGCTTCAGGAGCCTTGAATGAGCGAACCCACTTATAATTCTTCCAATATTAAAGTCCTTAAAGGTCTGGATGCCGTTCGTAAGCGACCTGGGATGTACATCGGCGATACCGATGACGGTACCGGTCTGCACCACATGGTGTTCGAACTGGTGGATAACAGCATCGATGAAGCCTTGGCAGGTCACTGCTCAGAGATCGGTATTGTTATCCACCCGGATGAATCCGTTACGGTAAAAGACGACGGTCGCGGCGTGCCGGTGGATATGCACGAAGAAGAAGGGGTTTCCGCAGCGGAAGTCATCATGACCGTGCTCCATGCGGGGGGTAAGTTTGATGACAACAGCTACAAGGTCTCCGGTGGCCTGCACGGTGTGGGGGTGTCAGTGGTTAATGCCCTCTCCTCAGAGCTGAAGCTGACGGTTCGCCGGGAAGGTAAGGTATACGAGCAGCGCTATAAAGAAGGTGTTCCCCAGGCACCACTGGCGGTGGTGGGTGAAACAGACAAATCCGGCACCATGGTGCACTTTATTCCCTCTCCGGTGACCTTCACCAATATCGAGTTTCATTTCGATATGCTGGCCAAGCGGTTGCGTGAGCTGGCGTTCCTGAACAGCGGTGTGCGTATTCGTTTAACGGATGAACGCAATAACCGGGATGAGATTTTCCAGTACGACGGCGGCCTGCGAGCTTTTGTTGAGCACCTGAATGCCAACAAGACCGCGATTAACCCGGTGTTCCACTTTAACGTACAACGGGACGATGGCATTGCCGTGGAAGTGGCACTGCAATGGAACGAAGGTTTCCAGGAAAACCTGTTCTGCTTTACCAACAACATTCCACAGCGGGATGGTGGTACCCACCTGGCGGGCTTCCGGGCTGCCCTGACCCGTACCTTGAATACCTATATTGAGCAGGAAGGTCTGGCCAAGAAGCACAAAATCAGCACCTCCGGTGACGATGCCCGTGAAGGACTGGTGGCCATTGTCAGTGTGAAAGTGCCTGATCCCAAGTTCTCTTCCCAGACCAAAGACAAGCTGGTTTCCTCTGAAGTGAAAACTGCGGTGGAGCAGGAACTGTATAAGCAGTTCTCGGATTACCTGCAGGAGAATCCCCAGGAAACCAAGATCATCGTCAACAAGATGATTGATGCGGCCCGTGCCCGTGAAGCAGCCCGTAAGGCCCGGGATATGACCCGGCGTAAAGGCGCCCTGGACATTGCCGGCCTGCCCGGCAAGTTGGCGGACTGCCAGGAGAAAGACCCGGCCCTCTCTGAACTGTTCATAGTGGAGGGTGACTCTGCGGGAGGTAGCGCCAAGCAAGGGCGTGCCCGCAAGACCCAGGCGATTCTGCCACTGAAGGGTAAGATCCTGAATGTGGAGAAAGCCCGCTTTGACAAGATGCTCTCGTCTGTAGAAGTTGGCACCCTGATTACGGCTCTGGGCTGTGGCATTGGCCGTGATGAATACAATCCGGACAAGCTGCGTTATCACTCCATCATCATCATGACGGATGCGGACGTGGATGGTTCACACATCCGCACCCTGCTGCTGACCTTCTTTTTCCGCCAGATGCGCGAGCTGATTGAACGAGGCCATGTGTATATTGCTATGCCACCACTGTATAAAGTAAAACGTGGTAAGCAGGAACAGTACCTGAAAGACGAGAAAGCCAAGATCAATTACCTCACCCAGACGGCGCTGGAAAAAGCCCAGTTCTATGTGAACCCGGATGCGCCGCCACTGAAAGAAACCGCCCTGGAATCCCTGGTAAAAGAATACCAGGCAGTGACCTCTGTTATTGAGCGCCTGTCCCGGGCTTACCCCGAGCGGGTACTGGAGGAGATGATCGAGCTGCCCACGGTTACCGCGGAAACCCTGCAGGACCGGGAGAAGATGGTGGCCTGGGTGGATCAGATGGCCGAGCGGCTGGTGCTTGATACCCGCACCGGTATCAAGTACGAGTTTACGGTAACGGAAGATCCTGAGCGTAAGTTGGCGTTGCCCCAAGTGATACTGATTATCCACGGCATTCCTTACACTTACACCTTCCGCCATGACTTCTTTGAGTCGCCCCCCTATAAAGCGATTGCTGCGGTGGGTGAAAAGCTCCATGGCCTGGTGGGTGAAGGCGCCTATATTCAGCGGGGTGAGCGTCAGCATCCGGTACTGACCTTTGCCGGTGGTCTGGACTGGCTGATGAAGGAAGCCCAGCGTGGCCTGTCCATTCAGCGCTATAAGGGACTGGGGGAAATGAACCCCGACCAGCTGTGGGAAACCACCATGGACCCGGAGAGTCGCCGTATGATGAAGGTGACCATTGAAGACGGTATTGCCGCGGACCAGATCTTTACCACGTTGATGGGGGATGATGTGGAGCCACGGAGAAACTTCATCCAGACTAACGCCCTGACGGTTAACAATCTGGATGTGTAGCGGATAAGCCATTGATTTTAATGGTAAATGTTAAAAAGGGCGCCTAAGGCGCCCTTTTTTCAGTTTTCCCGCCAACAAATGTGGGAGCGGCTATAGCCGCGATCAAGCCCCATCCGTTTCAAGCTACTTTTTCATGCTACTTTGCGAACAACCTTTTTATGGGGTTTCACTTAAAGCCGGCGCAAAGCATCCGGCGTAATCTCGCTGATGGAGCGGCAACCGGATAACGCCATGGTCAATTCGAAATCGGTCTTCAGATTGGCAATCACTTCCCGTACCCCCTGCTCCCCGGCCACGGCCAGACCATAGACCCAGGGGCGACCCAGGCATACCGCGGTGGCACCAAGGGCCAGTGCCTTGAAAATATCCGCACCGCCGCGAATACCGCTGTCCATAAGCACCGGTATGCGACCGGCTACGGCTTCGGTAACCGCCGGCAAGGCATCAAAGCTGCCAATGGCACCATCTACCTGGCGGCCACCGTGGTTAGAGACCACGATGCCATCCATGCCATAGTCGACTGCCATGCGGGCATCGTCCGGGTGCTGTATGCCTTTGAGCAGAATGGGCAGTGAGGTGTGCTCCCGGAGCATTTTCAGGTCATCCCAGGTGAGAGAGGGTTTGGAGTACACCGCAATAAACTCCTGTACCGCTGCCATGGCTTTGCCGGAACGCAGCCCGTCCAGGGTGGGTCCCGGCCAGGACTGGGCGACTTCTTTGAGGGTTTTCAGGGTATCCAGGGTAATTTTCGGTTTTGCCGTATCGCCGCCCCCGGTGGCTTTTTTCAGGCTTTCCAGGAACACCGGGTCAGAGGTGTACTGGGCAATGCCCTTGCCCCGCAGGAACGGCAGGTAGGCCAGATCCAGGTCACGGGTGCGCCAGCCCAGTACCGTGGTGTCCAGGGTCACCACAATGGCCTCACAGCCACAGCGCTCTGCCCGTGACACCAGGCTGCCCACCAGCTCGTCGGACTTACTCCAGTACAACTGAAACCAGCGAGCCGCATCCCCCATGGTCTCTGCCACCTGCTCCATGGGCCGGGAAGCCTGGTTGGAGAAGATCATGGGAATATTCTCAGCCGCCGCCGCATTGGCCACCGCCTGATCCGCCTCCTTGTGGGCCATCTCAAGCACCCCGATGGGGCTCAGCAAAAAGGGACTGGGCAGGGTACGGTCAAACAATTTTACCGTGGTATCCCGGTCAGACACATCATTGAGCATGCGCGGCACAATCTGCCAGCGATCAAAAGAGGCCCGGTTGCTGGCCATGGTGGCCTCAAGACCGGCCCCACCGGCAATATAGGCATAGGCCTCCGCACTCATGGCCTGCTTACCCGCCTGCTCAAGGGCACTGAAATCAATGGGCACCGCCGGCTTTTCCCCACTCAAGCCCTTGAAGTAAATCTCCCGCTGACGATCCAGCGTAGGGCTGGGGTGTAAGGGTGCGGACTTCTCGTTCATGCTCAGGCTCCAAGGGTTTATTATGCAAGTAAGACGCTGCCTTTTTTCCATTCCTTGATCACGGGCAACCCCAAACCGGAACAAGCACTATAGCCTCTACAGCAACAGGTGCAAAAGCCACAGGCCACAGGGACAGGCACTCTAACTTCGGGCACTCTAACTTCGACAATATGGTCCACAGGGACAGGGGCCACAGGGACGGCACTGAAGCACTGAAGGGACAGGCACTCCAACTTCAACTTCAACAATGAACAACAATGTGGGACAGGCACGGCTCTCAACAATGTGGGACAGGCACGGCTCTACGGCTCTATCTAACAGGGACAGGCACGGCTTTACCAACTGGGACAGGCACGGCTCTATTCATACTGAAAAGTCACGGTTGACTCTGAACAGGCATAAGGACTCATCACCATGTTTAAATCAGTACTGTTACTCGGCCATATACGTGGCATTCGCCTTGAGATCCATGTCAGTTGGCTGGTGATTCTGGCTCTGCTGCTGGTCACCATGACAACGGGGTTGCGGCAACAGTTTCCGGAATGGTCTTTCACAACGGCGATGACCACCGCGTTGGTGACTTCCCTGGCCTTTTTTCTATCCATTGTGTTGCATGAGTTGGGACACAGTCTGGTGGCGATTCGCCGTGGGGTGCCGGTGCGGGCGATTACGCTGTTTATTTTCGGTGGTGCGGCGCAGATGAGCCGGGATACGGAGAGTGCCAAGGATGAATTCTGGATTGCCATTGCCGGGCCACTGGTGAGTTTTGCCTTGGCGGCCCTGTTTCTGGTGTTACTGGCGTTTTTGTCGGGGTGGTACGAACCGTTAACGGTGGCATTGGGCTGGCTTGGTGCTATTAATCTGATTGTGGCCGTGTTTAACCTGATTCCCGGCTTTCCCCTGGATGGTGGCCGGGTGTTCCGGGCTGCGGTGTGGCACTACACCGGGGATGCAGACAAGGGGATGCGTGCTGCAGTGGCTGGTGGTCGCCTGGTGGCTTACGGGCTGTTTGCAGTGGCGTTCTGGAACCTGCTGGTGCTGGGGCAGTTAATGGGAGGCATCTGGTTGCTATTGATTGGCTGGTTCCTGTTGACCATGGCAGAGGGTCATGGCCGTACTTATGAAATGAATAAGCGTTTGGCGGGGATCAAGGCCCTGGATCTGGCTGAAGGTAATGTACCCCGGGTGAATGGGCATACGACTCTGGATACCTGGCTTAACCATCAGGTACTTCCCTGGGGCCAGAGGGCTTTTATGGTAGAGGATAACGGTGGCCATCTGCTGGGGCTGGTGAGCCTGAGTGACGCCCGGCCAGTACCAAGGGAGCAATGGCTTGAGACGACCGTGGCGGCGGTGATGACGCCCTTATCAGAGGTGGTAACGGTAAGCCCTGAGGAGAGCGCTGAAACGGTGTTACAAATGATGAATGAGCGGAGCCTGAACCAACTGCCGGTGATGGCAAACGGCCAACTGAGCGGCTGGATCAGCCGGCAGCAGCTACTGCGGACCCTGGAGAACCAGCTGGAACTGCGACAACTGCTGAGAAACCGCTAATTCGGAGTCGCTCTCTGACCTGTTGCGAGAAGGGCCACAGGAGTGGCCTCCTTGGCAGATCTAGCCGCCCTGTTCATCTGTTAAAGAGTAATTGTTTAAGTTTTATGCGTTATGGGGTACTTTATAGATAATAAGCGTTCTTCAATACCGCTTTTCGTCTGCTTCGGTTTCAAGTATCACCACAACCAAGCCAATTATTATCCAGGGATTCAGGAAAACCGTGCCGTTATAGGCCCTCTGTGGGCTGTGTTGTGGCAGGACGGTTTGCTATGACATGCTTTATTAAAAGCATATCAGTCATTGAATAAACCGCTTTATTATCCTTCCAGGAGACAGGTAGAACCCATGACAGTTAAGTTTCTCGACTCTGATCAATCTCCATCCGGCTGTGGTGGATTTGATGTGTCGGTAGAGGTTAATGGCAGCCAACGTCAGACCTTTTTCTCTACCCGGGGAATGCCCCGTAACAGCATGATGTTTCAGCATGAAAAACTCAGGGCACAGGCGCAAAATGCCCAATGGGAAGCTGAGGCAGCGTTTGCGGTATACCGCAAGCAAGTAAGCACTAACTCACCTGAAACCGAAAAACATACAGGGGTTGGTGTGCACGGACTAACGCTGGATTTTTTCTCCCCGAAACAGGATGTGTGGGAACCGGTGTTTGTGGTCCACGGCCACAACGGTAAAGAACCCCGTCGCTTCAGTATTAAGGGAAAATACCTCTCTACCGCTTGGACATTTGCTGTGAACTGTTGGGCCGACGAACACCAGGTGCTGGATGAAGACCGGCAACGCCTGCTTGATGCCCCTCCTGCACCGGACCAGTTCAAGGCGTTGCGCCACGTGCGCAATCAGCAAGGTAATGACATTGGTGTTGAAGTTCTGGGTGATGTGTTTGCCGAGCGCCGTGCTGCGCTGCAGGCAGAGAGAGGAATGTCCCGTACCCGGATCACTTCAAAAGAGTACCCGGCAGACACCCGCTCCGCCCGTGAGAAAGCAGACGATGTGATGACCGACGTGGCTGCCTGGTTTGAACAGGAAATGTCGTCGAAGTGATTCTGTTCCCCTTGAACGGGTTAACACAAGGCTCTCGGAGAGCAATGGAATCAATCGGTTATTATTGAATGTACGGCTGCCGCAATGGCTCGGCAGTCTGCAAGAGCCCGGTGGGGGCGTACCAGATCCCTCAGGCAGCTATCAATGTCATTCTGGTAGCGGCTGCAATAGATATCCCTGACTGCCTGCAGCCGGATCGGGTTGGGGCGGCCCACAGACTCGAATAGCCGGTGCAACCAGATACCATCCTGCCAGGGTGCATCGGAGTAGACCGCTTCCTCTGTCAGGGC